>NZ_JBPFDE010000020.1:0-58912 GCF_051025595.1 Pantoea phyllosphaerae
GTGGTGGGTGATGACGGGCTCGAACCGCCGACCCCCTCCTTGTAAGGGAGATGCTCTACCAACTGAGCTAATCACCCCCGCTGTGTGGAGTCGCATTATAGGGATCCTTCGAAGTGAGTCAACGCTTTTTAAAACTAAAATGCGCGTTCGCTTCAAAATTAGACATCACGCGCTGCTTTTAGCCAATATGCTGGTTTTATTAGCAGAAAACCACGGCTTAACGCCTTTGCGTGAATGCACGGTCATTGAGGATTCAACGCCAGGTGCTAGAATGTGCGCACGGTTTTTCGCGTCTAACCCGTTTTTTGTCATCCAGACATAAAACCTGCGCATTTAAGGCACTGCTGAATGAAAATCAAAACTCGCTTCGCGCCCAGCCCGACCGGCTACCTGCATGTCGGCGGCGCACGTACCGCGCTTTACTCCTGGCTCTTCGCTCGCCACCACCAGGGCGAATTCGTGCTGCGCATCGAAGACACCGATCTCGAGCGCTCAACGCCGGAAGCCATCGAAGCTATTATGGACGGCATGAACTGGCTCAACCTGGACTGGGATGAAGGCCCGTACTATCAGACCAAACGCTTCGACCGCTACAACGCCGTCATCGACGAGATGCTGGAAGCGGGCACCGCCTATAAATGCTACTGCTCAAAAGAGCGTCTTGAACAGCTGCGCGAAACCCAGATGGCCAATGGTGAAAAGCCGCGTTATGACGGCCGCTGCCGCGACAGCCATGACCATCATGCGGCGGATGAGCCCTGCGTGGTACGCTTTCGCAACCCGCAGGAAGGATCGGTCATCTTTGACGACCAGATCCGCGGCCCGATCGAGTTCAGCAACCAGGAGCTGGACGATCTGATTATCCGCCGTACCGACGGTTCGCCGACCTACAACTTCTGCGTCGTTGTTGACGACTGGGATATGGGGATTACCCATGTCATTCGCGGCGAAGACCACATCAACAACACGCCGCGTCAGATTAATATCCTGGAAGCGATCGGCGCGCAGGTGCCGGTCTACGCCCACGTTTCTATGATCCTGGGCGACGACGGCAAAAAGCTCTCCAAGCGGCACGGCGCGGTCGGCGTGATGCAGTATCGCGACGACGGCTATCTGCCGGAAGCATTGCTCAACTACCTGGTGCGTCTGGGCTGGTCCCATGGCGATCAGGAGATCTTCTCTATCCCGGAGATGAAAGAGCTGTTTACGCTCGACGCGGTGAGCAAATCCGCCAGCGCGTTCAACACTGAAAAGCTGCAGTGGCTCAACCACCACTATATCAACAGCATGGCGCCGGAATACGTGGCGACCCATCTGCAGTGGCACATTGAACAGCAGAATATCGACACCCGCACCGGTCCGGAACTGGCGAAGCTGGTCACGCTGCTGGGCGAACGCTGCAAAACACTGAAAGAGATGGCGGCTTCCTGCCGTTACTTCTATGAAGAGTTCGACGCGTTCGATGCCGACGCGGCGAAAAAACATCTGCGCCCCGTGGCACGCCAGCCGCTGGAAGTGGTGCGCGACAAACTGGCCGCTATTACCGACTGGACCGCAGAAAACGTTCACCATGCGATTCAGAGCACGGCGGATGAGCTGGAAGTGGGAATGGGCAAGGTTGGCATGCCGCTGCGCGTCGCCGTGACCGGCGGTGGTCAATCCCCAGGCCTGGACGTTACCGTCGAAGCCATCGGACAGCGCCGTAGCGTGGCGCGTATTGAGAAAGCGCTGGCTTACATCGCTGAACGCGAAGCGCAGGCCTGACAAACAAAAACCGGAAGCGCGATGCTTCCGGTTTTTTTATTCTTCGCTAATGCCCAGCCGCTGCAGCACGCCTTTTATCCCTTCGCGCAAAATCATCGCGGCAAGAAGATCCTGCTCATTCTGCGTCATTTGCTGTACAGAACTTAATAGTAACGCAGGTAACGAGTTTTGTTGTGCAGCGTAGGGCGCGTTCGGCTCGTTCAGGTTACGCATGGACTGAATAAAGCTTTTTACCCGCTCATCGATATGAATCAATCGCGCCTTACCGCCCTGTACGCCGGGCTTCGGCGTAGTGGTCCAGTTTTCACGCTTGATCCATTTATTCACCGTCTGCCGACTATAACCTGTTTCGTTCGCGAGCTCTTCGGGGGTTAACCATTCCTTTTTCACGATGCTGTCCCTGTTCAATACATTAGCTCTACATATTACAGGAAATCGTAACGCGTGAAAGTCACCCTGTGGCAAGTCATATCGATTATCCAGCGGTTACGTCTTTTCATTTGTGTCTAAACAGGCCAGCAGGCCTTTAACGCCTTCACGCAAGAGAAAAGCATTAAGCTGCGCCTGCTCTTTGGGCGTCATTTGCTGCACAGAGTGTAAAAGCAGCTGCGTCAGATTTTGCTGCTGGGGGAGATAAGAGAGGCGCGGTTCGTTAAGGTGTTTTGTCGCGTCGATAAAAGCCGCGACACGCTCATCAATGTAGATCAGTCGCGCTTTGCCGCCCTGAACGCCGGGCCTGGCGCGAGTCGTCCAGTTTTCGCGTTTAATCCATTTATTAATGGTTTGCCGGCTGTAGCCGGTTGCGTTCGCCAGCTCTTGTGGCGTAAGCCATTCCTTTATCACGGCACAATCCCTGTTTGATGATTACCCGTGCATATTACAACAATTCGTTAAGCGTGAAAGTTACCGGAATGGGTGCTTTCTGCTCCAGGGCAAAAAGCACCCGGCAGATCATGGCTGCGCCGTGCCTACCGCTTCAGCGGATGGACGGAAAGCCAGGAAGTAGGCGAGGCCGACGAATACTGCGCCGCCGACGCCGTTGCCCAGGAATACGGCCACGAAATTCGGCAGATACTCTGCCCAGCTCAGCTGACCGGCGAAAATAGCCGCAGGCACAATAAACATGTTGGCGACGACGTGCTGGAAGCCAATGGCGACAAAGGCCATCACCGGGAACCACATGCCGAAGATTTTCCCTACTACATCTTTACTGGCGAAAGCGAGCCATACCGCCAGGCAAACCAGCCAGTTGCAGCCGATGCCGGAGATAAAGGCGTGCAGGAAGTCGGCGTGCACTTTCGCACTGGCGATGGCGACGGTCTTCTTCAGGTAGTCGCCTTCCGTCATGCCGAGCATATGGCCGAAGAACCAGGCGATGGCCAGGCTGCCGATAAAGTTGGCGATAGTGACCCAGAACCAGTTGCGCAGCACGGCGAACCCGCTGATGCGACGCGCAAACCAGGCGACCGGCATCGTCATCATATTGCCGGTCAGCAGTTCGCCGCCTGCCAGTACGGTCAGGATCAAGCCCACCGGGAAGACGGCTGCGCCGAGCAGGCCGCCAAACGAGCCCCAGTCCGCTGGCAGCGAGTTAATCACGTGCAGGTCAAGCAGGAAGCCGGTAGCGATAAAGGCACCAGCCATGAAGCCAAGAATTAATAATGTCGGAATGGAGGCGCGGCTTTTAGTGACGCCAGCCTGAATCGCCAGTTGAGCGATCTCTTTAGGTGAATGCAGCGACATAGTATCTCTAATATTATTGATGGTTGTGACAGGGATGGTGTTGTAATAAAGGGTGGGCAGCGATGACCACTTAATTAGCGGGCTAAGTTTTACACGGCTTTTAACGGAAAACAAGAAAAATCCTAAAGGCTGTGTAACCGTAATTTAACCTGGCGCAGCAGAAAAAAATGAGCCGTGACGCCACACAGGTTGACCGCTTTTTAGGTGCTGAATAAAAGCGGCTGAAAACACTACGATTTGGGATTTGCCGCCTTTTTCAGCGATCAAACGCACTTTTCGATTTTGCCGTTGACACCCTGAGGGCGGTTTCATATTATGCCGTCCGTCGAGAACATCCGACGGTTTTTTCGGTTCGGGGCTATAGCTCAGCTGGGAGAGCGCCTGCATGGCATGCAGGAGGTCAGCGGTTCGATCCCGCTTAGCTCCACCAAATCGCATCCCAACGATTTGGCACTGAAAAAACAATTCCAGATGTGGGGGTATAGCTCAGCTGGGAGAGCGCTTGCATGGCATGCAAGAGGTCAGCGGTTCGATCCCGCTTATCTCCACCATTTTCTTCGTCCTGATCTCTCAGGCAGCTCCTCAAAATATCTACAACGCTTACGCAAGCACCGCTGCGCACAAAAAAGAGCGACATCGCTGCCGCCCTGTTGAGTTACGCCGTTACGCTCTGTTTCTCCGGCCGCAGCACGCGAAAGCCATGTGTGCCGTCGCGATCCAGCTGCGCCACCAGACCATATTCCCAGTCAAGATAGGCCTGCATCACCGCCGGTTCGATATCGGTGCCTTCATAGGGACGGCGATAGCGATCGATGGCGGGGGAGAGCAGCGCCTCTTCGCCAGCGTCGGTCGGCAGCCCGGCGCCGCGCCAGGCGGCATTGCCGCCTGCCAGCACAAAGACCGGCTTACCGGTCAGCGCCGCCACCTGTTCCACCGCATAGCCCGCCAGCAGGCTGCTGCCGCAGGTCAGGACATAGCGTTCGGCTGCCGGCAGCGCCGCCTTGCCCTGTTGTTGCAGCGTCGAGCGCAGCAGCCAGGCGGCGCCGGGTATATGGCTTTTAACGTGGTTGGCGCGCGTGGTGAAATCCAGCACCTGAGTATCGCCCTGCTTTATCCAGTCGTTCAGCTGCTGCGGAGAGATCGTCCCGGCCACAGGCGCTGCCGGCACCTGCGCCGTCCAGTCGCCAGTGGCGCTGAAATCCTGTGGTTGCAGCCCCTCCAGCACGGCGACTTCCCAGCCCATTTGCGCCAGCCAGGAGGCCGTCATGCTGGCGCGCACCCCGTCGCTGTCAGTCAGCACGATACGCGCGCCGCGTACGCTGGCGTAGTGATCGGTCTCCTGCACCAGTTGTCCGCCCGGCACGTGACGACTGCCCGGCAGATGCCCGGCGGCGTACTCGTCGGCGTCGCGCACGTCGAACAGATAGGTTGTGCGCGTCTCCTGCCGCCAGCGCGCCAGCGTTGAGGCGTCGATGCGCGCCACTCCAGCGCGATCCGCCACCTGACGCGCCTGCGCCGCCGCATGACGCTGCGCGGTTTCGCTGACGACGCCGTAGCGGCGGCTCTGCTGCTGCTCAAGCGCCAGACCGGCCAGCGTCCAGCCAATGGTGCCGTTGCGCAGCGCGTAGACGGGATTGCGGATACCCGCGTTGACCAGCGACTGGGTGCCGATAATGCTGCGCGTGCGGCCTGCGCAGTTGACGATCACCGTAGTAGCGGGAGAGGGCGCGATATCGCGCACGCGCAGCACCAGTTCGCCGCCTGGCACGCTAATGCCGCCTGGAATCGACATAGTGTGGTATTCGTCAAAGCGGCGCGCGTCGAGCACCACCACATCGGCGTTGTCGCGCAGCAGCGCATCGACCTCTTCGGCCGCCAGCGACGGCGTATGATTGTGGTGTTCCACCAGCTCGCCAAACGCCTTGCTCGGCGAATTCACATCGATAAACAGCTCGCCGCCCGCCGCCTTCCAGCCGGTCAGATCATCTTTCAGCAGCGTGATATTGGTGTAGCCCCAGGCCGCCGCGCGCTCCGCCGCCGTCTGCGCCAGCCCTTCGCCGTTGTCGTAAAGCGTAATCGCCGTATCGTGGCGAGGAAGGCGATCCAGCCACTCCAGCTCCAGCTTCGAGAGCGGAATGTTTACCGCGAACAGCGGATGCCCCTGCGCATAGCGCGCCTCGTCGCGTACGTCTACCAGCGCCACTTCCTGCTGCTGGCGCAGCGCCTGCTGAATCTCTGCGGCGTCGCGCAGAGGAAAAGTTTTAGCCATGTAAAGGATTCCCTGTGTCAGGCAAGTAGCGATTGCTGTAGCCGGAGATAAACGGTTTTTCGCTGCCGTCTTCGCGATAAACCGCCCGTTTGACCGCGCCGATATTGGCGCCGTAGACGTGAATGCTGACAGAGACGCGATCGTCGAAGGCGTTGCTGACGCGATGGATGTCGCCGACGCGCGGCGAGACCGCGTCAATCTCGCCAGGTTCCAGACGAACCGGCGCGCCGTCTGCCGCCAGTGCGCCATTTTCCATTTTGAAGCCCTGCGACACTTCCGCGCCGCGCAGCATGCCGATTAGCCCCCAGACGCGATGATCGTGCACCGGCGTCTGCTGGCCAGGCCCCCAGACAAAGCTCACTACCGAAAAGCGCTGCTGCGCGTCGGCATGGAGCAGATACTGCTGATAGTGCTGCGGATGCGGCTGGGCAAACGTATCATCCAGCCAGTCGTCGTGCTGCAGCAGCGGGCGCAGCAGCTCGCTGCCGCGTGCCAGAATAGTCGCCTCGTCCGGCTGCTGTTCAAGCAGCGCGGCGAGCTGCGCCACAAAGTCACGCAGCCGCTGGTGGTTAAGGTCGCTCACGATTTGTTCTCCTGATAGTGCCGCGCTACCTGATTGGCGCCGCTCGCCAGGCTGAAATCGAAGGCGTCGCTGACGTCGACCGCCTTCGGCAGCACCTGATAGCGATGGAAAAAGTCGGCGGATTTCTGCAGCGTAGCGATAAGCGAGGGATCGAACACCAGCGGGCGAATGCGCGCGTCGGCAATCCAGCTGCTGGTGATGGCGGTTGGCATATTTAGCGTTTTGCCCAGCACCTGGGCGAACGGCTGCGGATGCTGCGCCGCCCACACCTGCGCCTTCGCCAGCCGCGTCAGCAGATCGGCGATAGCCTTGCGCTTCTCGGGATCGGCCAGCGCCTCTTTGCGCGCCAGCGCATAGGAGTAGCCTGACATAATGCCGCTGCCGCCGCCCTGCGGCACGCGTACCGTGCCATCGATCTGGGTTGAGGTGGCGATATAGGGCTCCCACGGCGCCCAGGCGGAAACTGCGCCGGAGGTCAGCGCCGCGCGGCCATCCACCGGGCCGAGGAAGCGCAGCGTCACCTCGCTGGGTTTCAGTCCGGCGCGTTCCAGCAGGCCAAGAAGCAGATAGTGTCCCCAGCCGCCGCGGTTGACGGCGATCTGCTTGCCTTTCAGATCTTTCAGGCTGTTGATGCCGGCGTCAGGACGCGTCAGCAGCGCGATGCTGTCGGGATTGTTCTGCCAGGCGCCGACCGCTTTAACCGGCGCGCCTGCGGCATAGACGAAGAGAAAGGGCAGATCGCCGGTAAAGCCGACGTCCAGCGCCCCCGCATTCAGCGCCTCCTGCACCGGCGCGCCAGAATCGAAGGCGGTGAGCTTCAGATCGTAAGGCAGATTATCGAGCTCGCCGGAAGCTTTCAGCGAGGCGAAGCGATCCCCTTTGACATCGCCGAGGCGCAGCGTCACTTTTTCAGCAGCAAAAGCGGCGTTAAGACTCAGCGCCAGCGCGACACCGGCAAACAGGACGGCGAGACGCATCAGGCGCTCCTCTTAACGCGCGTCAGCGCGGCGACTTTTTCGCGCGTCAGCGGCAGCAGTTCGCGGCCGTACTCAATCGCGTCGTTCAGCGGATCGAAGCCGCGGATCAGCACGCTGTCGATGCCCAGGTTGTAGTAATCCAGCAGCGCGTCGGAGACCTGATCCGCCGTGCCCACCAGCGCAGTGGAGTTGTAGCCGCCGCTTACCAGCTTCGCGACGCCGGTCCACAACACTTTATCGTGGCGGTCGCCTGCGTTAGCCGCCGCCAGCAGGCGCTGCGCGCCGACGCTCTGTGGTTTCGGCAGGCCGAAGGTGTAGCCCGACTCGGCCAGCTGCTTCTGCGCCGTTTGATAAATATGTTCCGCGCGCTCCCAGGCCTCTTTCTCCGTCTTGCCGATAATCGGGCGGAAGGAGATATTGAATTTGATGTCGCGCCCCTTTTTCGCGGCGGCGGCGCGCACGGTTTGTACAGTTTCCGCCGCGCCCTGCAGCGGCTCGCCCCACAGCGCGAAGACGTCGGCGTGACGCGCGGCAACTTCGATTGCCTCCGGCGACGAGCCGCCGAAGTAGACCGGCAGCCTGCTCTGCAGCGGCTTGATAGCGGAAAAAGCCTGCTCGGCCTGGTAAAACTCGCCGTTGTGGTCCCAGGCTTCCGCCGAGGTCAGGCTCTTGTTCAGCACGTCGAGAAATTCGTCGGTGCGCGCATAGCGTTCCGCCTTGTTGAGGAAATCACCGTCGCGGCGCTGTTCGCTGTCGCTGCCGCCGCTGATGATATGCACCGCCAGTCGTCCGTCAGTCAGGTGATCGAGCGACGCCAGCTTGCGCGCCGCCAGCGTCGGCGAGACAAAGCCGGGACGGTGCGCCAGCAAAAATTTGATGCGCGAGGTGTTGGCGGCGGCGTGCGCCGTCACTAAAAATCCGTCTGGTTGATCGGACCAGTAGCCCACCAGAATCCGATCGAATCCCGCCTCTTCGTGGGCGCGGGCGAAATCGGCAATATAGTGTTTATCGAATAACGGCCCGCTGGCCGGAATGATTTCAGAGGCCAGACGATGGCCGATCATGCCCAGAAATTGAATGCTCATGCGCTTCTCCCGATGTTGAGTAATGAAAAAACTACGGGGCGACGGGCATGAGATGAAATTCAATATTGTGCAAAGGATTTGCGGGAATCGGGGAAGGGCGGTGCCGCGCGGCTGAGGCGGCGCGGCAGGCGTTATATCAAGCAGGAATAATTAAGAATAAGGGCGAGAACCCGTCTCGCCCTTCTTATCAGAACGCCAGCACCAGACCGGCAATCGCGGCGGAGAGCACGCTGACCAGCGTCGAACCGTAAAGCAGCTTCAGGCCGAAGCGCGAGACCACGTTGCCCTGCTCTTCGTTCAGGCCCTTGATGGCGCCAGCGACGATGCCGATAGAGGAGAAGTTGGCGAACGAGACCAGGAACACCGACAGGATGCCTTCTGAGTGCGGCGAAATCTGGCCCGCCAGCTTCTGCAGATCCATCATCGCGACGAACTCGTTGGAAACCAGCTTGGTGGCCATAATGCTACCGACCTGCAGCGCTTCGTGAGCCGGCACGCCCATCACCCAGGCGAACGGATAGAAGACGTAGCCCAGCACGCCCTGGAAGCTGATGCCGAAGATAACATCGAACAGCGCGTTCAGGCCGGAAATCAGCGCGATAAAGCCGATCAGCATCGCCGCGACGATAATCGCCACGCGGAAGCCCGCGAGGATATACTCGCCCAGCATTTCAAAGAAGCTCTGGCCTTTATGGATATCCTGCAGCTGGAGATCCTCTTCGCTGTCGACGCGGTAAGGGTTGATCAGCGACAGCACGATAAAGGTGCTGAACATGTTAAGCACCAGCGCGGCGACCACATACTTCGGCTGCAGCATGGTCATATAGGCACCGACGATCGACATGGAAACGGTCGACATCGCGGTCGCGGCCATGGTGTACATGCGGCGCTGCGACATTTTGCCGAGGATATCCTTATAGGCGATAAAGTTTTCTGACTGTCCCAGAATCAGAGAGCTGACGGCGTTAAAGGATTCCAGTTTGCCCATGCCGTTAATTTTAGAGAGCACGGTGCCGATGCCGCGGATCACCCAAGGCAGAATGCGGAAATGCTGCAGAATGCCGATCAGCGCAGAGATAAAGACAATCGGGCAGAGCACGTTCAGGAAGAAGAAGGCGAGGCCTTTGTCATTCATGTTGCCGAATACAAAGTTAGTGCCTTCGCCCGCATACTTAAGCAGATGATCGAACAGACCGGCAAAGCCCTTTACAAATCCGAGGCCCGCCTCGGAGTTGAGGAAGAACCACGCCAGCAGCACTTCAATGACCAGAAGCTGGACAATGTAGCGAATACGAATACTTTTACGGTCGTGGCTGACGAGTAACGCCAGCACGCCTACCACCACCAGTGCTAAAAGGAAGTGCAAAATATGGGACATGCTTGCTCCAGATTTGAGGAGGGTTGTAATTTGCTGCGTATTCTATGTAACGCGTTACTTAAAAACGAGATCAAATCCACATTATAAGGATTCGCTATCACCCCTTTTCTCAGAAAACTCTCACCAGTCACAGCCTGTTCACAAAATGTTCACCTCAAATATCCACAAATTCATTGTCTATAATATGTTCGAGGCGTAGAGTGGGAGACATTGCACATTTTTTAGCAAGGCTCGCTTTACCGCAAGGTATAGCAATGGCTATACTTTATAGCATCATCTATCACACCGATAACGATAACCACATTTCACTTGCCGCGATCAGGCCATAAGCTGCCATGGTCAACACGCGTTCAGACAGGTAGAGAAATATGTTTGAGAGCCGTACCGCCGAGCGCGCCGCTCGCGGAGTCCGAAAAATCAAGCTCGCGCTGCTGGGCCCGGCCTTTATCGCCGCCATCGGCTATATCGATCCAGGCAACTTCGCCACCAATATTCAGGCGGGCGCAGCCTATGGCTATAAGCTGCTGTGGGTGGTGGTCTGGGCCAATATCATGGCGATGGTCATACAGCTGATGTCCGCCAAGCTCGGTATCGCCACCGGTAAAAATCTGGCTGAGCATATTCGCGATCGCTTTCCGCGTCCGGCGGTCTGGTTCTACTGGGTGCAGGCGGAAATCATCGCCATGGCGACCGATCTGGCGGAATTTATCGGCGCGGCGCTCGGCTTTAAGCTGCTGCTCGGCATTTCGCTGCTGCAGGGCGCGGTGTTGACCGGCGTGGCGACCTTTCTGATCCTGATGCTGCAAAGCCGCGGCCAGAAGCCGCTGGAGCTGGTGATCGGCAGCCTGCTGCTGTTCGTGGCGGCGGCCTATATCGTCGAGCTTTTCTTTTCACAGCCGAAGGTCAGCGAACTGGTGACCGGCATGGCGCTGCCGTCGCTGCCGACCTCCGAGGCGGTTTTCCTGGCAGCGGGCGTGCTGGGCGCGACCATTATGCCGCACGTCATTTATCTTCACTCGGCGCTGACGCAGGGCGGCGAAAGCGGCAACAAAAGCCAGCGCTACTCCTCTACCAAGCTGGATGTGGCCATCGCCATGACCATCGCCGGCTTTGTCAATCTGGCGATGATGGCGACCGCCGCCGCCGCGTTCCACTTCAGCGGTCACAGCGGCATTGCCGAGCTGGATCAGGCCTACCTGACGCTGACGCCGCTGCTTGGCCATGCGGCGGCGACGGTATTCGGCCTGAGCCTGGTCGCAGCCGGCCTCTCCTCTACCGTAGTGGGCACTCTGGCTGGCCAGGTGGTGATGCAGGGCTTTATCCGCTTTCATATTCCGCTCTGGGTACGCCGTCTGGTCACTATGCTGCCTTCATTTATCGTGATTATGGCGGGCCTGGATCCGACGCGCATTCTGGTTATGAGCCAGGTGCTGCTGAGCTTCGGCATTGCGCTGGCGCTGGTGCCGCTGCTCTCCTTTACCGGCAATCGCGAGATTATGGGCGAGATGGTCAATTCGCGCCTGATGCAGAACGCCGGTCGCGCCATCGTGGTACTGGTGGTGGCGCTCAACGCCTGTTTGCTGGGTGGCGAAATCTTCGGCCTGTAAGGGCTGCGGAAAAGGGCCCGATCTCTCCCGGGCCCGCTTCATTTTTAACCTCCCGTGCCACCGCCTTAACAGCCCGCCCTGACTCATCTACTCTCGATAGGCAGCCTTTTTCTCTCCTCTTACAGGAGTCAGGATATGCATGCACTGGTAGTGGTCGTCCATCCCGATCAAGATTCTTTTACCCACGCCGTCGCGCGCACGTTAACCCGCGCGATTGGCGCGCCACACACGTTTGAAATCGCCGACCTGATAGCAGAGGGCTTCGACCCGCGCTACGCCGCCGCCGATCTGGCGCTGTTTCGCAGTGAGGCCGCACCGCCCGCCGATGTGCTGGCCGAGCAAAAACGCATCGACGGCGCTGACGCGCTGGTGCTGGTGTATCCCGTTTACTGGTGGTCATTTCCCGGCGTGCTGAAAGGCTGGATCGATCGCGTCTTTACCCACGGCTGGGCATATCAGGAGACGCCCGACGGCAAAATCGATAAAAAAATGGGCCGCCTGAAGGTGCACCTGCTGGGAATAGGCGGGGCGAATCTGCGCACCTATGCGCGGCGCGGCTACTATGCCGCGATGCGCACGCAGATTGACGAGGGCATTTTCGACTATGTTGGCGCAGCGGTGAAGACGTCGGAGCTGATCCTGCTGCCTGACGCCGATTCGCCAGAGGCGCACCTGGAAACGGCGCGGCAAATCGGACGTCGACTGTTCGCGGAGTAAAGGCCGCTTTGCGCGCCGTTTCGCGCAGCGGCCTTTAGCCATAGCGCCGCGTCATCAGTGATGGTGACGATCGTGGCGGTCGTGATAGCGCTGCGCCTCGCGCCAGTGGTGGCGACGTTCGCGCTCATGCCAGCGTCGTTCGCGCTCCCACTGCTGATGACGGCGCCACTCTTCATGACGCCACCAGCGATGGTTGTTGTACTGATAGCGGTTGTGCCACCAGCGCGGCTCGCGCCAGCGGCCGCCGTCCCAGTAGTAGCCGCGGCGATCCTGGTCTCCCAGATGTAGCGTTACGCCCGGCGCCAGGCGAATAGAGGCGCCGTCAGCCTGAGCGCTATGGATCGCCAGAGGCGACAGGCAGGTCAGCAAAGCAGCAAAAACAGCAAATTTCATCTTATTCTCCTTATCAGCGACAGCGCCGCTGCGGTGCAGGCGTGATGCCCGCGCATTGCTTGTGTGGCAGGTTGAGTGTCGCTGACAATTGTGAGGAAAATCGGAAGAAAAAGGGGATTGGGACAATTCTGTTCGCAGAAATGCCCGGCGCGCCGGCCGGGCGGGCAAAGATTAAATCAGCACGCCTTCAATAGCGGAGAGCTCGGCGATGGTAAAGTGGCGATTGGCCAGCATCTCCACCGCGTCGTCAATTTGCGCGGTTTTGCTTGCGCCAATCAGCACGGAGGTCACGCGCGCGTCGCGCAGCGTCCACGCCAGCGCCATCTGCGCCAGCTTCTGGCCGCGCTGCTGCGCAATCTCATTCAGCCTGCGCACTTTCTCCATCTTCTCGTCGGTCAGCTGATCTTCACGCAGGAACTTGCTGCCGCTTGCCACGCGCGAATCGTCGGGAATGCCCTGCAGATAGCGGTCGGTCAGTACGCCGCCCGCCAGCGGAGAGAAGGCGATGCAGCCGACGCCGTTGTCGCCCAGCGTTTCCAGCAGGCCGTTTTCCGGGCCGCGTTCAAACATTGAATAGCGCGGCTGATGGATCAGGCAGGGCGTGCCTAGGTCGCGCAGGATGGCGATCGCTTCCGCCGCGCGATCCGCCGGATAGTTGGAGAGTGCGGCATAGAGCGCTTTACCCTGGCGCACCACCTGATCCAGCGCGCGCATGGTCTCTTCCAGCGGCGTTTCTGGATCCGGACGGTGGTGATAGAAGATGTCCACATACTCCAGCCCCATACGCTTGAGGCTCTGATCGAGGCTGGAGATAAGGTATTTGCGCGAGCCCCAGTCGCCGTACGGACCGTCCCACATGGTGTAGCCCGCTTTAGTGGAGATCACCAGCTCGTCGCGAAAGGGGCGAAAGTCCTCGCGCAGGATGCGGCCAAAGTTCTCTTCCGCCGAGCCCGGCGGCGGGCCGTAGTTGTTTGCCAGATCAAAATGGGTAATGCCGCGATCAAACGCGTGGCGCAGCAGCTCGCGGCTGTTATCAACGCGCGTGTTGTCGCCAAAGTTATGCCACAGGCCAAGCGAAATTGCGGGCAGCTTGAGCCCACTGCGGCCGCTGCGGCGATATTCCATCTGCTGATAACGACCGGGGTGCGGAAGGTAGGTCATACGGCTTTCCTGTCAAAGGGAAGAATTTTCAAGCGCAAGGATAGCAGTGTATACGTTTACACACAGTCACAATGGAGCGCAGATCGCATACTTACAGAATAATCCCCCATCGTAACGCCCGGTTGCCACTTTTTTGTTCAGCTGATTGCGCTGCTTTCTCGCCGCTTTCGCAGCATAGCGGATACTCAAACCAGACACGGGTGAAAGGAGTGGCATATGCAACGCTTTACCGTAGGAGATTATCTGCTGGCGCGCCTTCAGGAGATCGGCGTTGGCCATCTGTTTGGCGTGCCGGGCGACTATAACCTGCAGTTTCTCGATCGCGTGATCGCCCATCGGGATATCGGCTGGGTCGGCTGCGCCAACGAACTCAACGCGGCCTATGCGGCGGACGGCTATGCGCGCTGTCGCGGCGCGGCGGCGTTGTTGACCACCTTCGGCGTCGGCGAACTGAGCGCCATCAACGGCACGGCCGGCAGTTTCGCCGAGTATTTGCCGGTGATCCATATCGTGGGCGCGCCCGCCAGCGGGGCGCAAAAGCGCGGCGACTGCGTGCACCATACGCTGGGCGACGGCGACTTCCGTCACTTTCTGCGCATGGCGGGCGAGGTCAGCGCAGCAACAGCGCAGCTCAGCGCGGGCAACGCCACGGCGGAAATTGATCGGGTGTTAGCCACGGCGATGCGCGAACAGCGTCCGGGCTACCTGATGATGGCGGTCGATGTCGCGGAGGCTGAGGTGGCACCGCCCGCCGCGCCGCTCGACGCCGCGCCGGGCTCCAGCGAGCAAGCGCGCCTGGCGTTTCGCGCCGCCGCCGAACGGCTGCTGCAGCCGGCACGGCGCGTGGCGCTGCTGGCTGATTTTCTCGCCGCGCGCTGGCGGCAGCAGGCGGCGCTGGCGCGGCTGCGTCGGCTGCGCGCCATTCCCTGCGCCACGCTGCTGATGGGCAAAGGCGTGCTGGACGAGCGCCAGCCGGGCTACGTCGGCACTTACGCCGCAGCGGGCAGCGAGCCCGGTATCTGCGAGCTGATTGAGCAGACCGATGTCACACTCTGCGTCGGCGTGCGCTTCACCGACACCCTGACGGCGGGCTTTAGCCAAAATTTCGCCGCCACGCAGCTGATCGATCTACAGCCGTTCGCCGCCAGCGTTGCCGGAGAACGCTTTGCGCCGCTTAACATGGCGGATGCGCTAAATGAGCTGGAGGCGCTGTTTGCGCGCTATAGCGAGGGCTGGGCGCTGGCGCCGCAGATGCAGCCGGTCGAGACGGCGGACGCTGGCGCCGAAATCAGCCAGAGCGCTTTCTGGCAGGCGATGCAGCGCTTTCTCCAGCCGGGCGACATCATTCTCGCCGATCAGGGCACCGCCGCTTTCGGCGCGGCGGCGCTGCGCTTGCCGCCCGGCGCGCAGCTGGTGGTGCAGCCGCTCTGGGGCTCCATTGGCTATACTCTTCCGGCAGCCTTCGGCGCGCAGACTGCCGCGCCTGCGCAGCGGGTGATCCTGATTACCGGCGACGGCTCGGCGCAGCTGACGATTCAGGAGCTGGGATCGATGCTGCGCGACGGGCAAACGCCAGTTATTTTCCTGCTGAACAACGAGGGCTATACGGTGGAGCGCGCCATCCACGGCGCAACGCAGCGTTATAATGATATCGCGCAGTGGAACTGGACCGCGCTGCCGCAGGCGCTTTGTCTGCACGGGCAGGCGCAGAGCTGGCGCGTCACCGAATGCGTGCAGCTGGATGAGGTCATGACGCGTCTGCAGGCGCCCGACTACCTGACGCTGGTCGAGGTCGTGATGCCTAAGGACGATCTGCCGCCGCTGCTGCATAAGGTGACGGCTTGCCTCGCGCAACGCAACGGAGGGTAAGATTCGGAGTGTTGCCGCTGTCAAGCGGCTTGCCGGACGGGTAGGCTGTGCTCACCACCTTCAACGCTCCTCTTTTGTCGCGGCGAGCGTTGTTGTTTTACCGGCAGACTTTTATAGTGTCCTGCATCTTAGGGACCCCAAGCGGAGCAACAAAAGAATGACAACTTATGCCCTGGTCGGCGACGTCGGCGGCACCAATGCCCGACTCGCCCTGTGTGAGGTGGAAACCGGCAGCATCTCCCAGGCCCAAACATTCTCGACTTCAGATTATGACAGCCTCGAAGCCGTCATCCGCCACTATCTTGGCGAGCAGCTACAGAACGTTAAAGACGGCTGCATCGCCATTGCTTGCCCTATCACGGAAGACTGGGTCGAAATGACCAACCATGACTGGGCTTTTTCCACCAGCAAAATGAAAGCCAGCCTTGGCTTCGATCATCTTGAAATCATCAACGATTTCACCGCCGTTTCCATGGCGATCCCGATGCTGACGGCTGAGCATGTCATTCAGTTCGGCGGCGGGGAGCCGGTGAAGGATAAGCCCATCGCGATTTACGGCGCCGGCACCGGACTGGGCGTCAGCCATCTGGTGCACGTTGACCGTCGCTGGGTGAGCCTGCCGGGCGAGGGCGGCCACGTCGACTTCGCCGCCAACAGCGATGAGGAAGATTTGATTCTGGAAGTGCTGCGCGCCGAGCTGGGCCACGTTTCCGCCGAGCGCGTGCTGTCCGGCGCCGGTCTGGTGAACCTCTACCGCGCTATCGTGAAGGCGGACAACCGCGTGCCGGAAAACCTCAAGCCGAAGGATGTCTCCGAACGCGCGCTTGCTGATAGCTGCACCGACTGCCGTCGCGCACTGTCGCTGTTCTGCGTGATTATGGGACGTTTCGGCGGCAATCTGGCGCTGAATCTCGGCACCTTCGGCGGCGTCTATATCGCTGGCGGCATCGTGCCGCGCTTCCTGGAGTTCTTTAAGGCCTCTGGCTTCCGCGCCGCCTTTGAGGATAAAGGGCGCTTCCGCGACTACGTCTCCCGCATCCCGGTCTATATGATCACCCACGATCAGCCTGGCCTGCTGGGCGCAGGCGCGCATCTGCGACAGACGCTGGGGCGTATTCTGTAGATCCTTTCAAAAACGGCCCCCGGGCCGTTTTTTTATGCTGGCGCGGAGAGTGGCCTACAGGTGCATCAGCTCGCGAAAGCGTTTTACTTTGCTGCGGCTGACCGGCACCTGAAACGCCAGATCGCGCAGCTTCAGCAGGTAGGTGTTATTAAACCAGGGTTCTATCTCAGAGATTTTGCTCAGGTTGACGCAGTAAGAGCGATGACAGCGGAAAAAGCGCTGCTCCGGCAAACGGGCGCAAAATTCGCTGATGCTCATCGACATCACATAGGCCTCGCGCCGCGTATAGACGAACGTCAGCTTCTCATGCGCCTCCACGTAATAGATATCATCAATATCGGTCACGATGATGCGCTCATCCTTCACCAGGTTGACCGTCTGCGGGCTGTGGTCAACCGGTATCTGGGCAACGCTCTGCTGCTGACCGGCCGCCTCCAGCTTGTTAAGCATGGTGACGATGCGCGCTTCATGATAGGGCTTGAGGATGTAGTCAAAGGCTTCCAGCTCAAAAGCCTCAACCGCATGATCTTTCCAGGCGGTGATAAACACAATCAGGGGCCGCTGTGCGAACTGGTGAATATTCTGCGCCAGCAGCATGCCGTCCAGCGACGGGATGTTGATATCGAGAAAAATGACGTCGACCCGATGCTGCTGCAAATATTTCAGCACCTCCAGGCCGTCATCGAAACAGGCCTCGATCTCAATCTTGCTGTGCTGCTGGATCATCCAGCTCAGCTCCTGCTGCGCCAGAAATTCATCTTCGACAATAATGGCTTTCATGGCACGCTCTCCACGACGGCAGGCGGCGACGCGGTTAGCCACTCTCCGCTCTTGCTCAGGGTAAAGGCGATTTCGGTGCCGGGCTGCAGCCGGGTAATGTCGAGCCCCTGGCCGGTCAGCAGTTTGACGCGGTGGTGCACATTCAGCAGGCCAATTTTATTGCCTGGCATCTCATTATTCGCCACGCGGCGCATGACCTCATCGCTGATGCCCGGCCCGGTGTCGCGCACGGCGATACGCACCCGATCGCCGCACGCCTTAACGCTCAGCGTCACCACGCCTTTGCCGCGACAGGGTTGAATGCCGTGTACGATGGCATTCTCCACCAGCGGCTGGATCAGCAGACTGGGCAGCGAAAAGTGAAGATCGTCGTCAATGTCGTAGATCATCGACAGCTTGTCGCCAAAGCGCGCCTGCTCGATGGCGATATAATCTTTTACCTGCCACAGCTCACGTTTGATATCGATGGTCTCGTCGTCGTTAAGTTCAAGGTTGTAGCGCAGATAGCGGGAAAGATTAATCACCAGCTGGCGCGCGGTATCGGGATTAAGCCGGATAGAGGAGTTGATGGCGTTCAGCGCATTAAACAAAAAATGGGGATTAATTTTGCTCTGCAGAGCGCGCAGTTCCGCTTTATTCGCCATTTCGCGCAGCTGCTCGGCGCGCGACACCTCCAACTGCGTCGAGATCAGCTGCGACAGGCCGATCGCCATCTCTTTTAGCGAGCCGGTGATGCGGTGCGCGCGGCGGTAGTAAATCTTCAGGGTGCCGGTCACTTTGCCTTGCTCGCGCAGCGGAATAACGATCATCGAGTGAATATCACGGGTGCGATGCGCTTCATCATTATTTTTGATAATAATTTTCCCGGTGGTCATCGCCTGCGCGGTAGTGGGGCTAATGCCATCGTCGCCATTCTGGTAGTTCTGCTCGCCGTAGCCGACGTAGGCGAGAATATGGGTCTTGTTGGTAATGGCGACGGCGTCGGCATTGATATCGTCACAGATAATGGTGCAGATGCGGCGCAGCGAGTCGCTGTTGACGTCGCGGAACAGCGGCAGGGTTTTATTGGCGATCTCCAGCGCCAGCTTGGCCTGTCGCGCCGCAATCGCCTCTTTTTCACCCTCGACGCTCTGCACCAGCAGCACAATCAGGCCGATGCTCGACGCGCCGAGGATCATCGGCAGCGCAATCTCCGACACAATCGCCAGGCCAAGCGACATCGGCTTCGCCCACAGCACGATCAGCAGCATAGTGAGGCTTTCGCACAGCATGCCGCCGATAATGCCGACGCGCCAGCGCTGTGCTTTGGGCACGCGGCGGTTGATGGCGCCAGCCACGCAGCCTGCAATAATGCTGGTGATCAGGCAGGGCACCGAGGTAACGCCGTGAATATCGATCAGAAAACGGTGCAGCCCGGCGATAACGCCGGTAGTGATGCCGACCCAGGGGCCAAACAGGATGCCGCCGGCCATCACCGCAATCACCCGCACGTTTAGCAGCGAGCCGTCAACGTGAATGCCCGACCAGGTGCTGAAAAGCGCAAACAGCGAGAAAATGGCGATGACGGCGGCTTTCTCCAGCGGTGCATGTTCATCTTTTTGCAGCAGCTGGCGGAAAAGCGGGGTGCGGGTCAGGAAGAAGAGGCAGATCAGCATCAGGGCAGCGCGGTCAAACACCGCCAACAGCATATCAAAGTGAGAGATCACAGCCAGCCTTCAGGTCATAACAGAGAGAGGGCTATGATAAAAAATGTGATCGCGATGCGCCAGTCTGCAAAAAGAGTGAGCGCTCCCTTCATGTTGTGGATCAATTTTCACGGCTGAAATGGTAAAAAGGGGAAACCTGAGTAGTAAAACAGGGAAGATTTTTCATTCGCCGCTGGCGGGTGAGCCGATAGTGGTTTTTATTCAGACAGCCTTTGTGGCTATCTGCACCGGGAGCACTTTCATGCAGTTAATCACGCCGCGTCTTACCCTCACCACCCTTAAGCCTGAAGACTGGCTGCTGTTTCGCGCCGTGCATGAAGACGCGGCCACCATGACCTGGGTCAGCGAAATTCCTGACGAGGCGGATTTGCGCCAGCGCTTCAATGAACGCCTCGCGCCCTGGCAGGTCAGCAGTTTTCATATGCTTTGCGTGGTGGCGCGCCTGCGCGATAGCGGCGAGCCGATCGGCCTGTTCGGCTGCAGCCCGGAATGGCAGCCTTATCGCCAGGCGGAGGTCGGCTATATGCTGCTGCACCGCTTCTGCGGCCAGGGCTACGGCAGCGAAGCGCTGGCTGGACTGAGCGACTTTCTGCTGAGCGCGGGTTTCCACAAGCTCAAGGCGATGGTGGTAGAAGGAAATGTGGCGTCGCGGCGCATTCTGGAGAAGAATGGCTATGTGCTGGAGGGGACTTTGCGGGATAATTATCTGCTAAATGGCGAATGGGTGAACGATTGGGTTTTTGGTCGCCTGAATCCCGCGGATTAAAAAAATTTTATTCTCCTCTCGACAAGCGCGCGATCGCCGCGTTAAGGTCTTTTTTCGGTCACGGCAGTGACCTGCGTCGCTCGGACGGTCCGGGCGCTTACGTATTCAAGAGGACACTATGGCTGACAACAGCACACCCCGTCGTTTCTCGCGTATCGATCGCCTTCCCCCCTATGTGTTTAACATTACCGCTGAGTTGAAGATGGCTGCGCGTCGGCGCGGCGAAGATATCATCGACCTCTCGATGGGGAATCCTGACGGCCCTACGCCCCCGCATATCGTGGAAAAACTGTGTCAGGTGGCGCAGCGTGAGGACACGCACGGCTACTCCACCTCGCGCGGCATTCCGCGCCTGCGCCGCGCCATTTCACGCTGGTACGCCGAGCGCTATCAGGTCGAGATCGATCCTGAATCTGAAGCTATCGTCACTATCGGATCGAAAGAGGGGCTGGCGCACCTGATGCTGGCGACGCTCGACCACGGCGATACGGTGCTGGTGCCGAACCCCAGCTATCCCATTCATATCTACGGCGCGGTGATCGCCGGCGCGCAGGTGCGTTCAGTGCCGCTGGTGGCGGGCGTCGATTTCTTCGCGGAGCTGGAGCGGGCGATCCGCGAAAGCTATCCGAAGCCGAAAATGATGATCCTCGGCTTTCCGTCGAACCCCACCGCGCAGTGCGTCGAGCTGGACTTCTTTGAGCGAGTTATCGCGCTGGCGAAACAGTATAACGTGCTGGTGGTGCACGATCTCGCCTATGCCGATATCGTCTACGACGGCTGGAAAGCGCCTTCGATTATGCAGGTGCCCGGCGCGCGCGACGTGGCGGTGGAGTTTTTCACGCTGTCGAAAAGCTACAACATGGCGGGCTGGCGCATCGGTTTTATGGTGGGCAATAAAGAGCTGGTCGCCGCGCTGGCGCGCATCAAAAGCTACCATGACTATGGCACCTTTACGCCGCTGCAGGTAGCCGCCATCGCCGCGCTGGAGGGCGATCAGCAGTGCGTGCGCGATATCGCCGAACAGTACAAGCGTCGCCGCGACGTGCTGGTAAAAGGGCTGCATGAGGCGGGCTGGATGGTAGATAACCCCAAAGCCTCGATGTATGTCTGGGCGAAAATCCCCGATCGCTACGCCGCGCTCGGCTCGCTGGAGTTCGCCAAAAAGCTGCTGCAGGAGGCGAAGGTATGCGTGTCGCCAGGCATCGGCTTCGGCGACTATGGCGATACCCATGTGCGTTTTGCGCTCATTGAGAACAGCGATCGCATTCGGCAGGCGGTGCGGGGCATTAAAGGGATGTTTCGCGCCGACGGCATCTTGCCGGGCAGCGTAAAAGCGACAGAAGAAGCAGAGTAAAACGAAGCGGGGCGACAGCGCTGTCGCCCCCTGACTGGCGCTACAGCATCAGCACAAATGTGCCAAGCCAAAGCAGCGCAAAGAAAGAGATTCCCATCAAGGCGTATTTCACAAACAACTCCTCTGAGCGGTTACACGATAGCGATCCCAGGCCAGCGCAACGCGAACAGAATGAGAAAAACGCATCAGGTTATCATCGCCTCAGGCATTTTCTCAGGTCGTTCTGAGTAGCTCAGAACAGGATCGAGCGCTAATTTACGCGTAATTGATCCTAAAATAAATAGCACCAGTGTGAGAGCTTCATCACATTTTACTCTACTTCAATCTCCGGGATCGCCGACATACCAACCCGCAGCTGCGACAGGTCAGGCTGGTCCGTATCCAGCACGATTTTAACCGGAAGACGCTGGACGACCTTAGTATAGTTACCTGTCGCATTATCGGGTGAAATCGCTGAAAACGTCGCGCCGGTTGCGGGGGCGATGCTGTCGACATGGCCGGTGAAACGCTTGCCTGGTAGCGCATCAACGGCGATCTGCACCCGCTGTCCGGGATGCACGTCGCTGAGCTGCGTCTCAAGATAGTTCGCTGTCACATACGTCTGCTGCAGCGGCACCACCGCCAGCAGCCGTGTCCCGGCGGTGGCGTAGGCACCGACGCGCGCCGTGCGCTGGCCCACCATACCATCCACCGGCGCAACGATGCGCGTATAGGAGAGGTTCAGGCGCGCCTGGTCCACGCTGGCCTGCGCCGCAGCCACGTCCGCCCGCGCCTGACGCACCGCCGCCTGCAGCACGCCGATCTCTTTTGTTGCGGAAACCACCGCCGCCTGGCTCTGACGCACCGCCGCCGCGGCGGAGCGTTGGGTCGAGCTGGCCTTCTGCTGGTCGTCGGCGGCAACAATGCCGCTTTTATACAGGCGGTTATAGCGATCGGCGTTCTGACCGGCATACTGCGCGGTCGCCTGGCTGGCCGCCAGGGTCGCTTTTGACTGCTCGATGGCCGACTGCTGCTGCTCCAGCTGTGCCTGGCTGCTGAGTAGTTTCGCCTCGCTGACCTGCAGATCCGCCTCGGCGCTCTCCAGCGCCACGCGATAATCGCGGTCGTCCAGCGTCGCCAGCACGTCGCCCGCTTTCACCTGCTGGTTATCCTGCACCTTCACCTCGGCGATATAGCCTGACACTTTCGGCGCCACCAGCGTGTAGTCGGCGTTGACGTAAGCGTCGTTGGTGCGGTGATCGTTGCCGGTCATGGCTGACCAGATAAAAAACGCGATGGCCAGCAACACCAGCAACAACAGGCTCAGCAGCACGGTTTTTCTCATTACTAAAGCACGCATAATCTTATTTTCTCGAGGTCGAAGAGGCAGGTTGAATCAGGGTTTGCGGCGGCCAGACGCGCTTTGGCAGCCAGGCCGTCAGCAGTAATAGCAGCGCGGCGAAGGCGATCAGCAGCAGCCAGCTGTCGCTCAGACCGAGCACGGTGGCCTGATGGCGCACCAGCGTAGTGAAGCCGCTCAGGTTTTCGCTGCTGCTGACGCTGCCATCCATCAGCAGCGGATGGCTGGCGCTGGCGTCGGCACTGCTCGGCGCGCTCATCAGCCAGGGGCGACTGGCGGCCTGGTCCAGCAAAATGTTGGAGTGGATCTTCTCGCGGTGGCTAAGGAAAACCTCCACCAGCACCGAGGCCGCGACGCTGGAGAAGCCGCGCACGGTATTAAACATCGCCGAGGCGAAAGGGCCTTCCGGCGGCGCCACCACGCTGGTGGCGCTCATCAGAATCGGCAGGATCACCATCGGCTGTCCGAACGCCTGCAACATTTGCAGCGTCCAGAAGTTCTGGCGCGCCCAGTCGCTGGTGATCTGCGCACCGAGCAAACAGGCCGTCATCAGCAGGGCGACGCCCGCCGCCAGCACCCAGCGGCAGTCGATCCAGCGGATATTCAGCAGCGCGGCGACCAGCGGCGCGATCAGCAGCTGCGGCAGGCCGACGGTTAACGCCAGCGGCGCGAACTGCAGGGTGCGGAAGCCCTCTACCTGAGCGAAATAGGCGGAGGGCAGCGCTGAGCCGGAGAGCGAGACGATCAGCACGGTCGCCAGCGCCAGCAGGCCGTGCGTCAGATTGCGGCGCGACAGCATCTGCAGCCGAAACAGCGGCAGTGGATGAAACCATTCGTTGATCAGAAACACCAGCAGCAGCGGTGCGGCGGCCAGCAGCATGGCGGCGATCAGCGGCGACGCGAACCAGTCCAGCCGTTCGCCCTGGGTGAGGGCCAGCACCAGCAGCGCCATGCCGCTGCATCCGGTGAGCATGCCGAACAGGTCGATCTGCTTAACGCGCTCGAGGCGCAGCGGATCCTGCGGCAGGCCCCAGCCAAACAGCAGCATGGCGATCAGCATCAGCGGCACTACCTGCCAGAAGACAAACATCCAGCTGACGTCGTCGGTCCAGAACGCCGCCAGCGAGGCGGCCATATTGGGCCCGAAGGTGGCCGTGAGCGCGTAGCCGCCCAGCCCGTAGAGCTTAAGCGGCGGCGGCAGGAAGCGCAGCGCCACCGTCATCAGCATCGGCGGCAGCGCGCCGCCGAATAGCCCCTGCAGCACGCGCAGGGCGATAAAGCTGCCGGGCGAAGGCGCCAGCGGCAGCAGAATGCCGCACAGCATAAAGCCGGTCGATACCGTCAGCGAAAAGCGGCGCAGCGAGAAGGTAACGGCAAACCAGGGCGCGATCATCATCGCCGCCACTTCGGCAGCCTGGTAGGCCGAGACGATCCAGCTGCCCTGGTCATAGCTGACGCCGATGGCGGCGCGAATATCCGCCAGCGCGATATCGGTGACGCGGTCGTTAAGGCCCGAGGTCAGCGCGGCAATAAGCACGCCGACCAGGCCCAGCGCCAGGCGAAGCGTAAAAGGGTGCGGCGTCGGCGCAGCGGCAGGCTGAGCGTTCATAGCAGGTTTCTCATTATTATGATGCAGTGTATTGCGATGTGATACAGGCTGCGATCTTACATTTCGATATGCTGTATTGCAATGTGGTACATGCTGTAAATTGTGCCTTTTTCGCGGTAGAGTAGGGCAGCTGAAAAGGACGACTCATGGCAAAACTTCCATCCAGCCGCGAGGATGAAAAATCGGGCGGTATCCAGGTGATCGCCCGCGCGGCAAAAATTCTTAACGCGCTGGGAGAGCATCCCGGCGGTATGAGCCTGGGCGAAATCGCGCAGGCGGTGGATCTGCCGCGCTCCACGGTGCAGCGCATTGTCGCTGCCCTCGACAACGCCCAGCTGGTGCGCAGCAGCGGCGCAGGCGGGTTGCGGCTTGGCCCGGCGCTGCTGAAACTGATCTCCAGCGTGCATACCGACGTCGTCGATCTGATGCGACCCAAGCTGGAAGCGCTCTGCGCGGCGACCAATGAAACGGTTTCGCTGTCGCGTGCCAGCGGCACGCAGCTGACGATCATTCACCATGTGGTGGCGTCGCGCGAACTGCGCGTGGTGCCGCGCATGGGGCTGAACCTGCCGCTCTATAGCACCTCTGGCGGCCGCGCGCTGCTGGCGCTGGAGTGCGACGACGACGTGCGCCTGATAGTGGGCGAAGCCTGGCGCGAGCTCACGGATAAAACCGTCAAAACGCTGCCGCAGCTGATGACGCTGATTCATGAGGTGCGTAAAACCGGCATCTCCTACGATCGCGGTGAAACCCTTGAAGGTATCTCCACCATGGCGGTGGCGCTGGATACGCTGTTCGGCCGTTTCTCTGTCTCTCTGCTGGTGCCCACGTCGCGTTTTCAGAAAAACGAAGCGGTGTTCCGCGAAGAGATGCTCAGATGCAAAGAGGCGCTGATACGCGAAATTGGCAAAACTGCCGCTGTTGAAGGATAAACATTGATGAAAACATTGCTGATGGCCGTTGATAATTCGCCAGTTGCCCAGAAGGTGATCGCCACGACGATAGAGGAAGCGCTGGCGCACAAGGCGCAGGTTGTGGTGCTCTGCTGCGTCGATCCCGCCTACGCCTCCTGCAACCAGCCGATCGACATCGCCGCTGGTGAAGATCCAGAAGATTTTGCCGCCGCGCAGGATGAGCAGAACACTGCCGAGCTGGTGGTGCGCCATGCGCTGGCGCCGCTGCTGCGCGCCGGGATCGACGCGCGCGGGCTGATCGTCGCGGGCGAAGCAGCGGACACCATCGTCGCCCAGTCGCAGCAGCTTAACGCGCAGATGATCATTATGGGGCGTCGCCATCTCTCCTCTTTTAACCGCCTGCTGAAGGGCTCGGTGAGCGCGGCGGTGATCGAGCGCGCCCACTGCCCGGTATTAATCGACGTTCGTAAGGATTGAGCAACCTCGCATGACCTCGCTGTGGATCGTCACGCTGGCCGCCTTCGCGCTGCTGGCGCTAATCATTGTCGTTCTGATCAAAACCACCCGGCTGCGCGCCTGGCAGGGCGTTGTGCTTTTCCTGCTGCCGCTGCTGCTGGCGAATCTGCTCTGGTTCAGCTGGCTAAAGCCGCAGCAGCAGCACGCTGCCCAGCGTCAGGCGGCGGTGGATTATCTGGCGCAAACGCCGGGCTACCGCGTACTGCAAACGCAGGAGCCAGCACTGTGGCAGCTGCTGGTGCAGGAGCTACAGCTCAAGCTGCGTTCAGGCGAACCGCCTCAGCAGGCGACGGGCGAGCTGCGCGGCTGGCTGGCCGACCTGATTAATCAGCGGCTGATGCGTGCGCCGGATGCGGCGGTGGTTAACTATATCCGCGCGTCGGTTAAGGCAATGCAGGCGCTGGGCCAGCGCGATCCACAGCTCTGTTTCCGCTTTCTTTATCCGCAGGTGAGCGGCGGGGTCAATCTGGCGAAAACGCTGTCGCCGGCGCTTAACGCGCAGGACGCGGCGGCAATGGAGCAGCTCCTGCTGTCGAGTCGCGGCGCCGATTTGCCGGTGGATCAGCCTCAGGCGCAGCAGGATTTGCAGCGCATCGTGGCGGCGCTCTATAAGAAGTGGGGCGACAAGCTGCAGCAGCTCAATATGCCCGCCGATACCGCGGTCGATCGCTCCTCTATGTGCGCGATGTCCATTGATCTCTACAGCGCCATCCTCGCATTGCCGGACAAACAGGCCGCGAATCTGTTGCGTAGAATGGTGGCTCTCACTGGCTGACGGGCGAAAAAAAGCCCGCTTAGCACGGGCTTAATAAAATCAAACTGCCTGTTTTCCTGGGAATGACCTGGTGTGGTGCAGACGCTGTTTTGTCTGAAAGCATCATCTCACCCTTCTGTTGATTGGCATAGCCGTTTGGTTGTATCAAAACAATCGGCAAAACCTTGTTTTTGTAGCTTCAGGTTAAGCAGTTTTCCGATAGCTGGCGTCAGCGCGGCAACGTAAACTGCAGCAGTAATGAAAGGAAGAATGAAAAAATGAAATCCATTATCGTTGGCGCAGCCGCGCTATTATTGCTGACCGCCTGTAGCGTCAGCAAACCCGGGGGCTTTGAACGCATAGATGAAGATCCCAGCGCAAATACCGTACAGTATCGTTACGATCCGCAAAAATTGAACAGAGATGCGATGGAGCTGGATCTGGCGAATTATTGCAGCAAGAAAGGATTTGATAAAGTAGAAGCGCTAACGCCGAAGGAGAGTCATATTCCAGGACTGAAAACCAGCTGGTTCCAGTGTAACTACGCGCTGAAAAGCTAAAATTTATTAATCGTAAACTGGGCGGGTAATATCCCGCCCTTTTTTTATTTTATGCTGTGTGAAATCTTTGCCCTTAGCGGTGATGATGCCAGCCATGCCCGCCGCCGTGATGCCAGCCGCCGCCATGACCTCTGTCGATAATGCACCCGCTCAGCATAGAGATAACGGCAAAAACGGTGGCAACTTTAACGATTTTTTTCACAGAAAGTTCTCCTCTTTTCCGACAGGTATGACATTACGCTGGAATAGTGGAGTGATGATGCAGTGAATGTAGAGTTATTTAGAGAGATATTACGGAATATTTCAGCGCCGCGGTTCACCAGAAAAGCATTAAATAAGCCCATCAGAACAGGCTGAATAAAAACGATTATCGGCAAGATAATTCCGAAAAGCAAGCGCGCGTTTTTACGCGCTGGCGCCAGTTCAGGCTAAAGTATGCTGATACAAAATAAAAAGGAGCGATGATGAAGCCTGAAGTAAAAAATGTTCTGGCGTTGCAGGCTGAGCTGGCCGAATGCCCTACCTGGTCAGCGCGTGAGCAGGTACTGTGGTGCGTGGATATCCTGGCACCCGCCATTCACCGCTTCGATCCGCGCAGTGGCGCGCTGGAGAGCTTTCCGCAGCAGGAAGAGGTCGGCTGTATCGGCCTGCGCGAGCAGGGCGGGCTGATTGCGGCGCTGCGCAGCGGTGTCTGGCTGCTGGATGAGCAGGGCAGACCGCAGCGTAAAATTGCCGATAACCCGGGCGAGGCGGCGAAAAGCCGCTTTAACGACGGGCGGGTCGATCCCTGGGGTAATTTCTGGTGCGGCAGCCTGTGGGAGCCGCAGGATAAGAACGGCGCGCTGCTGTGCCGCGTCACCCCCTCGCTGGAGCTGGAGGTGAAAGCGCGGGATATCAGGATCTCCAACGGCGTTGCCTTTTCGCCCGACCGCCGCTGGATGTACCACAGCGATACGCCGAACGAGGTGCTCTATCGCTATCCGCTCGATGCAAACGGCGAGCCGGGCGCGCGGGAAATTTTCCGCCAGTTCGACGCCGCAGGCGGTTTGCCAGACGGCGCGGCGGTCGACAGCGAAGGCTTTTACTGGTCGGCGCAGTTCGACGGCGGGCGCATCGTGCGTATCGACCCTGTCAGCGCGCAAATCGTCGATGAGATTGCGCTGCCGGTGCGCTGGCCGACCATGGTTGCCTTTGGTGGTCCTGACCTGAAAACGCTCTATATCACCAGCTCGCGCGAGGACCGCACCGCAGAGGAGCTGGCGCGCTATCCGCA
The DNA here is from genome assembly GCF_051025595.1 of Pantoea phyllosphaerae. Lineage (NCBI taxonomy): Bacteria > Pseudomonadati > Pseudomonadota > Gammaproteobacteria > Enterobacterales > Erwiniaceae > Pantoea > Pantoea phyllosphaerae. The sequence continues at coordinate 28,241 of NZ_JBPFDE010000020.1, forward strand.
GTCAGGGGATATTCTGACGGTAGAGGTGGAGGTGGCGGGCATTGCGGAGCCGCTGTTTCCGGGATAACGCGCAGGTCATCACTTAATGCGTAAAGGCGCGGGCGCCATAACGGCGGTTTTCGCCGCGCCATGACGCCCGCACTGCGGCTCAACTCCGCTGCAGCACCTGATCTGCCAGCGGCTCGCGCTGAGGCAGGCGGATCGTCAGCGACAGCAGCAGCGACATCACCAGCAGCGTCATAATCAGGCTAAAGGTTACGGTAAAGCCGCCAAACAGGGAGGCGATCAGCGAGCCGAGCACGCTGCCGATGCCGAAGCCCAGATAAAGCAGCCCGTAGTTTTTTGTCAGGTTATTGAGGCCGAAGAAATCGCTGACCAGCGACGGGAAGACGGTAATGGTGCCGCCGAAGCTGAAGGCGACGCAGGCGAGCGAAATAAAAAAGGTGGTCTCATTCATGCGGGTAAACAGCAAAATAGCCATGCCCGCCAGCGAAACTATCTGCGCCAGTGAGATGACCCGGATACGCGCCATCTTGTCGGAGAGCACGCCGAGCACCAGACGGCCGCTCAGGTTGGCGATGGCGATGACCGTCACCGCGCTGGCTGCGGTTTGTGCGCTGAGATGCACCAGCCCTTCGCCGATATCTTTCGCTACGCCGATTACATAGAGACCGCTCATGCAGGCGGTCAAAAACATCAGCGCCAGCATCCAGTACTGTGGCAGACGCACCGCCTGCGCCAGCGTATAGTCGCGCGCCTGCTGCGCGGTTTGCCCTGCCGCGCGCTGAACCGGCGCGTCACGCATCAGCAGCGCGCCGAGAATAATCATGCCCATTGCCGCCAGCCCCCAGATAATGAAGGTCTGTTCCAGACCAACAGCACCCAGTAGCGCGCCGCAGATAAATTTGAAGCCCAGGCTGCCCAGACCATACGCGCCGATGGCGCAGGCGGAGATCACGCCTTTGCGCTCGGGGAACCACTTCACGCAGTTCGACAGGGTCATCAGATAGCCCGCGCCGTCCGCCAGCCCGACCATCACGCCAGCGCTGAGGTACAGCATCATCAGATTGTCGGCATGGGCTGTCAGCCAGAAGCCGGCCGCCATCAGCAGGCCCGCACCGATAGCGACGCGCCGTACGCCGAATCGCTCCTGCAGCTTGCCCGCCAGCGACGAAGCGACCGCCAGTCCAAGGCTCAGCAGCCCGAATGAGAAGGCGACCTGACTGACCGTCGCGTCGAGTTTTGATGACAGCTGCCCGTTGAACAGGCTCCAGGTATAGACCGAACCCAGCGCGAACTGGGTGATTACCGTGCCGACCAGGGTAAGCCAGCGGGTGCGTTGGTAGGATGATGTCTGATTCATGATTTTTCTCTCCCGTCCGGGGTTCTGGACACTAGCGCCAGATTAGAACGGGGCTACGCGCGCGTGACGAGAAAAGGCATGAACGGGAGGAAACGCGTCATGAAATGCCGCTCTGAGGGTATGAACGGCAGCGAATCCGCTTCGCTAACCTGTGTGCAATTCAGCAACTGAATAATAATGAGTTACTCGGCGTAACCAAATGTGTCTCTGCGCGGCTTTTGCAAGCAAAGCGGCAGAATATTTGCCAGGCTTAAAGCTCACTTTACAGGAGGAAATATGAAAGACCGAGCATATGAATCCCTTAGTTGCGAGGACGAAGTCCGCTGCATCATCGGTCAGGCAGTGATTGAACTCAGCGATGAGCAGCAGCCTGTGACCAAATCGACACTGGCGTTAAAACTGCTCTCCATGGCCGACCGGGACAGTGACGATGAGCGCGTGCTTCTCTACTGGATAGCGCGCAAAGCGATCAATCGCCCTCATCAGCTTACCCCTGTGCAGCGACGGGCATGACGCTCAGCAAAGCGGGCATGATGCCCGCTCTTTGCTTTAGCCCGGAACGCGCCTGCGCCAGGCTGGCAGGCGCACAAACATCACCAGATTGCCCGCCAGAATCATGATTATTCCCATCAGGCCTTCCGCATGCCACTGATAACCCTCATACAACGTTGACAGCCCCAGCGCCACCAGCGGAAACAGCAGCGTGCTATAGGCGGCCTGACTGGCACCGATGCGGCCAACCAGGGTGAAGTAGGCGCCGAAGCCGATTACCGATCCGAACATCGCCAGATATGCCACCGCGCCCAGCCATTGCCCGCTCCAGACGGGCCGCAGCGATTCGCCCTGCAGCAGCGTAAGCAGCGCCATTGCCAGCGCGCCGTAGAGCATCGCATAGCTGTTGGTCGTTAATACATCGCGCTGTAAACGCTGGTGGCGCAGGCTGATCATATTGCCCAGCGAAAACCCCAGCGTGCCCAGCGCGCTCAGCCCAATACCCCATAACAGCTGGACAGACGCTTCGCTGCCGTGCAGATCGCGCCAGAAAAGGGCCACCATTCCACCAGCGCCAAGCACGGCGGCCGGCAGCAGCCGCAGGGAAGGGCGCTGCCGGAAGAAGAGCCAGCCGTTAAGCGCGTTATAGAGCACCGCCATCGAAAAGATTACCGACTCCAGCCCGCTGTTGATCCAGGCCGCGGCGTGATAAAAACAGAGAAAATTAAAGCCGAATACGCAGCAGCCCTGCAGCAGGCAAAAGAGATGATCGCGCGCCGTCAGCGCTCGCAAACGCCTCATGGCCTTAAGCGCAACCAGCATCACCAGCGATGCCATAATAAAACGCCAGAACACCGCCGCGCCAATGCTGCCGCCGCTCGCCGCCTGCTGGGCGTAAATGGCGATCCAGGTGGTGCCCCAGATCAGCACCACGGAAAGGTATAAAGCGAGATTCATTGCGCGCCTCCTTGAGTTCAGGCCGCAGTATTACCGGAAAAGCGGCAGGCGGCTTGCAACTGCTTGCGGCGCACTTGCAAATTCTTGCGCTTTTTTATCCGTCACGATGGATAAGGCTGTTCTCTTCAGCCCACTCTTCATACACTGGAGGCCTGTTAGCAGGAGAACGCCCGTGAACGCCCCGACTTACCAGACTTTCGAAATGCTGCAACGCCATAAAGCCCAGCTGCGTCACCACGCCCGGCTCAGCGACGGCACGCAGCTGGCACACTGGTTTAACAGCGGCGATCGGGTGACCAATCTCAGCAACCATCACACCCTTAGCCTCTATATCGCCGACGGCTACGATACCTGGCATAAAACCCCCTATGGCTGGCGTAACGGCGGCGGCCCGGATCGCTTCTGCCTGATGCCTGCTGGCGTCGAGTCCACCTGGGATCTGCGTTCCGATCTCTCATTCGTCCATCTCTACTGCTCCGAAGCACATCTGCGCCAGCTGGCGGAAGAGACGTGGGATCGCAGCCCGGCGCACCTTCAGCTGCACGAAAAAGTCTTCGCCAGCGACGATCGTATTACTCAGCTCTATCGCCATTTTCTGCTCAGCTGCGACTGGCAGCAGCCCGCTAATCAGCTGATGCTGAGCAGCGCCTCAACCCTGCTGCTGACCCATCTGCTGCAGCGCTACAGCGACGTGGGCTGGCGCGCGCCTCAGGCGCGGGGCGGACTGGCGCCTGCGGTGCTGCGCCGCCTGCTGGCCTTTATCGACGCGCATCTCGATCGGCCGCTGACGCTGGCGCAGCTGAGCGATGAAGCGTCGCTCAGCGAGTTTCACTTCGCGCGCATGTTTCGCCATTCGACGGGCGAAGCGCCGCACCAGTATGTGATGCGGCGTCGCATGCAGCGCGCGCAGCAGATGCTGGCGGATGCCTCGCTTTCACTGACCACTATCGCTTTTAGCTGCGGGTTTCATTCGCCCAGTCATTTCAGCAACCGCTTCAGGCAGATCCATGGCGTTTCACCTTCGGCTTACCGCAACGGCCAGCGAGGCGCATAAGGCCGTGCGCTCATTAACATGCTTTATGCATCAGCCAGCTAAAAAAGAACGAACCGAAAAGGGTGTTAATAAGCCAACAGCGTGAGTCAGCCTTTCAGCGGATTACAGGTTTTGTCCAATAAGATTTCGAAAGGAAAAATTAACACGCCATACCAAATGAATATGGCGAGCAAGTGATTATGAAACGATCGCATTCATTCCCTCTGAATTGGGCGCTGAATTAACGATGCGCGGCTAAAACGGCAGGTATCTCTTTTTGGGTATCGATTTTGATTTATATCAATGCGTGATAAATTAAAGAGCGGATTTTTATTCCCGCTCTTTTTTTTGGTGAATAGCTCCAGGTGTTATCTAAAAAGCAGCAGGTTAAACTGCCTGTAGAAATAACTATTTATTAACTTACATCATAAAATAATTAAGAATTTTTCGACTGGTGAATGAGCTAATCATTATTTGATTCCTGGTATTTTATTGCCTTATTATTTCGCCTGAAATATTACGCAGCGATTAAACGAGGGACAGAGTAATGGCTGACAGTTTCCAGAGTGAAGTACCTAAAGCACGTATTAACCTTAAGCTGGATCTCCACACTGGCGGAGCAACTAAAAAAACGGAGCTACCGCTGAAATTACTGGTTGCTGGCGATTTTAGCCATGGCCAGGAAACCGCGCCCTTATCAGAGCGAAGAAAAATAAACGTTAATAAAAATAATTTTAACAGCGTCCTTTCTGAATATTCCCCAAAAGTCGATCTCACCATAAAGAATACGCTTACCGGTGACGGTAGCGAGGAAAATATCAGCCTGACTTTCCGTGATATGAACGATTTCACGCCGGGGCAGGTGGCGCGTCAAATTCCCCAGCTTAAGGCCATGCTGGCAATGCGTAATCTTCTGCGCGACTTAAAGGCGAATTTACTGGATAACCAGGCTTTCCGTAAAGAGCTGGAAAAAATTTTGCTCGACCCGGCGCTGAGCGCGGAATTGCGCAGCGAATTATCGGCGCTGGCACCAAAGGCTTAACGTCAGCAACGTTTTAATGGATTAAAAGGAATGCTTATGACCGTTCAAAATGATAACAGAACTGGAAACGAAAGCCTGGTGCTGGAGAGCCGCGAAACTGATGGCGTCTACGCCTCCCTGTTTAGAAAAATAAATTTGCGCCCGGTTGCCGAACTGAGCGCGCTGGACATCTGGCAGGATGCGCAGGCGATGTCGGACGCGACCGCCGACGAGCGGCTGACCGCTGGCATGCAGGTCTTTCTGGAGTGTTTGACCAAGGCGGGCGCAAAAGTCGAGAAGCTCGATAAAACCCTGATTGACCACCATATCGCTGCGCTTGACCATCAAATTAGCCGTCAGCTTGATGCGGTGATGCATCATGAAGCTTTTCAGGCGGTGGAGTCGCTGTGGCGCGGCGTCAAGTCGCTGGTGGATAAAACCGATTTTCGTCAGAACGTAAAAATCGAACTGCTCGATCTCTCCAAAGAGGATCTGCGCTGCGACTTTGAAGACAGCCCGGAAATCATCCAGAGCGGTCTCTATCTGCAGACCTATGTCGCCGAGTATGACACCCCTGGCGGCGACCCATTGGGGCGCTGATCTCCGCATATGAATTTGACGCATCCGCGCAGGACGTGGCGCTGCTGCGCAATATCTCTAAGGTGTCCGCCGCGGCGCATATGCCATTTATCGGCTCCGCTGGCCCGCGTTTTTTCCTGAAGGCGTCGATGGAGGAGGTAGCGGCCATCAAGGATATCGGCAATTACTTCGACCGCGCCGAATACATTAAATGGAAATCGTTCCGTGAAACTGACGATTCGCGCTATATCGGCCTGGTGATGCCGCGCGTGCTGGGCCGACTGCCTTATGGTCCGGACACTGTGCCGGTGCGCAGCTTCAACTACGTCGAAGAGGTAAAAGGCCCGGATCACGATAAATACCTGTGGACCAACGCCTCGTTTGCGTTCGCCGCTAATATGGTGCGCAGCTTTATCAACAACGGCTGGTGCGTGCAGATCCGCGGCCCACAGGCGGGCGGCGCGGTGCAGGATCTGCCGATTCATCTCTACGATCTCGGCACCGGCAATCAGGTGAAGATCCCGTCAGAGGTAATGATCCCGGAAACCCGCGAGTTTGAGTTCGCCAACCTCGGCTTTATCCCGCTTTCCTATTACAAAAATCGCGACTACGCCTGCTTCTTCTCGGCAAACTCTACCCAGAAGCCTGCGATCTACGACACCGCCGATGCCACCGCCAACAGCCGTATCAACGCGCGTCTGCCCTACATCTTTCTGCTGTCGCGTATCGCGCACTATCTGAAGCTTATCCAGCGTGAAAACATCGGCACCACCAAAGATCGTCGTCTGCTGGAGCTGGAACTTAATACCTGGGTGCGTGGACTGGTCACCGAGATGACCGACCCGGGCGACGAGCTGCAGGCGTCGCATCCGCTGCGTGATGCCAAAGTGGTGGTGGAAGACATTGAAGATAATCCAGGCTTCTTCCGCGTGAAGCTCTACGCCGTGCCGCATTTTCAGGTGGAAGGGATGGACGTCAACCTGTCGCTGGTTTCCCAGATGCCGAAAGCGAAATCCTAAGGCGAGGGGAAATCAGGGATGAAAATTCATCGTCCTTTATGGAATGAAGGGGCGCTTCTGGCCCCTCAGCAGTTCCAGCAGCAGTCTGAATGGGATGCATTTTCCCGGGCCGGTATTGCCGCCCGCGGAAATGCTTTCCCCTGGGGCGTTGGTCGGGTTGAACTGGATGACGCGATGCTGGCCTCCGGCCGCGTGCAGGCGCAATTACTTCGTCTCTGGTTGCCAGATGACACGCTGGTTGATACTCGATTCAGTGACCTGCCTCCGGAGCCACGTGAAATCGAGGTGCCGGCTTCTGCTGGCAATACTCCGGTGACAGTGTATGTGGCGTTACCGGTGATGCAGGCCGGGATCGTGAATGTGCAGACAAACGCGGTACCTGCAGAGCGCCCGCTGCGCTATCGGGAAGCCTGGGAAACGATCGCCGATCGCTTCGGTCAGGAAGATGAGTCGATGGCGGTGGCCCGCTTAAATCTGGCATTCCGTTTCGGACATGAAGACAACGATGCCTGGGATACTTGCGCCATTACCCGCCTGTTACAGGACGGGCAGGGAGGCTGGCATCAGGATCCGGACTTTATCCCACCGATGGCGCTGTTCTCGGCAAGTCGCAATCTGTGTGAGCGCCTGGCACTGCTAAACCGCCAGTTGCGCTCTCGCCGTCAGCGTCTGATGTCTATGCGTCGGGAAAGCAACGACAGGATGGCCGATTTTGCAGTCGCTGACGTGTCGCTGTTCTGGCTGCTGAACGCCCTGAACTCGCATGCTCGAGTGCTCTCTGAGTATGAGCGTTACCCCTGCAGACATCATATCTGTTATCCAGTTTTCTGACAGATAAGCCTTTTTTGGGTTCATAAAACGGATTATGCCCACAGTTATGCCCACAATAAAAAAGCAGTACACTCATGCGTCTGATTTTCGGGGAAATGAGGCCTTCCAGCGCTGGTATTCCTGGTATTCCCACCGGGACGCGCGGCCAAATTTTCGGGGCGGCGGCAGCCTGCCCTGCTGGATTTGTTTGTAGAAGTAGCGATCGGTAAAGCCAGAGTCGCGCACCATGAATTTCATGTCAATAAGTGAATCATCACGAAGTTCCATTATTTTTCTCCTGGGATTAAGCCTGCTCAGGCTGTTCATGATCGGCCAGGCGCAGCCGGAAACATCTTCAGCTCCTGGCTGAGCCTGGCGTTGACTCTCTTCTTCAGCGGGATGCGGTATATCGTGAAGAGGGGTACAGCGCAGAGAGGGCTGCCGCCAGCGCCTCGTTCATGAAGGAGGCCGGGCCCGTAATCGTCGTGCGCAGACGGAATATCCCCGTCGTTTCCACCACCGCACCGGGCACAACGCTGAGTGCGGCACTGACCACCCGGACCAGGCGCGGGAGGCGGAACAATGAGGCCGTCAGGATCAGAGAGGCCTGTTTACTGTCCTGCTGACAGATGATTTTCATGGTGTCTCCTGAAAATGCGTTAGCCGGGAATGCCGGCAAGATAAGCCACAACGATCACCAGGGCGGACAGGGCAAGCGAGCCTGCTGTTAGTCCGGCCCCGGCGATCGCAGAAATCGTAAAAATCCAGACAAGCGTCCGTAATACCGGGCGATTTCTGGGGTGGTCAGAATGATTGTTCATGAGGCGTTCCGGGCAAATTCAATCAGAACCCTGCGCGGGGACGGACGCAGGACGAGGCTGACGTCAGAGAGCGTCTGTTATGACCAGCAGTCGTCGCGCAGGGAGAGGGGAATGACTTACGGGCTGCCAGCCAGGCGGATGAGTATGCCCGGTGCGGCCGGCAAAACCGGTAACGTGGCGTCGTCATCCATGATGACTGAGGGGCGCCTGCATCAGGGATGCTGTTCATCGCCGTCTTCTTTTGCACAAGACGAAACCTCATGTCCTGAAGCAATCGCCAGGAGTCGTTCATCCATGGTCTGACAGAAACCGGCACGTTTTTCTGCCCAGTTCTGATTGACTGCCCGGCAGGCGCAACCGGCCGCTTTCTTCCACATTTTTGCGGCAAGCGCGTAGTTACCGTCTCTTTCAACCCGCGCTGCGTCAGAAGCAATAAGGGAATACTGACTGACGCGCTGGGCGTAAGCAGGGGATTTTATTTTTTTCTCCTTTTTGTATCACCCACGCCGGCCCTGAACGCTTCGGCCGGCGTGAGCAGGCGGCATGTCAGGGCATCCACCTCATGGCTTTCAGATGGCGGATGGCGTTCAGCTCAGCATTGATCAGTCTGTCCACCAGCCGGGCGTAAGCCTCCTCAGCGTCTTTGCTGTAAAACGTGCAGACAATGCCTGACGGCAGGTAAGGGGAGGCAAACTGATGGAGCTTTTCGGGAAAAAGCGATGCAAGCTCCTCCCGCAGCGCCTCCATTTCATCCTCTGCAGCCTCAGCGTCCCGCTGTTCCTGGCGTAGTCCTGTGCGGGAGAAACAGATCATGGCTGTCCCTCCTGAAGCAAAATTTCGACAACATGGTCAAAGGCAATCTGTAACAGCGGCAGCGGTGGCTGGGGTGGAAGGGCCGGCGGCGGCTGGGATGAAAAGCTGGCGCCGGTGACGATATTTTCCGGTGCAAACTCGATATTGCGGATGGCGTTAAAAGGGCGAGCAAAAGCGGCATCGCCCCTGATGTGTGACTGCATCATGGGAAATGTTCCTCTGTCAGGCTGGGAGATTAAATCTGGTTGTTGTAGTCGGCATGGCTGAGTAATTTCCAGTGCTGACCGTTGTCTCGTGAAAGCAGGCGCCAGTGCGGGGTAACGCGCAGTGTCAGGTACCCGTCACGCCTGGTTCGTCTCGCGTGAATATGCCCTGCGCGCCACTCTCTGATCTGCTGCTGTGCGCGCCGGGTTATCCTGTCGGGTACATGAGGCTTGGACATTAAGGATGCCTCATCTCAGCGGCGCAGGCAGCGGCCAGCTTCTGCACAAACACCCAGGCAATACCCTCGCTGAAGCTGACAAACTGCCGGCTTCGGTTTAATACGCTGGCGGTAAAGGTGTACCGACCATCATCGATCTGAATCACCACAGAGACCTCCTTCAGACATAAAAAAACCGCCACAGCGGGCGGTTGGATTCAGGATTGTCATTGAAAGCTTCACGGTTGCAGGTCTGCCTCATCCTCTTCAGAGTCGGTGCAGCAGCAGGTGGGACGCAGGTCAGGATGAATACTGAAAATCGGGCTGACGATGGCATGATCCATCTCTTCCAGTAAATTCATCAGGGCCGTACGATAAGCGTCAGCCTCTTCTTTGCTGATTTTTCCTTCATGTGAGCAGGCATCAGTCATGTCCATTGATGCATACAGTTTTTCAGCCACATCGAAAAGTGTGTCGATGACGTTTTCTGCAACTTCACGGTTTTGCATAGTGACCTCCGGGTCAGATGAATGCCCTGTCGGGCGGGGTTAACGTAACGACGTTTCAAAACTCATGGGCGCCATATTCATTGACGACGACGATGCGTGTCGTTCTGATGAAATCAGCGACCTCATCGCCCACGTTCTGCCAGTGCGCCAATGCCAGAAGCACATCGCTGCGGCTCTGACAGTGGCAGGCACCCACATACGCCTGCACATGAACAAGGGCGAGGCACTGCATTTCTTTCTGGGTCAGGACTTTTGAGGGAGTGTTTTTACGCATGGTGTTCTCCGGTTCTGGACGAAAAAAAAGCCGCATATGCGGCTGTTTCAACTATTTTCTGGCTAAATCTGAGAAAGGTGCCAGGGTTAGCCATCACTAACTAAAAATTTAAACGGAGTCTCCTCATGGGCCGGGTTAAGTTTCGGTGCCCTGAATGTGGAGCTCGCCAGTTTCAGTTCACCTCTAACGGTAAAGACAAAAAGACACCTCATGGCGCTGTCTGCTCCCGCTGTGGAAAACAGGTTAAAGCCAGCAACCTGTATCAGCTTCATCTGGCCTGCCGACGCAAAAGCTGGAATGAAAGAGATTAGATAAGCGGTACGCTTTTTTTGCATGGCCTCTGTACTGCTCGAATCTGACGTCCGGCTTCGTTAGCGACCTTCAGGTATTTACTTTTAAGGTACTTCTGGCCGCTATTGATAGTGATTTATCTTGAGGAGGGAGATCGTCAGGCACAAAAAAGCCCGTCACTCGAGGAGAGATGACGGGCAACGTGGTAGATAGCGAGGTTTTTAGAATCCCACCCATGACACACGATTTATCTGGCTGGTCTACTCATAGTAACAACCACGCTTCACTATGCAAGCGTAAGCGGTTGATTTACTTCGCCGATCCGTTTTTTTATAAAAAAGCCCGCAATCAGCGGGCAACTAGACACAGTTTCCAATGGGGGAAAGCCATCACACACAGCAGATGTGCTCTATAAGCATAGGCTGGTGCCGCTGCGCTGTTAAAAAAGAAGGCGTAGTTATTTTACTCGTCATGATTGCAAAAATAGATTTTCCAGCACAAAAAAGCCCGCTACTCGAGGAGAGGAGACGGGCAACGTGGTAGATAGCGAGGTTATTAAAATCCCACCCATGACACACGATTTATCTGACTAATATATTCATAATAGCAGCCGGTCTTTATTATTAAAAAATTAAGTAATTGATTAGGCTGGCTTTAATTTACCAACACAAAAAAGTCCGCGTTACACGGGCATGAATTCGTTCCAGGGGAAAGGGAAATCCAGAATGTCAGATAAGCTGGCTAAACCACCATAAAGCTTTCATAACCGAAAGATACCAGTGTTCACTTTTTGCTCAAAATACAGCACGATATGGGTGTGGGCACAAAAAAAACCGCTCAGTAGACAGGCTATTGACAGGTCGGGCATGAAAAAAACGGCGCTGAGAAGGGGCCAGGGTCAGCTATCACTAACTAAAAATTTAAAAGGAGTCTCCTCATGGGCCGCGTTAAGTTTCGGTGCCCTGTATGTGGAGCTCGCCAGTTTCAGTTCACCTCTCCATGGCGCTGTCTGTTCCCGCTGTGAAAGACAGGTTGAAGTCAGCAATCTGTACCAGCTTCATCTGACCTGTCGACGCAAAAGCTGGAATGGAAGAGATTAGATAAGCGGTATGCTTTTTTTGTGTGGCCTCTGTACTGCACGAATCTGGCGTCCGGCTTCGTTAGCGACCTTCAGGTATTTACTCTTCATCCGGTGTTCAACGTACTTCGCCGCGGCCGCCTGAATTTGCTTGTGGTACTCCGTTTCCGTCTCCACAGCCATACTGACGCGATCGCTTACTACTCGCCTGCAATGGTTTTCTGCCCGGCTGAATTCAGCAGTCCGTACCGGCGGCTCCCATCCCAGCTCTGCAGCCAGCATCTCTTCAATCTTGCGACACTCAATCGCCTCAACCATGCGGCGCACATGTCGGCGTGTTCTGGCGTTGTCTTTCACCACAGGTTTAACAGATCTGCCGTAGCTGATATTTGCCATACATCCCCCCGTTACGTTACTGGCTACACAGTCGCAACAATGCACTCAGTAACCTGAGGTTTGGTGCGTTCTCGGCACCTGCCGTAGAGCTTCCCGCTCATTGTTAAAGAGCTTGATTGCGTTGCAAATCGTCATGTACAAGTTAAAAATACAAATTGTATTAACCGTGGTCAATACAAATCGTGCTAAAAATGAAAGTGAGTACTAAACGTATTGGTTGCAGGTAGAGAATAGGATGCGACAAAGGAGATGGAGAAGGCAAAGCTTAGCGAAGATACGGTGCGGTTTTTGTATGGGGTACCCCCACCGCAGAGGTCATAATCCCTCGAGCTTCGCTTCGATAACCACACCTATGATTCGGCACTTATCATCAATGGGAATCATGTGATAGCTGGGATTGAGAGGTTTGAGATACTGCTGTCCAGCGTCAACGACGTACTTTTTGAAGGTAGCTTCATTTTCAGAGTCAAGCTTAGCAACGACCAGCCTTCCATTTGTTACTTCTACAGCAGGATCTACCAGTATCTTCATCCCTTCAGGTATGCTCAACCCTGTCGTGGCAGTCATTGAATCGCCTTTGACGGTTAGCCAAAAGCTATTTGGGCTTGCTTTAGCTGTGGTTTGTGTCCATTCCTGAACTTCATCTAAGTTATAGGGTTCGCAAGCGTCCGACCAATTACCTGCACTTACCCAGCTTATAACCGGAAAGCTCTTTACCTCCCCGAGAGGAGAACGATCTGATACGTTTATAAGCGATTCATCTGGGAAAATCACCATCCCATTGGAGCTAAGAACCAGTTCCTTTAGTCCCAAGACTTTCATCATCGCAGCTATATCTTCAATGCTTGGCTCGCGGCGTCCATTTAGCCAATGGCCGATCGCGCCTTGGGTTTTACCCAGAGCCTCAGCAAGCCTTTCCTGAGTCAGGCCTATCTGCTTCATCCTGGCTTTCGCCAGTTGATTCCATGTAAAGTTCATACGCAGATTATTACGAAGCGTATTAATAGTCACAACACACAAAATGTATTATCCTCTTGCTCGGTATAAGTACGATTTGTATTATATGGTCTCTCTTCTTACTGTAGGAGATTCTCAATGTGTCACCTCAGGAAAATCAGAAAAACTATCAATGTGTCGCAAACCCTTCTTGCCCAAAAAGTTGGGTGCAGTCAGGGCGCCATTGGGCACTATGAAAATAAGCGCCGAAAACCTGATTTGGAGATGTGCAGGATGTTGGTTAGTGCATTGAAAGAGTTTGGTGCTCAAGTAGAGTTAGATGATGTATTTCCTCCTGCACCCCGCACAGATCCTGCCATCCATTCATATCAATGATGCCTCTCGCATCAGTATTGGTCTAGTTATTATTGGCCCGAAGAGATGTCGTTATGTCAGACAATTGGATCAAGATGCGTACCTCACTAAAGCCGCATCCTAAGGTGAATGAAATCGCTGCGCTGCTGGAGAAACCGGCGGATGGTAGCGCCGGTTTTGACGTATCTGTCAGTGGACAACGTTCTGTGCTGCTGACGCATAACGTAACGCGCTGCGTTACGACCACATCACTACTGCTTGTCTGGAGTGCTGCCAATGAGCACACCAGTAACGGCGTGTTCCATAACGTCGATCTCAGTTACCTGAATGTCCATGCGGGATTCGATTACTTTGGAGGAACAGAGTAAATGAGCCGTGCAGCAACAGAATGGGTCTGGAGCCTTGACCTTAAGGCTTCACAAAAACTTCTTCTCCTTTCCCTGGCAGACCGGGCCGACGAATTTCACCGCTGTTATCCAAGCACGATGAGGCTGGTTAACGACACAGGCCTCGACAAGAAAACGATCGGTAAATGGATCAATCAAATGATCAGCGAAGGCCTGATCACAGACACTGGTGAGCGTAAAGGTCCCACAAAACGGGTCCGGGTTCTGCAGCTAAATCTCGATTTTGAATTTACCCGAAAACGGGGTAATTCAGTCAGAGGTAATGAACCCAAAAACGGTAATGTTCCCAAAAACGGGAATGTTCCCAAAAACGGGAATGTACCCAAAAACGGGTGTTTGAATGTACCCAAAAACGGGTGTTTGAATGTACCCAAAAACGGGTCACAGAATCAGTCATTAGAACCAGTCATAGAATCTAAAAACATAACACCCGCCGCTAACGCGACGTGCGCGACGAAAACAGGGCTTTCTCGCTACGCTTTCGAAGGCAACGTTGTGAAACTGAACCACGCAGACTTTGCATCGTGGCAGAAGCTCTACTCGAGCGTCGATTTGCTCTACGAGCTGCAGAAACTCGACATCGAGTTTTCACATGAGCGGCCCAGGAACTGGTTTATCACGGCCAGCCAGAAGCTCAGCTACCAGAACAAACAGGCCGTACTCCGCGGAGCCGGGCAGGTGAGTCCACCAGCCCCTCACTGGAACGACCTCAGCGAATGGGAGAATAATTTCCTGTGAACAATTCCTTGTCAGCCACATACAACCGGGATTCGAGCGCACGTCCATACGTTGCTGGATGCGCATCTCGATCAGCAGAGGGGGGCGTGCACAAAACCGTTGAACAGCTGGTGGATGTTCTGTTCAGCAACCTCAGGCAGCTGTTCCCTGCGTCAGTCAGCATGGCCCTGAAAAACCCGCGTGACGAAGCCGCAGCGAAACGGCAGTGGATTGCGGCGTTTGTGGAGAACGGCATCACTTCGAAGCAGCAGCTGTCGGCGGGGATGAAACGCGCTCGCGCCAGCGGCTCACCGTTCTGGCCCTCACCGGGTGAGTTTATCCAGTGGTGCAAACGAGACGATTACAGTGCTGTCGGCTTGCCGGATGAAGACGAGCTCTACGACATGGTGATGAAATATTGCGCCCGACGGGGCCTGTATGAAACTCCTGAAAAATATCCCTGGCAGACTAACGCGAATTACTGGATGGTCACAGGCCTGTACAGCACAATGCGCGCGCAGGGACTGACAGAGCAGGAACTGCGTGTGAAGTGTCGTGGCGAGCTACGGAAAATGGCCGCGCGCATCCGGTCTGGCGAGCCAATCCCGGCACCGCGTGTGCAACTGGAAAAGCTTTACGTGCCGGCCAGCACCGAGACGGCGCAGGGCCACGTTGCGCGCATGAAAGCGCTAATCAGGTCGAAAAGGAGTTCCGCATGGCCAAAATGACACAGCTCATCCCGGCGCCGTCGCACTCAGAGCAGGCCCGTCAGCTGATGCTGGCCATTATCACCCTGGCTGAAAAGCAGGCGGCGGCACCCGAGGGATATGAAAATCGACTGCATGCAATCAGCATGCTGGCTCACGAGGCATATGACACGATTATTGATGCCGATTTATTCAGTTCAGATCAAGGCGACAGGGAGTTACTCCACCCAGATTGCTGAATTCAGCGCATTCTGGCGTCTGGAAGACAAACATTTCGAACATGCACTCTGGGGCCTGAAACTGGCTCAGCGCCTGCTAAAAGGACGGTGATGTAAGCGGAACAGAGCGCTACAGCGTGACGTTAACGCAATACCTGATACAGGCTATGTGATTATAGGAAGTCAGAAGTGGAGGAAAATAACAGGGCGTCATGTTGCCATGAGTCCACTGTAAGCCAACGCATAAATCCTACCTGCATCAGACGGGGAAATGTCTGATTGCAGAGAATAAAATTAATTAAGCTCAAAGGCTGCAAAAAGTATGTTTCGCTTAAATTGTTTTAGATAAAGCTCTTGAAAACGGTAATTTATCTGAGGCCAGACGACGCGGGTGCAGAACAACTCTCATAAAGGAAGATGTACCGCGCCGACAGGCGCTATATTCAGTATGCCGGACATAAGGTATAAGGACAACATAGAAGATGGCCGCCAATGAGATAATGAACTGCTGGATGCTCAGGAGGAGACTCGCTAAAAAGAATATCCATAGTTAACACCTGAACAGAGAGGTTTCACTAGACTGTTTTTATGACATATTTTTTTAAAACAGACATTTACATTGATATGCCGCGTGGTTCAAGCAGCAATTTTCTTGATTTTTTTGACTGCCTGAACACGCAGGTGGCTGTACGCCTACAGGAATATTAGCACCATCGCAGGTGAAGAATTTGTCGCCTTCGGGTTTCATCTCAGGCAGAAAAAATATTTATGTTTTCTGTTTTCCGGTCCGTTTAATTGTAAAATTGTTATGCATCAGTCGTCAGAAATCGCTTTACGGTTAGACAAAACCGATCAAGCGAAGCCATCGGATTTGTCAGTCTCGACTGCGCATTTTTAATAGCTGTACATTCCTGCAATAAAGGTATAGGGTCAGCTTAAGCATACTTGAAACAGGCTTCTATATTGCTTTTATCAGATGCCAACGGTACTGAGCTTTATGTATGCCAGTATTACCCGGCGAGATTCCGCGTCGCACCAAAAAATGGTTATTTATGGAATCACCCGAAGTAGTGCATTACAGTAATATTCTTCTTGGTGAAGCTTTACTGGCGTTGATCAATGAAGGAAAAGACCTATCTCGTCACAGCATGATTGAAAAAATCAAACAGCTAGCTGGAGAGGCTCAGAGCGAGGCGCATGAAGCCGCAGTATCACTCGCGGTCAAAAGGCTGGGCTCTGCGCAGGTGCGTTGAACCGCTTTCTTCAGGTCATTTTTCTGGCAGCAGTGGTAAACCCGGGGCTTGCTATTGCTGCGCCATTTCTGGCCAACAGATTGTCACGATACACGTTTCAATCCCGCCGCGCTTTTTTCGGGAATAACTCAGTGCAGTTTTTGCATCAGTATATTCAGAGCTTCCTGACAGGCCCCACGTACAGCCTCATCCTCAGCCTGTTGTTCTATAAGACGAAGTTTCTCCATCAACTGCGGCAACGCCAGATGCCCTTCAGATTCAAGCGTATCCGCGACTGCCTTTCCAATAACGGCCAGAATGAAAGAAAATTCATCAGCGCTGTAGCTCAATCTGATCTCCATATGCTCATAAAGCAGCAAGTTGGGTTAGTCAATCGCTCACTGCTCTATAACGCTACCTCAATTTTTTCTTAAACTAAAGGTTCCTGCAGAAGAATGGCTGAAATATCAGGCGGTGTCCGGCAAAAATCGATCTTCTGGCACTGAATTGCAAGTTGGCCGTCAGGAAAGTTGATGTGACCGTTTTATTAATAGCATGATTTATAACGCTCTTAGTCTCACACGTATGGTTAATTATGTATCTGGTTCGTTCATCCTCAGACCTGATTCAGATTGCAGCAGAGGCAGGCATTAAGCTTAATAAGCTACCAGAGCACGCCCAGTAGACAGCCTAGAAAAGCGACGCTCGCATACCTCTATGCAATAGCTGCTTCTGGTACAAAGCAGTTTTCAGTATCAGCAACCCGATCGCTACTTCAGGTCCAGCGGTAAGGCATGATTTTCAGGCCTTGAACCAAATGCCTAAGAGAACTGGAAAGTAGGATGTCATCAGACGCAGCCGGGCAATGAGGTCACAACTAAGAAGCACTGTCGGGTTGATTGACGCTAGATACGCCACCGTCCCTCAAACACAACAACCACTCCATGTTCCCCGTCACCCGGCTCCTGGCGGAAATGACCACCTTTTGCCTTTATGGGGTTCTAATCACGCCAGAAGTCGTCGCTCTATAGGAACAGGAAACTCTTTCGCCGTACTGGTTGCCAATGAAATCTTTTTGCCGCTTGTTTGAAGCACGGGCTAAGTGAAGATTGCAGTTGCTCTCCAGCATTACAATTTACTCATTGATTTTTAATAGTAATTTCACTTATGCTCATGTAATGAGCAATTTTTTTGCTTTCCACTTCTTGTTTTACCCCCTCATTTGAGGTGTAATTATCGGAAGTGAATAAGGAGGTGATATGTTATTGCAAAAAATTTATGAAGATCAAAACTCGGTAGCCAAGCTGAAATCGATGGGATTATCGGTTGAAGATTTCACTTTCGCAATCTCTCGCGCCATTTATGAAAGTCGCCGCAGCTCGCCTTTACATCCTCGAACATGTGCGATGACGCGAGCCTGGGAAGAGGTAGTTGCTGCTTTCCGTGAAAGCGTGCTTTCATCAGGGTTAAAAGGGTGGAACTACACTTTTGACAGTGGCCTGGAGTATACCATTAACTCTGAGTTAGGACTCAGTATCATCGCTACAAGTGGTAATAAGGATACCGGTATCATTGAAGGTTTTCCTAAGACTAAAAATGCAAAAGGAAGCGCCACTGAGAATGTTATTTCTCGCAATCTTGGCTTGTTTGACGATGATGAAGAGCAAGAAAGTGAAGAACCGGAATGTTCTACTCGTATTTCAATAGATTCAACAAAGACATTTGTTTTCCTTTATTATTTCGATTTTGGTGTTCAAGAGGTTCGTTGTGAACTTTCTAAACCAAGCGCTATGAGCGGTTTTAACGGGCATAATAAAATTTCCTCCTGGAGCGAAAGGATCATTTTGCCTGCTGTACCATTCAGCGCTGCCATTGAGACGCCAGAGAAAGAGTTTAATGAAGAGATTGACATTGTCGTTTCGCGGAAATGATTTTTATGCAAAACATGCAACTGAATCCGGACAGACTTAAAGTCGCCAGGTTAAGAAGAAAGATGACATATAGCTCTTTAGCTTCGGCCTCAGGGTTGTCATCTAAGTCAGTTGCCGAGTACGAAAAGGCTGATGGCTTGTTTACTCCAACGCAGCAAACCATTGAGTTACTGGCAGATACTTTAGGTTATCCGATTGGTTTTTTGTGTGGAAGCGATGTTGAATTCGTCGATCCATCAACGGTATCCTTTCGTTCATTAAAAAGCATGAAGGCAGCTGATCAGCATGCGGCAGAAGCAGCTGGCAGCTTGGGGGTATTGGTTAACTCGTTTTTTGAAGAGTCGTTTAACCTACCAGAATGTAATCTCCCCAATTTAAGAGGTTATGAACCTGAGGCAGCCGCAGAAACTGTACGTGAAAGATGGGGCTTAGGGGTTAAAAGTATAGACAATCTAATCCATTTACTTGAAGCAAACGGTGTTCGAGTATTCTCACTATCAGAAAATACGCTTGATGTTGATGCTTTCTCTTTTTGGAAAAATGATACTCCCTATATTTTTCTGAATACTCAAAAAAGTGGTGAGCGTAGTCGTTTTGATGCGGCTCATGAACTTGGACATTTAATTTTACATCGCCATGGTTCCCCACAGGGTAAAAATTTGGAGGATGAAGCGGATAGCTTTGCATCAGCATTTCTTATGCCAAGACGGACAGTTCTCGCTATAAAGATACCGTTTCCGACACTTGATGGGATTATATCTATCAAGGAAAATTGGCGCGTATCCGCTGTTGCGCTTATTGTAAGAATGAAAAATATTGGGATGTTAACTGAATGGCAATACCGGACTCTTATGGTAGAAGCCACGAAGAAAGGATTGCGTAAATCAGAGATTAACGGTATTGCTCGGGAACGTTCGCTAATTATCGATAAACTTTTATCTGTTCTGAAATCAGATAATATTGATTTAAATCAGTTGAGTAACCTTCTATCTATTCCCATTGATGAGTTGGCGAATCTTTTGTTCAAAGTTTCTGTAATCGAAGGCGGAGGAACCAGCACCGGTCGTCGTAGCCCAGATTTAAAACTTGTTCAGCAATAAATATTGATTGTAATGCTAATTACTATCTATATGAATTACTGAATGAAATCCGACACAACTGGGAAATGAGGCCACAGCGAAACAGCAGCTGTCATTCGTGCGCCAGCTGCTCACCCTTCTGGCCCTCACCGGGTGAGTTTATCAAGTGGTGCCGCAAGGGCGAATACAGCACTGCGGGGTTGCCGGACGAAGACGAACTCTACGACATGGTGATGAAATACCGCGCCCGCCGCGGACTGTACAAAACACCCGAAGCCTACCCGTGGAAGAACAGCGCCTGCTTCTGGATGGTTACCGGCCTGTACAGCGCGATGCGCGCTCAAGGGCTGACAGAGCAGGAGCTACGCCTGAAATGTCGCAGTGAATTGCGTAAGATGGCTACACGCATCCGGTCTGGTGATTTGGTTCCGCCACCTCGCCCTCAGGTAGAAAAACTGTACGTGCCAGCCAGTAACGAGAGAGCCCTGAATCACGTGTCGCACTTGAAGGCGCTAATCAAGTCGAAAAGGAACTCCTCATGGCCAAAGTGACACAGCTCATCTGGTGCTCGTAAGGGAAAATATTCAGACAAGCACAGTGGGACCTAAAACTGGCTCAGCGGCTTGCCAAAAGGCGGCAGTGCAGGGTGAGCAAAGTGCCGCGACGTGATGGTGGCACAATGTCAAGTGCATGATATAAAAGCCATGGTTTGGCTAATTTTCAAGCTGTTAATTGCGATTTGCTTATACTTGCAAATCGCCATTTATCTAGAGCCGTTCAGAATGTAATTGAATATCAACTCTCATTTCTAGTAGTTCAGCTTCCTTTCTTTAGCAAAAATATATGTTAGGATTATTCCTAATGTTAAGGAGGGGGTATGGGATTACGTTTCAAGAGGCGCCTTAAAATCGTACCGGGTCTATATCTCAACGTTTCGTCGGCTGGTACAAGCTGGTCTGCAGGCGTTCCAGGTGCAACACTCAACTTTGGGGGGGGGAACGGAGCAAGAGTGACGGTCGGTATCCCAGGTGCTGGGATATCATACAGCCATAAAATTGGTGGAAAAAAAACAGGTTCTCGGCCCACTTCAATCCATACGACCTTGCCTTTAGAATCCAAATATACTCCATCGCCTTCTTTAGAAGATATTGACCTTTCAACTATCCCTGTAGTCAGCGCAGACATTGAAACCATTAGTGAAATAGGAATGGCAGACCTTGCGGATATGATCAATCAGGCAGAAAGAACACGGCAAGAGATATCCAGTGCACTGATTATATTAAGAGAACAAAAAGAGAAGCTAGAAAAGCAGACCAGACTCTACAGCATAATCATTCTGCGAAGCCTCTTTCGCAAAAAGCTGTCCATACTTCGAGATAAAGTACGCCTCACTTCAGAAAATATTGAGAACGGAAAGGCTGAGCTGGAAAGCACGGGCGTCATGTTTGACTGGGGAGGTGATGAAAAAATACTTGCGCGTTACCGCGCGTTCAGCCATTCATTCGGTTCGGCTTTACGAAGCGCTAAGATTTGGGACATTCTCTCATACAGAGACACCGATAAGTTAAAGCAGCGCACCCAAGCGGGTAAAGAAGTTTCACGTGAAGAAGTGCGATTCAGCATGGGGCGGCCAAACTGCCTTCCGGTTTCCGACCATGATAAGTTCAAAATGGTCCCTCACATGGAAAACCGCAACGGGGGAGACATTTATATATTTCCTGGTTTTCTGCTAATAGAGAATGAATCCCGATTCGCAGTAGTTTCAATTTCTGACGTAGAATTAGAATACACTTGTACGAGATTTGCTGAAATTGAAGACGTTCCAGCGGACAGCAAAGTTGAGGGTAATACGTGGCGATACGCGAACAAAAATGGTGGCCCAGATAGACGCTTTAATGATAATTACCCAATCCCTTGGGTTACGTACGGTGTTATAAAAATTCGTTTCAAAAATGTGCTTCATGAAGAATACATGATATCGAATGAAGAGGCAGCAAAACAGTGTGCCCAAGATTTGTTTTCTTTGGTTGAACAAACAAAAATAAATACACTTTAATCTGTATTTCGTTAGAGTGAGAGCTGTTATGTATTATTGATAATAACATTGATGCTTTCGTTGGGCATGAATGAAATGCCTTTCTAAATTCCCTAATAATTATCTACTGTGTGTTTTAATCTATTTTAAAGTGAAGTGTTTCTAAAAGGTGATAAAATGAATTGGTCAGATTTAGAAAATAGAGTGAAACAATTCTCAAGACTAATTTACAACAGGGAGTCAAGCTCAATAAATATAAGCGGGATGCAATTCGACTGCTTTACTAAAATTGAGGAGGATCTTTATGTTTGTATTGAGGTTACAAAAAATCATACGCTCGAAAAAGTAAGGGCAGATATCAATAAACTCACTGCTTTAAGGTTAAGGAAATCTTCTGAAGGAGCATTTGTCAAATGTCTGTTGATATTAGAGAAAGAACCAACAGATTTGATGAAAGGGACTGCTTTAGACGCTAAAATAGAACTGTTAACTTTAGATGAGTTCGAAAGAAAGTTTTTGGACTACAAAAACTATGTTTTCACTCGAAAACAAAAGAATATTGGTAGCGCAATTGATCCTTGGACAGGGGAATTAGATAATAATCCATATGTTCCTGTTAGATATGTGGAGGCGAAAACAGAAAAGGAACTTAAAATAAGCGATATAAAATCACTTTTGGACAAAGGATCTAAGGTAATATTGACAGGGAGTTTTGGTTCAGGGAAAAGCAGGTGTCTGAGCGAAATTTTTGATATTTACTCTAAAAAAGTTGATCCCTCTTATTGTTTTGTTATCAACTTAAGAGAAAACTGGAGCCTTAAGAGAGCGAACGAAATTGTAAGAAGGCATTTTGAAGATCTATCTTTCCCGCCGGAAATTGTAAACAATTCTGTAAAGCTTTTAACATTCAAAAAATCTATATTTATGCTCGATGGTTTTGATGAAATTGGTTCTCAAAACTGGAGCAACGAACCAAGCAAGCTTAGTAAAGCTAAGCAAGATGCTTTAACGGGAGTAAGGGACTTAATAACAAATGTTCAAGGTGGATTACTTATAACGGGAAGAGAGAACTATTTCAATAGTGATTCTGAGATGTTTTCTTTTCTAGGGTTAAATGAGAGGGATACGATATACATTAAATGCAAAGATCAATTCAGCGAAGATGAAATGAAGGAATATATGCAAAACATTGGATGCCCGGGTTTAGTCATTCCACCGTGGGCTCCTTGGAAACCTTTGATATTTCAAATGATTGCAAGTATATCAGAGAAGTTATCTTTACTCTCCGACGACAATGAATATGAATTTTGGGATAGTTTGTTGGATTTTATTTGTCATAGAGAGGCAAATATCAACAAGGCTATTTTAGATTCGACGATAATTAAACAGGTTTTAATTGAGTTGGCAAATCTTACCAGGACTAAAAATAATGACTTTGGGCCAATAAGTAATAATGAGCTGAGCGTTATATTCAATAGCATTACGGGAAGAACGGTTACTGATGAATCGGCAATTATGCTTTCTCGCCTACCATCTTTCGGACGTGTTGGAAACGATAGTTCTGATTATCAATTTATAGATATGTATATGCTCGATGGGTTAAGAGCTGAATACATGGTTTCACATTATGAATCTGATGAAATAATAAAAAAATCTAACTGGATAAATCCCTTAAGAGAGTTTGGTCAACGGCTATTCTTTTATAAAATTAATATAAGTGAGCCAAACAAAATCGTTAGCAAGATATCATATTGGTCAAAAACCAACTCTCAAGCGGCTGCTGATTTGCTTTGTGCATTTCTTTTTGAGGGGGATAGTAATGAAGCAGTTGACTTCAGAAATATTCAGATTAAAGATTGCTTCATTGAGAAGGTAGACTTAAGTAATATTCCGCTAGGTAATTTAAATATTAATTCCTGTATAATCGAATCTGTAGATATTAGCGATTGCTTTGTTGAGCCGAAGGGAAGTTTGCTAATTGACAATTGTGAAATAAATATCGTCTCAGGAGTATCAGACGCTTCTGCGCTTCCTGGTTACTTTGTTAGTTGTAGGGTTAGTCAGTTTAGCTCTGTTAACACTACATCCAAAATAAAATCATTAGGCTTCGGGACGCACCAAATGGCTTTACTCTCTTGCATAAGGAGGGTTTATTTCCAGTATGGTCGTGGAAGAAAGGAAAGATCTTTCATTAAAGGGTTCAAAAATCAGAAAGAAAAGAAAGCAATTATATTGATAGTTGATTTGATGTTAAAAAATAATGTCATTGAAAGAATAAATGGAGATGAAGGTTATATTTATAAACCAGTTAATTCAGAAAGGCACAGAATGGCTTTGATCATGAAGGAGATGAATACATCTAAAGATCATTTGTGGCAAGAAGTTAGTAAGATGGACATTAATTAAGAACGTTATTCATTGAAGGCCATCTTTTCAGGTGGCTTGTTAAATTTATGGCAATGATTATTTTTAATTTATAATTTCAGAAGTTCCGTCAAAATTGAGAAAGAATGTGACCCCTCTTTATGAAAAACTGAGCGACGGCTTAAAAGTGTGTGCGAGTTGATGTAAGGTGAGACTGCACTGCAGCGCCTGCTTAAATGGCGCATGCCGGATGAGCGGTTAAAGTAAAGGTTCCGTTGCTCTTCTACTGTCAATCAGATACCGGTTAAACGCAAGAGTCAGCATTTTCAAAATACAGGCATTCTGGAAATTCACTTTTCATAATGCCTGTCATCTCAATGCTATTGCCGGTAAACCGGGGAAGCCTGCCGCTTAATCTGAAGAGCTATCAGGCGTAAAAGTCATCTCTTTTACGCAAAAGTGCAAGAAACTGCTCAATATCAGTATGCTGATAGCCCAGCAGGCGGCCGACCAGTCTGATGTGATGCTCATCATAAGGGGCTATGGCTTTACTGAGCTCTTTTTTGAGCTCAAGGGCGCTAATCTCAAAGCCAGGAAGATAATAAATTCGGCCCATTCCCTCCTTGTAATCGATATATTTCATTTCCAGACCTAACGGGTCTGTGATGAATTCGACAGGAATGAAGTGCTCGAAGAGTGCCACGTTCTTCAGCTTCTTTTGCATCAGTGCGTATTCAATGCCTTCATGAGGATCGATACCAGTGGGGACAGAAAAGCCAGCACACTTCTGCAGAGTACTCGTATCGTTCGATTTATCACTGGATGACTTCTCGTCGACCCCGTGCCAACCTGCCGCCTGAAAGTTAGCGTAATTGCGGTCAAAGTCGTCGAATATATTGCTGATTTTTTGCACCTCCCCCTCAGCGCCAGGGCGAAAGAAAATCATGCCATAACCCGAGGCTATCGGTATGGCGCGCAGGTCAATTCGTTTGGGATTAACAAGGAATATGAGAGGTATCATACCTGTGTATACCACACAGCTGATTTTTCTCTCGACTAAACTTACATATTTAATCTCATCAATGGTCGGAAAATCAGAACTGCTAATGGCATGATTATTCATGGCTGTCACCTTATTAAAAGGGCAGGAACATTCGCTCTGCCGTAAAGTAATCTGGATTACTCGTCCCTAAAAAACATGTCAAGGAGGAGGTTGTTTATTGCAATATTGAAAAATATTCCCGCTACCATGATGAGATTTGTTTCATCTGGATAGAGGTTGCATAAACGCCTTGCCACGTCAAATATCGTGTAAAAGGTCGAAGCAATTACCCATGCTTTTATGAAAATCCGCATTTACCCTCCTGTTTCAGAGTTATTGATGCAACATTCCAAAAAAACTCCCTCACAAAAACTGTGAGGGAGACACTGGATAGGAATTAAAGGCACTGTCTCTTTTCCCCGGACATTGGCCTGGCATTCGCCCTAAGGCAATGCCATCTTAGTTATCTCTCTTTCTGTTAAAAGCGCTGCAATGTAACTTAATTACTCGCGGATGTAACTTTTTACAGTGGTTGTGTCTTAATGTAATTGACTAAAAAAACAGGCCTAAAATACGCTTTTCAAATTAGCTTTTTCCTGTAAAAACGAATAATGATAAATAATACTTTTTTCCTGAACTTAAAAAGAAATCGAGGGTTATTATTTTTCAGGTTTTTAGATATTTTGTTTTAATATCAGTTGGTTGCGCGGTAAAGTGATCAGGGCGGTGTTGATACCTGTACCAAGTACCTGATGGATCTGTTGCTCATTCGAAAGATGCCCGCTAATCATGGAGTGAAGGGGGGCACTGGTGCTCGTAAAGAAAAGCTTGATTCTGAAGTTCTGGTCGCCAAGGGCTTTTATGAGCCTTCCGAAGTTCTTCCTTTCTTCTGCACTTTCAATCTAATCAAACTCATTAATAACAATATGCGGAACAGGTGAGTGCTTTCCTGATATGAGATAATAAACATCACAAGCGCGGTTTATTAAAAAGGTTTATAAGGTTGTTATACGGGGCAGTTCCTTTTTTTAACCATTTAGCTACCCGGAGGAGTTAATGCGCGATATACAACAGGTACTTGAGCGCTGGGGCGCGTGGGCTGCTAATCATCACGAAACGATGACCTGGTATCATACTGCGGCAGGTTTCGGTCGCTTAATCCCTGATAAGGTTTTATCACGTCCTCAGTGCAGTGATGACGATGCACTTATTATCAACAAATGCATCGCCAGACTCTGTAGAAATAACCATGATATGCACGATCTCCTGATTGATTATTATGTGCTGGGTTATACATTTATGTGCCTGGCAAAGAAACATGGCTGCTCCGACGGACATATAGGGAAAAGGTTACAGAAAGCCGAAGGGCTGATTGAAGGCATGCTGATAATGCTCAACGTTCCGCTTGAAATGGATCGGCATATCCAGCGTTTTGCGAATGCCTGTCCCGCAGAATAAAGGTATTTACGTACGTGAAATGACGGGTATGCTTTACACAGTAAAAAATGTGCCCGGACATTTAATTTCAGGAAGCCCGCCTTTAAGGCGGGCTTTTTTTATACCCAAAGTCGCCGCTGGTTCCCACCGCGCACCCTGCGCACGCCGACGCGCGGCTTTTTTCTTCAAACCCTGTCGTTGCCCACACCAGAGAGGGCAGAGCATGCATCGTATGGATTCTACATCTCATCAAATGCCGTACTGGTGGTCTGCGTGTCTGGCGTTCTTCTCAACGCTGACGCTTTATGACTGCGTTTTTTGCATCGGCGCAGCGATCTCGGCGTTTTTCACAATCAAAACCTATTACGCCTCGCGACACGAAAGGCGACAGCTGCTGGAGGAAGAGCGCAAGCGAACAGAGATGCTCAGAGCCTATCTGGACAGCATTATCGCTAAGCCGGAAAGCGAGCGCCCAACCGCTGCTGAAGTCGTGGCTAAAGCAACTGAAGGCGGGAGGAAGACAGATGCCGACAATTAACAGGAAAGCTGGCGCAGCAGGCGCGGTATGTACTGTTGGTGTCATCGTTGCAATCGTGCTTTCGGGCGGCCAGGTGCGCACCAATCAGCGCGGGCTGGAACTCATTGGTAATGCAGAAGGGTGCCGGCGTGAGCCCTATATATGTCCCGCGGGCATCATTACTGATGGCATAGGTAACACACATGGTACTCAGCCAGGCAGACGCAAAACTGACGAGCAGATAGCTGCCGACTGGCAACAAAATATTCTGGACGCTGAGGCATGCGTCAATCGCTACGCCGCTGGCACCCGACTGCCGGATAACACTTTTTCCGCTGCGGTCTCGATTGCATTTAATGTCGGCTGTCCAGAAATGCAGAAATCAACGATGTTTCGCTATTTCCGCCATGGGCAGCTGGTGGATGGATGTAATGAATTTCCCCGGTGGGTTTTCGGTGGGGGCAAAGCGCTGCCTGGGCTGGTGACACGTCGCGAGGAAGAGAGGCAGCTTTGCCTGAAGGGTGTGAAGTGATGCGGTATGTGCTGCTTTGCCTCTGTCTGGTTGCAATGGGGACCGGTCTGCTCGCCAGTCATTATCACGACAAAGCCAAAGAATGGCGCGTGGCAGCCCATCAGACACAGCAGCTGGCGAGGCAACAGGACGTCGCTATGCGCGAAATGCAGAGGCGGCAGCGTGAAGTTGCCATGCTCGATGCGAAATACACAAAGGAGTTAGCCGATGCTCAGGCGACTATTGAGCAGCTTCACCATGACGTTATTGCTGGTCGCAAGCGGCTGTACCTCAAAACCCGCCGTTCAGCCATGCCAGAGGGTAAAGCCCCCGGCGCCACCAGCGTGGATGATGCAGCCCGCACCCGATCTGCTAAGTCCGCTGAACAGGATTATTTCACTCTCAGACGTCGAATCGAGCTCGCCAGAAAGCAAATAGCCGGTTTGCAGCAGTACATCAGAGAGCAGTGTCTGAAATAACGGACCTCGCATTTGGGGGGTTGTTTTTCGTCATCAATGACCCTTCGCGCAACTCACGCGCATCTTAACTCAGAACCTTTCAGGGTGAACCTTGAGGAATTCGGCTGGCTGTCGGATGCCTTCTGAGGGCCGTAATCCTGTGAGACAAGGTTCACCACTAAAGGGCAATTCCGAAATGAACACTCAACTGATCTTTAAAGAGCATGCGATTGTCCCGTTTGACAATGGCGATGGAAAAGTCTGGTTTACCACAGAGCACATTGCTGAACTTCTTGGATATAACGATCCAAAGCATGTTAATAAAATTTATCAGCGGCATAAGGATGAATTCACCGACAGCATGACGACCAAAGTGACGGTCTCGGACAAATCAAACACTTACGGAGTATTGCAATCCGATCTCCGCCTGTTTTCTCCACGCGGTGCTCATCTCATTGGCATGGTGTCACGCACGAAAGTCGCTAAGGAATTGCGTATCTGGCTGCTGAACCTGGCAGAAAAAGAGTCAGGTATCGAACTCGGCCAGCTCCCGGTCACTGAACTGGCCAGCCTTACGGGTCAAAAACTTCACGATGCTATTGCAGGCTTTGACCAAAAATCCTTTGCCTTACGGGGCCAGCGCGGCAGCGGACTGATGGCCCAGCGTAAGCGCGATATCAAACGTGTGAAAGAAGCGACGCGTCTGGCGCTCAGCCTTACACAGATGGTCATTCCGGATCTGGGCGAGTTTTCTCTGGAGGAGACATCATGAATCTGACGCCGGCTCAGTTTCTGGAGCAACACATCATCTCAGAACTCACCCGTCAGGGCTTCGCCACTGACGTCGCGAATATCGGCGCGCATGAGGCGCTGAGGTTTTACCGTCGCGCAGGATCGTGCGGTGGAAAGAATAAAGTGTTCGATGAGTGTCTTCGCGTGGCGAAGACCTGGGCGGTGAAAAGTCAGGCCAGTAAAAAAAAGAGCGCCCCGGCATGCTCTGAACCTGCGGGTCCTCCCGGCGGGGTACCCTGTCCACGAGGCGGCGGCCCCGCGGAAAACGGCTGATTTTTGCATTTTCATGGTGGCGGCGGCAGGTCACTTAACTAACTGAAAATAATGAATAATTCCCAATATCACATGTACACTTTTTTTCAAGGGGTGTCATTAGACCAGTTTGTAAGCAGTTGAAAGTAATTAATAAAGTCAAGATTCACCTGCCAGATGGAGTTGCTTGTGTCAAACGTTAGTGGAATTGGTGATGCCTATCACTGGAGCGTTTTTAAAATTGCGGAGGCCTTCGGGCTGCATCGCGATACTGTGAAAAAGCGGCTTTTCGCCGCCAACATTCCGGTAGCTGCAACCGTCAAAGGAAATCCGGTTTATGCGCTTCAGCATGTCGGTCCGGCCCTGTTCGGTGTGAAGGCTGAAGCCTCAGACTCGGTTCATGACCCGTCCCGGATGGAACCGAAGGAAAGAAAGGACTGGTATCAGTCAGAAAATGAAAGGATCAAACTGGAAAAAGAGCAGCGCAAACTCATTCCGGTTGATGAAGTGGTCATTGTCTATTCCTCCATGAGAAAGGCTGTCGTTCAGGTTCTGGAAACTATACCCGATATCCTGGAGCGCGATTGTGCCCTCTCACCACAGGCCGTTAGCGTCGTACAGCAGTCGATTGATGACCTGCGGTATACCCTCCAGGAAAAGTCATATGAGGCTTGTGCTGCAGAACTGATGCCGGAAGAGGAAGGAGAAAGCCACGAGGAGGAATAATGAGTTTTTCATCAGCCCGGATTTCTGGCAGGGACATCGCGACAGGATTTTCTCCGCCGCGTCGCATGCCGGTTTCAGAGGCTGTTAGAAAATTCATGCGTGTTCCCAAAGGTGCCGGTAACTCGGTTCCGTGGGATCCCGAGCTGACTCCCTATATCATCGAACCCATGAACTGCCTGGCCTCGCGTGAATACGACGCGGTGATTTTTGTCGGTCCGGCCCGAACCGGGAAAACAGTAGGCCTCATCGACGGCTGGATTGTCTATACCATCGTCTGCGATCCCTCAGACATGCTTGTCGTGCAGATGACTGAAGACAAGGCCCGGGAGCACTCTAAAAAGCGCCTGGACAGAACCTTCAGAAGCAGCGCCGCGGTAAAGAAAAGAATGAGCCCTCGCCGCAATGACAATAACGTACACGACAAGACGTTCAGAGACGGCTCATTTCTTAAAATCGGCTGGCCATCGATCAATATTCTGTCCTCGTCGGATTATCGGTTTGTCGCCCTGACTGATTACGACCGCTTTCCGGAAAACATAGACAGCGAGGGAGACGGCTTCTCCCTCGCATCAAAACGTACTACGACCTTTATGTCAGCCGGCATGACGCTGGTGGAAAGTTCACCCGGCCGGGATATCTGCGACACAAAATGGAAAGCGTTAACGCCTCACGAAGCGCCGCCTTCAACAGGAATACTATCGTTATACAACCGTGGCGATCGCCGCCGCTGGTACTGGCCCTGCCCATACTGCAGGGAATACTTTCAGCCAGAAATGGCTAACCTGACCGGTTATCACGAATATACCGATCCGGTTCTGGCCAGTGAGGCGGCCCGCCTGCAGTGCCCGGCCTGTAAACAAATGATCCCCCCGGAGATGAAGAGGGAACTGAATATCCGCGGTGTCTGGCTCAAGGATGGCGAAACGATTGATCGCAACGGTAAGGTGGCCGGAAAAGGGCATCCGTCGAGGATCGCCTCCTTCTGGGCACTGTTGCAAAGTTAGCGATGAGGCAGCCTTTTGTCTTATTCAAAGGCCTTACATTTCAAAAACTCTGCTT
>NZ_JBPFDE010000021.1:0-43385 GCF_051025595.1 Pantoea phyllosphaerae
GCGCTGCCCACCGTGCCGGAGAGCGCCAGCGTCAGGCCGGAGGTTTTCTGCTCCACCTTATGGGTCTGGCTGCTCTGGTTCTCCGCCGCGGTGACGCTGACGTCGCGCCCGTCCAGCGTCAGGTTTTTGCCGGCGATAAGTTCGGAGCCGTTCACGTCCAGACGGTTGCCCGCCTCCAGCGTCACGTTGCCGTTCACGCTGCCGACGGTGCTGCCCTGGTTCGTCACATCCTGCGCCGTGTCGGTGGTTTTCAGGCTCTGCGTGCCGTAGCTGAAGCCAATACCGCCGGTGCCCGACAGCCCGCGCTTTTTCTCCTGCGCCAGGTGCTGCTCGCTGTTGCGCTCCGTCGCGCCCGCCACGCTGAGGTCGTTGCCCGCCTGCAGCGCGACGTCGCGCGTGCCCGCGATCTGGCTGCCCTGCACGCGCAGGTCGTTGCCTGCCGCAACCGTGACGCTGTCGCCGCTCAGCGCGCTGCCCTGCGCCGTCTGGCGCGCAATCTGATCGCGCGTGGTGGTGGTGCTCTTCGACAGCCAGCCGCTGCTGCCGGTCACCTTATGCCGCTCGTCCAGATCCTGGGTGTTCTCACCATTCGTCAGCGTAACGTCCTGTCCGGCGGTCAGCGCCAGCGCGAGGTCGGCCGACAGGGTGGCGGCGCGCGCCTTAAGATCGTTGCCTGCCAGCAGCGAAACGTCGCCTTTGCCCACCACTTCGCTGCCGATCTCCTGCGTACTGCCCTGCTTCAGGCTGTTGTCGCCGTCCCAGACGATATCGTCGCGGCTCGCGGTGGTGACGGTATTCAGGCTGAGGTCGCGGCCCGCATGCAGCACCGTCTGGCTCGACTCGCCGCTGTTGACCACCTGCGCCGCCGTCAGGTTGATATCGCGCCCCGCCTGCAGGATCAGCCTGCCGTCGTCGCCCTGCACGTACATGCCCGCCACGCTGTCGACGGTGGTGCGCGCAAAGCGGTTATCGCCGCTGCGGCTCTCAACGCTGCGCGTGGTGCTGATGGCGTTGATATCCCGTCCGGCGCTGGCCAGCAGCGAGTCGGTGCCCTGGATCACGCCGCCGATGTTGTTGATATCGGTGCGGGCGTTGAGATCGACGCTGGCGCCCTTGATGGTGCCCGCCAGGTTAGTAATATTGTCGGCGCTCAGCTTCACCACTTCGCGTCCGGCCAGCGTGCCGCTGTTGAACAGGCCGCCGCCCAGGTTCAGGTTGAGGTTGAGGTTGCGGCCCGCGATCAGCGCGCCGCTGCCGTCGACATCGCCCGGCTGAACGCGCGCGTAAACCTGCGGCACCAGCACCGTCTGGGTAGACCCATCCGGCAGCCTGACCTGCGCGTTAACCAGCCAGACGATATCTTTGGTCAGCAGCGCCATCTGCTCCGGCGTCAGCGCTACGCCGAGCGTCAGGTTGTACTGCTGGCTGAAGTCGATGGCGTTGTTCATCAGCGCTTTGTACTGATCTTCGTCGTTGCTGTAGCCGTCCAGATAGCGCTGCCCCGTCAGGTTGATTACCTGTTCGCGGATCAGGCGCTGTTCGTAGAAACCGTCGCCGAGGCGCTTCAGGACGTTGTCGCTGTTCTGCGTCAGCTGCTCCTGCATATAGTCGCTGCTCAGCCACTGCTTCTCCTGGGTAAAGCGCGGATCGGTCTCCACCAGGTATTTGCCGCCGGGCGACGGATTGGTTTTGAACAGGCTGTTGTCCGGCAGGCGCGTATCCGGCCCGACGATGCGCACCACGGGCGCCGCTTCGCCCTGCTGCGGCGCGACGCTGCTGGGAACGTCAAAGCGCTGCCCCGGCTTCAGGGCGGCGACGGCGATAGCGGGCAGCGCGCCGGTGTCGACCGCCTGCCACTCAGGCGCCAGCGCGCTGCCTGCCACGGCGGCGCTGACGCCGCCGGTATGGCCGATCGCGGCGTTGGTGCCCTGCGCGCTCTGCGGTGCCAGCGAGAGGGGCGTGCCGCTAATGCTGCCGTGATCGACCAGCTGGCTCGGCTTCAGCGCAATCGTCTCAATCACCTCCGGCGGCGCATAGGCTGAGCCTTTTTTGCCCTGGCTGTCGCCGCCTTTATGGCGGATGCGGTAGTAGCTGGTGACTTTACCGACGTCGGTAGTGATACGCTGGCCCGCCACCTCGACGTTATCAAGTTCCCCCGCGTTCATCGTCAGCGTGTTGCCCGCCACGATTTGGCTCTTATCGTTGAACACCTTATCGGCGTTCAGCGTCATATTGCCGCCCGCGATGATCTTCGCCGGATCGCTTTCGGCGATCTGCGTCTCCTGCACCGTGCGGGTGTAGTCATACTGGGTGAAGCGGTCGTGGTTGCTGCCGGTTTTGCCCGGCGTGTTGAGATTGCGCAGCGAGTCGGCGGAGTTGCGATCGACAA
The DNA here is from genome assembly GCF_051025595.1 of Pantoea phyllosphaerae. NCBI lineage: Bacteria > Pseudomonadati > Pseudomonadota > Gammaproteobacteria > Enterobacterales > Erwiniaceae > Pantoea > Pantoea phyllosphaerae. The sequence goes on from NZ_JBPFDE010000021.1 coordinate 2,390, forward strand.
ACACGCCCGGCTCGCCCGCTTTCCAGCGTACGGTGTCGCCCGACTGCTGATATTCGGTGATCGCCTCGGTGGAAACGGTCGCCAGCTCGGTGCTGAAATGGTCGTTGACGTTATTGATCTGCCCGGCGTCAATCTGCATATCGCCCGCCGACTCGATGGTGGCGCTGTGGTTGTTAAGGGTGCCAGCCCTGCCGGTCGCCAGTCCGCTGGCGTCCAGCTGCCCGCCCAGCGCCATATCCCCCGCGCTGTAGATCAGGCCGCGATCGCGGTTGTTCAGCGTCTGCACGCCGATATCGACCCGCTCGCGCCCCGCCAGCGTGGCGGCGCTGCCGTTCTCCGCCAGGTTATTGAAGGTGCCAGCCTGCACGCCGACCGTGTCGCCGTATATCCGGCCGCTGCCGATATTGGTTAAGGTGCCGGCCTTGAGCAGCGTCTGCTTGCCGTCTATCAGGCCGTAGTTGGTGATCTGCCCGTTAAGGGTCAGCCAGTCCTGCCCGGCGTTGATCTCGCCGCTGGCAGCGTTCAGCAGATTGCTGGCGCGCAGATCCAGCTTGCCGCCCGCCAGCAGCTTGCCGCTGTTAACGACGTCGCCTGGCGTGGTGAAGTTGAAGCTGCCGTTGGCGATCATCTCGCCGCTGTTGTTCAGGCTCTGCTGGCTGACCAGCGTCATGTCGCCGCGCGAGAGGATCTGGCCGTCGCCGCCGAGTCGATCGGCGCGGATCGTCAGCGATCGTCCCGCCCTGACGCCGCCTGCGCTGTTGGTCAGCGTCAGGCCATCGCCCTGCAGCAACAGATCCTCTCCGGCAGAGAGTTCGCCCTGGCTGTTGTCGAGGCTGCCGCGGCTGTTGATGGTCAGCTGCCGGTCGGCCAGCAGCGTGCCGCGCTGGTTGGCGATGCTGTCGCTGTTGACCTCGATACTGGCGGCTTCGATGCCCTGCTGTGCGCCCTGGGTATCCTGGTTATTGAGCTGCAGCGCGTTGAGCACGGCGGTCGCGCCGCTGCGGATAAGACCGGCGGCGTTATCAATAGCGCCCTGCGCGCTCGACAGCAGCAGATCGCCGACGCTCTGGATCTGCCCGCCGCGGTTATCCAGATGCGCGGTGGTGAGGCTGGCCGCCTGCTCGCTCACCACGCGCCCGCCGTTGCGGTTATCCAGCTCGCCGCTTTGCAGGCTGAGGTCGCCCTTCGCGCCCAGCGTGCCGCCCTGATTGTCGATATCGCTGCCTTGCAGGCTGAGATCGCCCAGGCTGTAGAGGGTGCCGTTCTGGTTGTCGACGCCCTGGCCGTGGCTGTCGACGAGCACGCTACCGCCCTGCAGCAGGCCTGCCCGGTTATTCAGCGCTGATGCCGTATCGAGGCGCAGCGCGCTCAGCATTGATGCAGTGTTAAGGCGCAGCGCGTTCTGCGGCGATGTGATGTCGAGGCGCAGCTGGTCTTTCGCCACCAGCGTGCCAGCTGCATTATTCAGGCTGCCCGCCGTCAGCTGCAAGGCTTTTCCGCTCAGGGCCATCCCCTGCGCGTTCTCCATCCGCCCGGCGCGGATCAGCATCTCGCCCTGGCTGGTCAGCCCGCCTTTCTCGCCGCTGTTCTGGTTGAGCAGCGTCTCTGTGCCGATATCAAGACGCTCGCCGCTCTGGATAAGGCCGCCGTCGCTGTTATCGAGCGTGCCGCCGCGCAGCGTCAGCGCCTGCTGCGCTGCCAGCTGCCCACCGCGGTTATCCAGCACGTCAAAGTCCAGGCTGCCTGTGTCGCCGCTCGCCAGCACGCCCTGGCCGTTAAGCAGCTCGTCGGCCGTGACGCGCAGCACTTTGCCCGCGCCGATGGTGCCGCCCTGGTTATCGAGCCGCTGCGCCGCCTCCAGCGACAGCCCCTGGCCCGCTTTAATAGCGCCGTCCTGGTTGCTGACGTTCGCCGCAGCGGCGGAGAGCGCCGCCTGCGAGGCGAGCGTGCCGCGCTGGTTATCGAGCTGCGTGCCGTTTAACCGGAGATCGCCTTGGCTGACGATAAAGCCCTGCTGGTTGTCGATCGCCCCGGCGTCAAGCGTTAGCGCGCCCAGGCTGCTGATGCCGCCCTTGCTGCCGCTGTCGCGGTTGCTTAGCGCATAGCCGTGCGTGTCGACAAGGGCGTCGCCGCCCGACTGCAGCAGGCCCGCGTCGTTGGTCAGCGCGCCGTCGCTCTCAATGCGCAGCTGCTGTTTGCCCACCAGCGTGCCGCCGCTGTTGTTCAGCGCCTGGGTGGTGAGCCAGGTCGCGCCGCCCGCCAGCATCCCCTGGCGGTTATCCAGATCGCCGCTGCGCAGCGTCAGCGCGCCGGTGCTCAGGATGCCGCCGCTGTCGCCGCTCAGCTGGTTGCTCAAGCGCGCGCCGTGCGTGTCGAGCAGCAGATCGCCGCCCGCCTGCAGCAGCCCGCCGTCGTTGTTGAGCGCGCCGCTGTCGCTGCGCAGCGCGCCTGACGCGGCGATGACGCCGCGCTGGTTATCCAGCGCCTGCAGCCCCAGCCCCAGCTGGAGGTTATCGCCCAGCAGCGTGCCCTCCTGATTCTCCAGACCGGCGGCGCTGAGGGTCAGATCGCCCTTCGCCCCAATACGGCCCGCCTGATTTGCCAGCGCCTGCTGCGTGGCGAGGCTGGCGGCGCCGGTTGCCGCCGACGCGCGGCCCTGGCGGTTGTCCAGCCGATCGGCGTTCAGCCTCAGATCGCGGCTCGCCGCCAGTTCGCCCTGGCGGTTATCGACCGCGCCGCTGACCTGCATCGTCAGGCTGCCCTGCTGCGCGGCGACGATGGCGCCGGAGCGGTTATCCAGCGCCGCGGCCTTGAGGTCGATATTGCCGTTGCCCGCCAGCTGGCCGCCCTGGTTATTCAGGCTGCCCGGCAGCGCGATGGCGAGGTCGTCGCTGCCGGTTTGCATAATCTGGCCCTGCTGGCTGGAGAGGTCGTGCGCCTGCAGATCGAGCCTGCTGGCGGCCAGCGCGCCGCCGTCGTTATCCAGCATTTTGTCGGTGTGGGCGGTGAGCTGCTGCTGCGCGGTGAGGGTGGCGCCGCGCGTCACGATGTCGCCGTCGCGCGCCTCAAGGGTGATGTTTTTCCCCTGCGTGCGGCTGCCGCTGAGATCCAGCCGCTGGCCGCGCGCGGTCAGGCTGCCGCCCGCCAGGTTCTTGCCCTGGGCGCTCAGCGCGCCATCGGCCGCGAGCGTCAGATCGCCCGACTCGCCGAGCCTGCCATCCTCCTGGACCCCGGCGGCGAGCGTGCCCGCGTTGGTGCTGTTGAGACGGGCGGCCTGCAGCGTAACGTTATTGCGGGCCGCGATGGAGCCGCTGTTTTGCGCCTCCGCCGCGCTGGCGACGGTGGCGCTGCCGCCGGCGAAGAGCGTGCCGCTGTTGCTTAAGCCCTCTCGCGTGGCGACCTGCAGCTCGCCGCTGCTGCGTATGCTGCCGCTGTTTTCGATGCGGCCGTCGGCGGTGAGGGTGACCGCACCCGCCTGCGCGCCGATGTTGCCCGCGTTGCGCACGCCGACGCCCGCTTCGGTGCCGATCAGGCGGATTTTCCCGGCATACATGCCGCCGAGGCTGGAGACGTCCAGCGCCACCTGCGGACGCGAGGCGGGGTCGTCACCCTGTTTCGTGACCTGCTGATGCGCCGCATCCACCTGGTTGCGCCCGGTGGTGACGTTCAGATCCTTAGCCCAGACGCTGGCGTTGATTTTCACCGAGCGGGCGATAATGTCGGTGTAGTCCTGGCGCGAGCTGTCCAGCCCCGCCCCTTCGACCGCTATCTCGCCGCGCTCGACGTTAAAGCCGGTGAGGTTGCCGTTGGTGATCTGCGCCTGGCCGGTGGTGAGCGTGGCGCGGTTGGCGTTGATAAATCCGCAGCCGTTGCAGGTGATGCCGGACGGGTTGGCGATTACCACCTGCGCTTTTTGCCCCGCCACTTCGACAAAGCCGTTCAGGCGGCTGGGATCGCGCGAGTTAACCTCGTTGAGGATCACTTTGGCCTCGCCGCGGGCCAGCCAGGGGTTGCCGCTCACCATACCGCCCAGTTCGGTCTGCACGTTTTTATGGGAGTTGTTGAGAATGGCGCCCTGCTGCCCGACGTCGAACTGGCTGTAGCTGTTGCGCGATACCCCACCGGCGGAAGGGGTCTGGATATTAATCTGCGGCGTGCCGTTGGCGCTGTTGATAATGGTCGGCTGCTGACCGCCCGGTGCCTGCGGATCGGCGACGATGGCGGCGCTGGCGGGCTGGATAACGCCCATCGCCAGCCAGAGGCTGAAGCTCAGCGCGCCTACCCGGCCAGTGAGTCGGCTGAGCGTATGGCCCGCGCCCGATGCGCGCGCGCCGCCTGCGCGGCCTGAACCGGCAATCTCGGCCACCACCATCAGCATGCCGCGCGCTTTGTTGAAAATAATGCGGTAGAGGTTTCTGTTCATCTAATGTCCCTATCAGATTTGTGGTAACGCCACGGCGAGCGGGTGCGCCTGCCGCCACTTTTTTGCCGCCTCGCGGTTAACGCTGGCGCCATGAAAATTGAGTACGCGCTTGCCGCGCTGTTCGCCGCGATGGTCTAACGCCCGCCAGCAGGCGTGAGGAAAGAGGTCGCGGCGCACCAGACGGCTCATCGCCGCGGTATGACCAAACGGCGCGATCCAGTCGCAGCACCACATGCGCTCGCCGCTGTTCCAGTCCTCGGGCGGGAAATGGATCGCAGGCAGCGTGAGATAGCGCGCTTCGGCCTCTTCATTCAGCCAGGCCCAGCTAAAGAAAAAAACCGGCTCGCCCGCGTCGGCGACCAGCACATACTGCTGTGTTTTAACGATCGGCAGCAGCAGCGTCGGCAGCGCGTGCAGCGGCGCGTCGCGATGCAGCGGCGAGTGCATCCAGAGCCAGACCGCGGCGCCCAGCACTTCCGCTTCGCTCTCTTCGCCGCCGAGGATCAGCGGCGATTTAATCTCATAGTTCCCTGCGCGCATGCTCAGTAGCTCCAGTTGAGGTTGAAGCCGAGCGTGACGTCGCTGGTGCGCAGGCCGTCCGGTTTCGAGAGCGGCGTGCCGATAAACAGGTCATAGCCGGTGTGGAACGCCTGCCCGCGCAGCCCGGCCACCCCGCCCGCCAGGTGCTGCCCAGTGAGCAGCTCGCTGCCTGCGCCGCCCACCTCGCCATAGTCCACGCCGAGATAGAGCTCCTGCGCGGGCAGCGGCGTGCTCCAGGCGATGTCGTTGCGCAGATACCAGCCGCGGCTGGCATTGAGCGTGCGCTCGCCGTCGAAGCCGCGCACCGTCCAGCGGTTGCCGATGGAGAACTGCTCCTGCGGCGTGAGCGGCGTGCTGCTCATCTGGCGCAGATACTGCATGTTGTAACGAAAATGCTGATCGGCCAGCGTAAACGGCAGATTGAACTGTGCGTTAAGCTGCACGATTTTGCTCAGCGCCGTCGCCTCGCCGAAATACTCCTCCGGAGCGGGCTGGGCGCCGAACCAGCGCGTGCCGCGCTGATAGCTGACCCCCGCGTCCAGCGTCGCCTGCCGGATGTAGTGACGATGCTGCAGGCCGATACGCCAGGCGGCGGTCTGTCGCCGCTGCACCTGCACCTCGGTGTCGTTGATATAGTTGCGGGTTTCGCGCGTCAGCACGTCATAGGTCAGCGACGTTTTCTGTGAACCGCTGCGGTGCAGCACGCGGCTGAGCTGTAAGTCGAGGCTTTGGCTTTTTCCGCTGTAGCGGTAGTCCTGATTGGTGCCGGCGACCGTCTGGTGATAGTCGTAGTCGCTGCCTGTGACGGAGAACATCCAGTAGCCGAACGGCACCGAGTAGTGGCCGGTGACGTTTTTGCTGCCCTTGCCGCCCTGACCTTGCAGATCGTGCGTGGCAGAGAGGTAAAAGAGATCGCTCAGGGCGAAAGGGTTATCGAGCGACAGCGTGACGCCGCCTAAGTAACGGCCGGTGCTGCGGGTGCCGGAGTCGTCCAGCGACAGGCCGACGCGCCACATTTTTTGCTGCTTCCAGCGCACCTGAATATCGCTCTCGCCCGGCTGTTCGCCAGGCACCACCGACATATCCGCCTGCACGGTCGGCAGCCGCTGCAGGTTTTCCAGCCCCTGCTCGATATCCCGTAAATCCAGCAGGTTACCGTCGTGTGCGGGAAAAGCGCTGTAGAGCCAGAGATGGCGATCGCTTTCCGGCGTCAGCTTCGCCTCCCGCACGTAGCCGGGCAGGATCACCAGCCGCAGCGCGCCGCTGTTGAGATCCTGCGAAGGTGCCAGCACGCGCGTGGTGACGTAGCCGTGATCCACCAGCCGGTTCTGCAGGGCGCTCATCAGCAGGTTAATGCCCTGCGCCCCCAGGCACTTGCCCTGCGCCTGGCTGGCGATGCGGCGCAGCGGCAGCCAGTGCGGCAGCGCCTGCTGCCCCTGCAGCTCGACGCGCGCAATGGGAAAACAGGGTTTTTCAGCGGGAAAGTCGATGCGTCCGAAGCTGGACGCGGGCGGCGAGAGCCGCACGTCGGGTGCCTTCGGTTCGATTTGCTGCTCCAGCGCCTGCTGGCGCTGTTGCTGCTGGCGGATCTGTTCGCTGGCGTCAGGAAGCGCGTCGGCGGCCGCGGCCTGCGCGGTGAAAAAAGCGCCAGCCAGCAGCGAAAAAGAGAACGGAATAGATTTGTGCCGAAGATGCATCAGACAGTCCCTGTCGCGTAAAGTAATCGTAAATTATGTTAATTTAAGTAAAACTGGCTGCGTATTATCCATAAATTCAGATTAGCGACAACTCTCTTCTGATGAATTTTCAGGCGAATTGTTTAAGGGATTTTACGCTTTTGTACAGCGAGGCGCGGCCTGGATAGCAGCGTTGAGAAAGAGAGAAGAGGCCGAAAATTAAGGCCGCTAATAGCTGAGGTTCAGCGGGTAAAGCAAAACAACGGCGGCGAGTCACCTCGCCGCCCGCGCGTTAGCGCACAATCACCGTCAGCAGAATCAGCGCGATAGCGATAAGCGCGACGCCGAGAAATGCCCGGTCGAGCCTTACTCTTTTCATCGCAGTGCTCCTAGAACCACTGGCCGAAGCGGCGGATATAGAACCGCTTCATGCCCTGCGCCACCAGGCAGTAGCCGAACAGCGTCGCCGCCAGCCAGGGGAAATAGGCGAGCGGCAGCGGCACCAGGCCGACCATCGCGCCGAGCGGCGAGAAGGGAATGGCGATGCCGAGCGCCATAATAGCGAAGGTGGTCAGCAGCACCGGCAGCGCCGCGCGGCTCTGAATAAAGGGGATCTTCTGCGTGCGCAGCATATGCACCACCAGCGTCTGCGACAGCAAGCCTTCAACGAACCAGCCGGACTGGAACAGCGACTGCGCGCCCGCGTGATTCGCGCCGAAGACGAACCACATCAGCGCGAAGGTGGTGATATCAAACAGCGACGAGGTCGGCCCCATCCACAGCATAAAGCGGCGGATGTTGCCCGCATCCCATTTGCGCGGCTTGCGCAGAAACTCCGGGTCCATTTTGTCCCAGGGCAGCGCCAGCTGGGAGATGTCATACATCAGGTTCTGCAGCAGCAGATGAATCGACAGCATCGGCAGAAACGGAATAAAGGCGCTGGCGACCAACACGGAAAAGACGTTGCCGTAGTTAGAGCTGGCGGTCATGTTCAAATACTTGATGATATTGCCGAAGGTTTCGCGCCCTTTCAGCACGCCCGCTTCCAGCACGCGCAGATCTTTCTCCAGCAGGATAATGTCGGAGGACTCTTTGGCGATATCCGCCGCGCTGTCGACCGAAATTCCGACATCGGCGTCGCGCAGCGCCGGCGCGTCGTTAATGCCGTCACCGAGGAAGCCGACCGTATGGCCGTTCTGCTGGAACAGCCGCACCAGACGCGCCTTCTGCGGCGGCGTCAGCCTGGCGAACAGGCTGCTGCGCCCGGCGGCCTGCGCCAGTTCGCTGTCGCTCATCGCCTCGATCTCATCGCCGGTCAGCATGCCGCTGGCGTCCAGCCCCACATCACGGCAGATGCGCGCGGTGATCGTCGGGTTATCCCCGGTCAGCACTTTGACCGCGACGCCGCTGGCGCGCAGCGCCTTAATCGCTTCGCCTGCGCTCGCCTTCGGTGGATCGAGGAAGGTCAGCATCCCTTCCAGCGTCAGCTCGCGCTCTTCCGCCTGCGTCAGCGGCAGCGCAATATCCCCTTCGCGCGTCGCCACCAGCAGCACGCGGAAGCCCTGCTGGTTATAGGTTTCAGCCAGCTTTTGCAGCGCCGCCCGCCGCGCCGCGCAGAGCGGCACGCATTCGCCGTTCACGCGCACCCGGGTTGATACGGCGAGCATCTCCTCAACGGCGCCTTTGCACACCAGCAGCGATGCCCCCTGCTGCAGATCTTCCAGCAGCACCGACAGGCGACGCCGCGCAAAGTCGAAAGGGAGCTCATCCTGTTTGTGATAGCGGCTGCGCTGCGCCTCGCTGATGCGTCGCGCACCCGCCCGCACTACCGCCCGATCCATCGGGTTTTTAGTGCCCGTCTGGCTGCTGCTGTTCAGCCAGCCGAGCAGCAGCAGACGTTCATCCTCCTCGCCATCGCAGTTGAGGAGGTGCGACAGCTGGATCTCATCCTGCGTCAGCGTGCCGGTTTTATCGGTGCAGAGCAGATCCATCGCGCCGAGGTTCTGGATGGCGTTAAGGCGTTTGACGATCACCTTGCGGCGCGCCATCGCCATCGCCCCTTTCGCCAGGTTCGAGCTGACGATCATCGGCAGCATCTCCGGCGTCAGCCCCACGGCGACGGCCAGCGCGAACAGCGCGGCGTCGGTCCAGTCGCCTTTGCTGAAGCCGTTAATCAACAGCACCACCGGCACCATAATCAGCATAAAGCGGATCAGCAGCATGCTGACGCTGTTGACGCCGCGGTCAAACGCGGTCTGGGCGCGGCTGCCGACCAGCGATTTCGCCAGCGAGCCGAAGTAAGTCTCACTGCCGGTCGCCACCACCACGGCGCTGGCGCTGCCGCCTGAGACGCTGGCGCCCATCAGGCAGATGTTCTCCTGTTCCAGCACGCTTTTGCCCGCCGACCGGCCGCGGCTGCTTTTCGCCGCCAGCTCGGCGCTGAGATCGACTTTCTCGACTGGCAGCGACTCGCCCGTCAGCACCGCCTGGCTTACGCAGAGATCGCGCGAGCGGATCAGACGCACGTCAGCAGGCACCCGATCCCCCGCGCTGAGCAGCACGATATCGCCGGGCACCAGCTCGCGCATGGCGATCTCCTGCGGCGCGCCGTCGCGCATCACGCTCGCCGTGGTGCGCACCAGCGACTTCAGCGCCTGGGCAGCGCGATTGGTGCGAAACTCCTGCCAGAAACGCAGCAGCGCGCTCAGCGTCACCATGGTGCAGATGATGATCACGCCGGTCAGATCGCCCTCGTCCCCGGCGCGCAGCGGCAGCCAGTAGTCGGTGAAAAAGCTCACTCCCGCCAGCGCCAGCAGCACGTAGATAAAGGGGTTGTGAAAAGCCATCAGCAGCTGCAGCAGCGCGGGCGGCGCTTTCTCCTGCGCCACCTCGTTAGGACCGAACTGCGCCAGACGACGCTGCGCTTCCTGCTGGCTCAGCCCCGCCGGCTGGCTGTGCAGGTGGGCCAGCGTCGCCTCGACCGTGCGATCCGCTTCCTGCTCGATTACATATTTTTTTGCACCGCTTCGCGCGGCGCGGCGGCTATTTTTTGTCAGCGTCTGGCTTTCCAGTTTTAATTCGGACATGGTGAATTCTCCCTGTAACAGGCAAAGCAATCCCGGCACGCGAAATCAGGCGTGCGTAATCAAAGAAAATATTTAAGGGAGTGCGTAGCGTGACGGGCGAATAAGCCGCAGGCGCGAACCGCTCGCCGCAAGGATCTCGCGACGCGGTAAGAAGACGCAGGCGCAGGGCGCAGCCGGTCAGCTACGCGAGCGAGGTGGAGGAAAAAGTGCGTGAGTGAAAAACAGCATAACGATCGCCCTACAATAAATAGCGTGTTCAGGGAGCAATCGTGACTAACGAGGATCGCTGCCCGCCGGATGGCAAGCAGCATGGAGATTCAGCTTGCCAGTGTTAATAACCTTGTCGAATGACTGTCCAAGTGAATTCTCCAGTAGTGAGTTGGCGCTATTATAAGCGCGGCGAAAAAAGGATAAAGAATAAATTAAGGCTAAATAAGCTTCGTTGAGGTTCTGTTTCTCTATACTGACTTAACAACATTTTGCGTCTCTTATAACCAGCACGTCATCCTTATAACCTTTATGCATAAGGTTAGCCCATAATAGACTATTCTTCCTTCAAGCCCTCTCGTACACTCGCGTGACTACTTTATAAGGCAAGGAATTACCATGAAAAAAACTGCTGCTTCCCTGTTGGCGCTTTCGCTGACAGCCGCCTTTGCCGCACAGGCCGCTACGCCAAAAGATACGCTGGTTATCGCACAGTCTATCGATGACGCCGACAGCTTCGATCCCGCCAAAGGATTTGAACTGACCAGCGTGCAGGCCTTTACCAATATCTATCAGCGCCTGGTCCAGTCCGATCCGCAAAACCCGACGGATCTGAAACCGACGCTCGCCAGCGGCTGGCAGCCGGGCAGCGATAACCGCAGCCTGACCTTTGAGCTGCGCAAAGACGCTAAATTCTCCAGCGGCAACCCGCTGCGCCCGGAAGATGTCATCTTCTCGCTGGGCCGCGTGGTGAAGCTCAATCTCGATCCCTCTTTTATCCTGACGCAGCTCGGCTGGACCAAAGAGAACGTTGACGGCTTCCTGAAGAAAGTCGACGACAACCATGTGCAGATCAGCTGGAGCGCCAACGTCAGCCCGACCTATGTGCTGAGCCTGCTCTCTGCGCCGGTCTCCTCTATCGTTGATGAAAAAACCGTGATGGCGAACGCGAAAAACGGCGATCTGGGCAACGGCTGGCTGGCAACCAACTCGGCGGGCAGCGGCCCCTATCAGATCCGCAAAGTGGTGCTGCATCAGGTGGTGCTGCTGAGCGCTAACCCGACCTCGCCAGCCGGCGCGCCGAAGCTGAAAAACGTGCTGATTAAAAACGTGCCGGAGCCGGCGGCGCGCCGTCTGCTGCTGGAGCAGGGCGACGCGGATATCGCGCGTAACCTCGGCGCCGATCAGATCGCCTCGCTGAAAGGCAAGGCGGGCGTGAAGACGGAAGCCTACCCGATGGCGTCGCTCTACTACATTCAGTTCAACGTCGGCGGCAACGAGACCCTGAAGAACCCGGCGCTGTGGGAAGCGGCGCGCTACCTGTTCGACTATAAGGGCATCGCCAACGACCTGCTGAAAGGCCAGTTCGACGTGCATCAGACCTTCCTGCCGAAAGGCTTCCTCGGCGCGGTCAACGATACCCCTTACAGCTACGATCCGGAAAAGGCGAAGGCGATCCTGCAGAAAGCTGGCCTGACCAACGTCAGCTTCAATCTCTCCACCAGCAACCAGCCGCCCTACCTCGATATCGCGCAGGCGCTGCAGGGCAGCTTTGCCAAAGGCGGCGTGAAGATCAACGTGCAGCCGGGCCTGAGTTCGGAAGTCTCCACCAGCGTGAAGGCGCACAAGTATCAGGCAACGCTGAACGCCTGGGGCGCGGACTACTTCGATCCCAACACCAACGCCGCTTCGTTCGCCTATAACCCGGAAGATGGCAGCAAAACCATCGCTTACCGCTCCGACTGGCATATCCCCGAGCTGAACAAGCAGGTGCTGGCGGCGACCGCAGAGAGCGATCCGCAGAAGCGCGTGGCGCTCTACAAAGCGATGCAGGAATCGGTGCTGAAAAACTCGCCATACGTGATCGGCCTGCAGGCGCGCAACCTGGTGGCGCTGCGCGATAACCTGAAAGGCTACGTGCAGGGCATCAACCCTGACATGGTCTACTACTCGCAGGTCAGCAAATAATGGCGCAGTCAGCCTCGGAGGCCGGGTTCGCCCGGCTACTCTGGCCGCGCCTGTCGCGGCTGGTCACCAGCCTGCTGTCGCTGCTGGTGACGCTGCTTGGGCTGCTGGCCTTTACCTTTATGCTCTCCCACCTTTCGCCGGTGGATCCGGTGCAGCAGATCGCCGGCGATCACGCCAGCGAAGCGACCTATGCGCAGGTGCGCCACGAGCTGGGGCTGGATCAGCCGGTGCTGGTGCAGTTCTGGCGCTACCTCGAACACCTGGCGCGCGGCGACCTCGGCCTTTCCCACCTGACCAATCAGCCGGTGGCGCACGATCTGATGCAGACCTTCCCCGCGACTATTGAGCTGGCGACCTGCTCGATGATCTTCGCCGCCCTGTTCGGCGTCAGCCTGGCGCTGCTCGCCGCCTGGAAGCCCGGCAGCGTGATTGACAACGTGGCGCGCTTCGTCTCCCTGCTCGGCTATTCGGTGCCGGTGTTCTGGCTCGGCCTGCTCGGGCTGCTGCTGTTTTACGCCGTGCTGCACTGGTCCGCCGGGCCGGGACGGCTCGACGATCTCTACGTCTATACGCTGGAGCCGAAAACCGGCTTCGTGCTGATCGACAGCTGGCTCTCTGGCGATCGCGAGATGTTCCGCAACGCTATCGCCCATCTCTGGCTGCCGGTGGTGATCCTTGGCCTGCTGGCGATGGCGGGCATTACCCGTCTGCTGCGCGCCGCGCTGCTGGAAGAGAGTAGCAAAGAGTATGTGACGCTGGCGCGCGCCAAGGGCGCCGGTCGCGGCCGCATCTTGCTGCGCCATATTTTTCCCAACGTGCTGGGCACGCTGGTGACGGTGATCGCCCTCTCCTACGCCACGCTGCTGGAGGGCTCGGTGCTGACCGAGACCGTCTTCGCCTGGCCGGGCGTCGGGCGCTATATGACCAACGCGCTCTTTTCGGCCGACGTACCGGCCATCCTCGGCTCTACGCTGCTGATTGGCGCCTGCTTCATCCTGCTTAACGCCCTGGCGGACGCCCTAACCTGGTTAACCGATCCGAGAACCCGATGACGCAACAACTCTCTGAACTCGAAACCGTGCGGCCGCGCCGCCGCCGTCGCCGCGTCACCTCGCTAACCATCGGCCTGACGCTGGTGGCGATCCTGGTGCTGACCGCCCTGCTCGCGCCGCTGCTCGCGCCCTTCGATCCCAACCTGCAGACCATTTCGGCGCGCCTGCTGCCGCCCTCGGCGCAGCACTGGTTCGGCACCGACGGCTTCGGCCGCGATCTGCTCTCCCGCGTGATCTACGGCGCGCGCCCGACGCTGCTGCTGGTGTCGCTGATCCTGGTGCTGACCATTCCGGTCGGCCTGCTGGTCGGTATTACCGCCGGCTACGTTGGCGGCTGGACGGAGCGCGTGCTGATGCGCATTACCGATATCTTTCTTTCGCTGCCGAACCTGGTGATCGCGCTGGCGCTGGTGGCGATGCTCGGCCCCGGCCTGATGAACGGCGCGCTGGCGCTGGCGCTCACCAGCTGGCCGCCCTTCGCCCGCCAGGCGCGCGCCGAGACCCTGGCGCTGCGCCGCAGCGACTATCTGGCCGCCGCGCGGATGCAGGGCATCACCGGGCTGCGCCTGATGTTCGGCCATATTCTGCCGCTCTGCCTGCCCACCGCCGTGGTGCGCGCCGCGCTCAGCCTCGGCGGCATTATTCTCTCCGCCGCCGGCCTTGGCTTTCTCGGCATGGGCGTGCAGCCGCCGACCGCCGAATGGGGTTCGATGGTAGCGGAAGGCAGTAAAGTGATTTTCGACCAGTGGTGGGTCGCCGCCGCCCCCGGCGCGGCGATTCTGTTCGCCAGCCTGGCCTTTAACCTGACAGGCGACGGCCTGCGCGACCGACTGGATACCCGCCATGCCAAATGATCTGTTACTTCACGCCGAGTCGCTAAGCATCCGCAGCGACGACGCGCTGCTGGTGGAGGACATCAGCTTCCGCATCGGCCGCGAGCGCGTGGCGCTGGTGGGCGAATCGGGCTCCGGCAAATCGCTGACCGCGCGTACGCTGATGGGGCTGCTCTCCCCTGCGCTGCACCTGAATGCCCAGAAGCTGGAGGTGGCGGGCCACGATGCGCTGCACCTGAGCGAAAAAGCCTGGAGCGCGCTGCGCGGCGATACGGTGGCGATGGTGATGCAGGACCCGAAATATGCGCTTAACCCGACGCGCACCATCGGCTGGCAGGTCGAGGAGCCGCTGCTGCTGCACCGCCGCCTGAGCCGCAGCGAGCGCAAAGAGAAGGTGTGCGAGATGCTCGACGCCGTAGGCCTGCCGCAGCCGCGCCAGCTGATGCAGCGCTATCCACACCAGCTTTCCGGCGGCATGGGCCAGCGCGTGATGCTGGCGATCGCGCTGATTACCGATCCCGCCTTTTTGATCGCCGACGAGCCGACCTCGGCGCTCGACCACGCCATGCGCGATCAGGTGCTGGCGCTGATCCGTCGCCTGGTTGAGGCGCGCAATATGGGTCTGCTGCTGATCAGCCACGACCTGCAGCAGGTCTCCGAACACTGCGAACGCGTGATGGTGATGTACAAAGGCCGCATGCTCGATACGCTGCCCGCCGCCGATCTGCCGCGCGCCACCCATCCCTATACGCGCACGCTCTGGTCTTGCCGTCCGAGCAAAGCGACCCACGGCCAGCCGCTGCCGGTGCTGGATCGCGCCGCGCTGGAGGCGAACCATGATTAATCTTCAGCGGCTGAGCGTCGCGCACAAGCAGGGCTACGAGCTGCGCACCGTGGTGCACGAGGTCGATCTGCAGGTCAACGCCGGTGAGTGCTTCGGCCTGGTGGGCCCGTCCGGCTGCGGCAAGTCGTCGCTGCTGTGGGTGATGGCCGGGCTGAATCCGCACTGGCAGGGAAAAATGGCGCTGGCGGGCAGCGACGTCGCGCCGGGCAAACCCTTTACCGGCCAGCTGCGCCGCGACGTGCAGATGGTATTTCAGGATCCCTACGCCTCGCTGCATCCGCGCCACCGCCTGCGCCGCACCCTGGCGGAGCCGCTGAAGCTGCTGCGCCGCGACAATATCGACGACCGCATCGATCAGGGCTTTCGCCACGTCGGGCTCGATCCGGCGCTGGCGGCGCGCTATCCGCATCAGCTCTCCGGCGGCCAGCGCCAGCGCGTGGCGATCGTGCGCGCGCTGCTGCTGGAGCCGAAAATCCTGCTGCTGGATGAGCCGACCTCGGCGCTCGATATGTCGGTACAGGCGGAGATCCTTAACCTGCTGAACGATCTCAAGCGCGATGACGGTTTGACCATGGTGCTGGTCAGCCACGATCCCGACGTGATCGACCATATGTGCGACCGCGCCGCGCGCATGGCGCAGGGGCGCATCGTCGAGCAGATTGGCGCATAACGGTTCGCGCGAGCTGGCGCGCCTTGTGCGCTATACTCGCGCGGAATCTGTCTGCAAAGAGGTGACCATGACGGTTAAGCTACGCCCGCTGGAGCGGGAAGATCTGCACTTCGTTCATCAGCTGGATAACAACGCCAGCGTCATGCGCTACTGGTTCGAAGAGCCCTATGAGGCCTTTGTTGAACTCTCCGATCTCTATAACAAGCACATTCACGACCAGAGCGAACGCCGCTTCGTCGTAGAGCACGACGGCCAGAAAGCCGGGCTGGTGGAGCTGGTGGAAATTAACCACGTGCATCGTCGCGCCGAGTTTCAGATCATTATCGATCCGGCGCATCAGGGCAAAGGGCTGGCGAGCCAGGCGGCGAAGCTGGCGATGGAGTACGGTTTTTCAGTGCTGAATCTCTACAAGCTCTATCTGATCGTCGATCAGGAGAATGAGAAGGCGATTCACATCTACAGCAAGCTGGGATTTGAGACGGAAGGGGTGCTGAAGCACGAGTTCTTTATCAACGGCGAGTATCGCAACACCATCCGCATGTGCATTTTCCAGCATCAGTTTCTGGAAAGGTTCCGCTCAGGCGGCGCGATGGTGAAACCCACCGCGCAGTAGTCGTCGCCGCTAGCCGCGCGCGCCGACCGGATTGAGGAAAGGCCGCGGATGGTCCGGCTGGAGGTTGTACATTCCACCGTTAAAGGGATCGACCAGCAGCCAGCCGGGAAAACCGCCCAGCGGAATATTGCCCAGCAGATACCAGAGGTTCGCTTTGCCTTCGATCGGCAGCGTCACCGGCACGTAGCCCGGACTCTCCAGCATCACCTGATAGTGCTTCTTGCCGAAATAGCGGCCGGTCGACTTCGCCAGCTCCACGGTTTGCGGCGTATAGCCCTCCGCCACCGAACGTCCATCTTCATCCTGTACGGTAAAGCGCGCGCCCTGCGGCAGCGAGTCGATACGCACCGCCTGGGTCGAGGAGCCGACAATCGAGGCGCAGCCGCTAAGCAGCAGCGCGGCGGCAAGGATAAGAAGTCGCTGTTTCATGAAGGGATCCGCTTAAGGGTCAGAAAGGGCAGTGTAAACCGCCCTTGCAGGGTTAATCGCCCTATCATCGCCTGTTTTCTGCGCTTTATTGCGGTTGACAGCCGTGCGCAATCGCCGCGATATCCTGCGGCGTGGTGCGGCAACAGCCGCCAATCAGCCGCGCGCCGGCGGCGCGCCACTCAGGCAGCTTGTCATGCAGCGTGCAGCCCGACGGCGCGGAGTGCCAGGTTTTGCTGACGGCGTCATACTGCTCGCCGGAGTTGGGATAGACCACCAGCGGCTTGCTGGTCAGCGTCTGTAGCTGCTGGAGCGCTGGCGTCGCCTGCTCCAGCGCGACGCAGTTGATGCCCAGCGCGACGATCTGCGGCTGCGCCTGTAGGAAAGCCGCCACCTCGCGCAGCGGCGTGCCGTCGCTGATGTGCTGCGCGTCGCGCAGCGTAAAGGAGAACCAGGCCTGCGCCTCGGGAAACGCCGCCAGCAGCGCGGTGAGCGCCCGCGCTTCGGCAAACGAGGGCAGCGTTTCGCACGCCAGCAGATCGGCACCCGCCGCCAGCAGCGCCTGCACGCGCGGACGGTGAAACGCCTTCATCTCCTCTTCCGGCAGCGCATAGTCGCCGCGGTATTCCGCGCCGTTGGCGAGGAAAGCGCCGTAAGGCCCGACCGAGCCCGCTACCAGCAGCGCGGCCTGGCTGCCGCTTGCGGCGCGATAGTCGTCGCGCGCGCGCCGCGCCAGCTCAACGCTGCGGGCGATAAGCTGCAGCGACTGCGCCTCATCCAGCCCGCGCGCGGCGAAGCCCTGCGGCGTCGCCTGATAGCTGGCGGTAATGGCGACGCGCGCGCCGGCGGCGAAATAATCGTAGTGTACCTGATAGATCAGCTCAGGATTTTCCATCAGCACCTTAGCGGACCAGAGGGCGTCCGCCAGGTTGCAGCCGCGCGCCTCCAGTTCGGTCGCCAGCGCGCCGTCCAGAATCAGCATGTCGCTTTCAGCCAGCGCCTGCGCCACGGAATTATGCTGCATCTTTGGCCTCCTCAGCCTGCGATTTTTTATGGGTAACAGCGTAAACCGCATAGCAGAGCAGCACAAAGGGAATGCCGCACCAGAGCGCAATGCGCTGCGAAGGGTCGAATGCCAGTCCGACGCACGCCAGCAGACAGAGGGCGAAACCCAGTATCGGCGTCAGCGGATAGAGCGGCGCGCGGTAAACCAGCTCGCCCAGCGCCCTGCCCTGCGCCAGATGACGGCGGCGGAACATATAGTGCGACGCGCAGATGCTGAGCCAGACGGCGACCACCGCAAAGCCGGAGATGGCCGACAGCGCGACGAACACCGTGTCCGGCGCGATAACGCTGGAGAGCAGCGCCAGCACGCCGCCCAGCATGCTGACGGTGATCGCCAGCTGCGGCACGCCGCGTTGATTGACGCGGGCGAAGCAGTGCGGCAGCGTCTTTTCATTCGCCAGCGACCAGAGCATGCGCCCCGAGGCGTAGAGCCCGGAGTTGGCCGCCGAGAGGATCGCCGTAAGAATAACGAAGTTAACGATATCGGCCGCGTAAGGAATACCGATCTTTTCAAACACCACCACAAAGGGGCTTTTGACGATCCCCGCCTGCTCCATCGGGATCAGCGCCGCCAGCACCAGCACCGTGCCGACGAAGAAGATAATCAGTCGCGCCACCGTGGTGCGGATCGCCAGCGGCAGCACCTTCTGTGGATTTTCCGTTTCCCCTGCGGCGATGCCGATCAGCTCGGTGCCGGAAAAGGCGAAGTTAACCGCCACCATGGTCATGATAATCGGCAGCACGCCGTGCGGCAGCCAGCCGTGCTGGGTGAGATTGCCCAGTCCCGGCGCGGCGCTGCCATCTTTCAGCGGGATAAAGCCGAACATCGCCGCCGCGCCCAGCACGATAAAGGCGATGATGGTGACAACCTTGATGAGGGAAAACCAAAACTCCCCTTCGGCGAAAAAGCGCGTGGAGATGATATTCAGTAAGTAGATGGCGACGCAGAACAGCAGACACCAGATCCATACCGGGACCTGGGGAAACCAGTACTGCATACAGAAGCCCGCGGCGGTAAAGCTGGAGCCGAGCGCCACCGTCCAGGTGAGCCAGTAGAGCCAGGCGACGGTGTAGCCGGTAGCCGGGCTGAGGTAGCGCGCGGCGTAGACGTGAAAGGCGCCGGTTTCCGGCATCGCCACCGACAGTTCGCCGAGGCAGACCATCACCAGCCAGACCACCAGCGCGCCGATCAGGTAGGCAAGCAGCGTGCCCGCCGCGCCGGTGGTGGAAATAATATAGCCGGTATTGAAAAACAGCCCGGTGCCGATCACGCCGCCCAGCGATAGCATCACCAGATGGCGCGTTTTCATCGTGCGTTTGAATTGTTCCCGTGACGGGTTTTCCTGTTCACTCATCTTCTTATCCATATGGACGTCTAAACATCTATATGGCAGGGTTATACGCGTCGCCGCCGGGAATTGCAACGTGATAAAAGATAAGGTTTTGCTAAAAAAGCGCCGCGCCCCGCGCTGACGGGGCTGGCCGCCGTCAGCCGAAGACGCTTTGCAGGTAGCGCTCCAGCGCAATGCGCGAACTGAATCCGTGGGGAATGCCGTAGTGCTCCTGCGACTCGCCCGCCAGGTAAAGCGGAAACCGCGTGTAGTGATCGCAGGTCTTCATCTCTGACGCCGGTTCGGCGAACGGCTGACTCTTCTCTTTTAGCGTGGGGTGGATCACCAGCGCCGTGCGTCCCATACGGGCTTCGCGGTTAACATAGACATAGCTGTCGCCACGGCGATAGCCGTAAGCTTTGGGCGTGACCTCGTCAACTTCGAATCCCGCCTTCTCCAGAACGCGCGCTACCTCATCGGGTCGTAAATACATGCTCTTTCCTCTCTTCTTTCAAGCCTCGCAACCTTACAACAGCACGCCGCCGTGCGGCTTTCGGAATTTCCCTAAACCCCGGATGTGCCGATGCGTTTATCTCTGCATCGTCTACACTCAGTATTACGTTTAAAATCAAAGGGAGCGAAAAAATGTTTAATCGAACCACTAAAAACGATGACATTGATGTTAACCAGGATGTGAACGATCTCGCTGATTCACTGGAAGCGCTGCTGAAATCTTACGGCAGCGAAGCGAAAGATGAGGTGGACTCTGCGCGCAGTCAGGCGCAGGCGCTGCTGAAGCAGACGCGTGCGAAACTGAACGGCGGTCATAATCGCGTCTCGCAGGCAGCGCGCGATGCGGGCTACCAGGTTGACGCCTACGTGCACGACAAGCCCTGGCACGGCGTGGGCATCGGCGCCGCGGTCGGCCTGGTGTTAGGCGCGCTGCTGGTCGGTCGCCGCTAATCTCATCAGAACTTTCAAGGCCTCGCGCAAGCGGGGCTTTTTTTCGCCCTTTACCCGCCTCGGCCTATTTAAAATTTTTTTCTCCTGCCCCGATCCCCATGCTGCCTGGCGTTAACCGTCTTTTGCCTATCTTTTGCCAAAAACCCTATATATAGCGCGCTTGAATTTTTTAGGCCCTATATCTAGTATCTTCTCTATCGTCCAGACACAAAATGCAAGCCGCGGCGCCGTCCAGAAAACAGCGTATCGTCTGCGGTTTACCCCAACAGGCCCATGCGTTAAGGGAAATACGAATCATGCGCATTATTATTTACACTAAAGATCACTGTGTCCAGTGCAACGCGACGAAGCAGGCAATGGATCGTCACGGCATCGCCTGTCAGCTGATCAATCTTGACGCGCAGCCTGACGCCGCCGCCGACCTGAAAGCGCTCGGCTACCGTCAGGTGCCGGTGGTGATGGCGGGCAGCGACCACTGGAGCGGCTTCCGTCCAGACAAAATCGCCGCTCTGGGTCAGCTTGCGGCGGCAGGAGAGTAGCGCCATGTTTCCACTGGTCTACTTCTCCAGCCAGTCGGAAAACACCCATCGGTTTATTACCCGTCTGGGCCTGCCGGCGCGGCGCATTCCGCTCGATCTGGCCGGGCGCCTGCAGCAGCGCCAGCCCTATATTCTGGTGGTGCCCAGCTACGGCGGCGGCGGCAGTCGCGGCGCGGTGCCCAGACAGGTTATTCACTTTCTTAATGATGAATCGAACCGGCGCGGCATTCGCGGCGTGATCGCCGCGGGCAACCGCAATTTCGGCGAGGCTTACTGCCTGGCGGGCGACATCATCGCGCAAAAATGCCAGGTTCCCGTGCTCTACCGCTTTGAGCTGATGGGCACGCCGGACGACATCGCCACGGTTAAAGCGGGAGTAACCCAATTTTGGCAACAACAGACACCCTCAATGGCGTAACGCTCGACTATCACGCGCTGAACGCCATGCTCAACCTCTACGATGCCGATGGCCGCATCCAGTTCAGCAAAGATCGCGAAGCGACCCGCCAGTTCTTTCTGCAGCACGTCGCGCCGAATACGGTCGCTTTCGCCAGCGCGGCGGAGCGCCTGCGCTATCTGGTGGACGAAGGCTATTACGAAGCGGCGGTGCTGAACCAGTACGACTTCGACTTTCTGTGCCGTTTTCATGACGAGGCGGCGGCCTGGGGCTTTGAGTTTAAAACTTTTCTCGGCGCGTGGAAGTTCTACACCAGCTATACGCTAAAGAGCTTCGACGGCAAACGCTATCTGGAGAGCTTCGAACAGCGCGCCTGCATGGTGGCGCTGACGCTGGCGCAGGGCAGTGAGACGCTGGCGCAATCGCTGCTGGAGGAGATGCTGAGCGGCCGCTTTCAGCCTGCGACCCCGACCTTCCTTAACTGCGGCAAACAGCAGCGCGGCGAGCTGGTCTCCTGTTTCCTGCTGCGCATCGAAGACAATATGGAGTCGATTGGCCGCGCGGTGAATTCCGCGCTGCAGCTCTCTAAGCGCGGCGGCGGCGTGGCGTTTCTGCTCTCTAACCTGCGCGAAAACGGCGCGCCGATCAAACGCATCGAGAATCAGTCGTCGGGCGTGATTCCGGTGATGAAGATGCTGGAGGACGCCTTCTCCTACGCCAATCAGCTTGGCGCGCGTCAGGGTGCGGGTGCGGTCTGGCTCAACGCGCATCACCCCGATATTCTGCGCTTTCTCGATACCCGGCGGGAAAACGCCGACGAGAAGATCCGCATCAAGACGCTGTCGCTCGGCGTGGTGATCCCCGATATCACCTTTCAGCTGGCGAAAGAGAACCGCCAGATGGCGCTTTTTTCTCCCTGGGACGTCGAGCGCATCTATGGCCAGGCGTTCGGCGACATCAGCATCAGCGAAAAGTATGAGGAGATGGTGGCGGACGACCGCATCCGCAAGCGCTGGATCGAGCCGCGCGACTTTTTCCAGACGCTGGCGGAGATCCAGTTCGAGTCCGGCTATCCCTACATCATGTATGAGGACAGCGTGAACCGCAGCAACCCAATCGCCGGTCGCATCAATATGAGCAACCTCTGCTCGGAGATTTTGCAGGTCAACAGCGCCAGCGAGTTCAACGAGGATCTCAGCTATCGCCGCGTCGGCAAGGATATCTCCTGCAACCTCGGCTCGCTGAATATCGCGCACGCCATGGATTCAGGCGATCTGGCCAATACCGTGGCGGTGGCGGTGCGTGCGCTGACGGCGGTCTCCGATATGAGCCATATCGGCTCGGTGCCGTCGGTGGCCGAAGGCAACCAGCGATCGCACGCCATCGGTCTGGGCCAGATGAACCTGCACGGCTATCTGGCGCGGGAAGGGATTGTCTACGGGTCGTTGGAAGGGCTCGATTTTACCAACCTCTATTTCTACTGCGTCACTTACTACGCCCTGCGCACCTCGAATCAGCTGGCGCGCGAGCGCGGGCAGCGGTTCGACGGCTTCGAGCAATCGACCTATGCCAGCGGCACGTACTTCGACAAGTATGTCGAGCGCGACTGGCTGCCGCGCACCGGGCGCGTGGCGCAGCTGTTCGCCGAGGCGGGCATTGCGCTGCCGACGCGCGCCGACTGGCAGGCGCTGCGCGAAGCGGTGATGGCGCACGGGTTATATAACCAGAACCTGCAGGCGATTCCGCCGACCGGTTCGATCTCCTATATCAACCACGCCACCTCGAGCATCCACCCGATTGTGTCGCGCATTGAGATCCGCAAAGAGGGCAAAACCGGACGCGTTTACTATCCCGCGCCCTTCCTGACCAACGAGAACCTCGCGCTCTATCAGGATGCCTACCAGATCGGGCCGGAAGCGATTATCGACACCTATGCCGAAGCGACGCAGCATGTCGATCAGGGCCTGTCGCTGACGCTCTTTTTCCGCGACGACGTCACCACCCGCGACATCAACAAAGCGCAGATTTACGCCTGGAAGAAAGGCATCAAAACGCTTTACTACATTCGACTGCGCCAGATGGCGCTACAGGGCACGGAGGTGCAGGGCTGCGTTTCCTGCGCCCTGTGATAGAAACTATGCGACTACAACAGATTCAGGCGATTAACTGGAACCGTCTTCAGGACGAGAAAGATCTAGAGGTGTGGAACCGTCTTACCAGCAACTTCTGGCTGCCGGAAAAGGTGCCGCTGTCGAACGATCTGCCCGCCTGGCAGACGCTGGACAGCCAGCAGCAGCAGCTCACGATTCGGGTGTTTACCGGGCTGACGCTGCTCGACACTATTCAAAATGTGATTGGCGCGCCGGGCCTGATGCCGGACGCGCTGACGCCGCACGAAGAGGCGGTGCTCTCCAATATCAGCTTTATGGAGGCGGTGCACGCGCGCTCCTACAGCTCAATCTTCTCCACGCTCTGCCACACCCGCGACGTCGACGCCGCCTATCAGTGGAGCGAGGAGAACGAGGCGCTGCAGAACAAGGCGCGCATTATTCTGCAGCACTACCACGCCGAGGATCCGCTGAAGAAAAAGATCGCCAGCGTGTTTCTCGAGTCATTTCTCTTTTACTCCGGCTTCTGGCTGCCGATGTACTGGTCAAGCCGCGGCAAGCTGACCAATACCGCCGATCTCATTCGGCTGATCATCCGTGACGAAGCGGTGCATGGCTACTACATCGGCTATAAATATCAGCAGGCGCTGGCGCAGGTTGATGACGCGCGCAAAGCGGCGCTGCAGCAGTTCGCCTACGACCTGCTGCTGGCGCTGTATGAGAATGAGGTCGCCTATACCGAGGCGCTCTATGCCGACGTCGGCTGGACGGAAGAGGTGAAGACCTTTCTGCACTACAACGCCAATAAGGCGCTGATGAACCTGGGTTATGAGGCGCTGTTTCCGGCAGAGCTTACCGCGGTAAATCCGGCGATTCTCGCTGCCCTCTCGCCCAACGCCGATGAAAATCACGATTTCTTCTCCGGCTCCGGCTCCTCCTACGTGATGGGCAAAGCGGTAGAAACCGAAGACGAAGACTGGGACTTTTAAACCGCTGATGCCGGGTGCAATGCGGCCCGGCATGATTATTTTTTCCTGCTCGGCCGCTTGCCGGTTATTTCGCGCACCGCCCTTTCTATTTCCCCATTATTACGCTTTGACGACAGAGTAATGTTCTCTTTTCGCCGCGCGCTTTTCTGAGAATTCCGCCTCCGGCAGCGCCGAATCGCCATCAATTCGCCCTTCCGCGACAAAAAAAATATTTCGCCCTCATCCCTTGCGAGCACTGGAAATTCTGCCCATCACAATATTTCGCCTCATGTAAATATTGCCATTCAGGGTTGTCAGATAGTGTCAGTGTGTTACGGTATGACCCGCGTAAATTTGACCAGGAAAGCTGAACTTCAAAAATAATTTAACCAGGACTTTATCACTGCATGGCAATTAAAGTTGAAGTAAAGAATTTATATAAAATATTTGGGGACAACCCCGACCGCGCATTTAAATATATTGAGCAAGGAGAAAGCAAAGAGACAATACTGGCAAAAACCGGTTTGTCGCTGGGCGTCAAAAACGCCAGTCTGGCTATTGAAGAAGGCGAGATATTCGTCATCATGGGACTTTCCGGCTCGGGAAAATCGACCATGGTTCGCCTTCTCAATCGTCTGATCGAGCCCACACGGGGCCAGGTAATTATTGACGGCGTCGATATCGCCAAAATATCCGACAGTGACCTGCGCGACGTGCGCAGAAATAAGATCAGCATGGTCTTCCAGTCATTTGCGCTGATGCCGCATATGGACGTGCTAAATAATACCGCTTTTGGCATGGAATTAGCCGGCGTGCCGCTGGCGGAACGTCAGGAAAAAGCGCTGGACGCCCTGCGTCAGGTCGGGCTGGAAAATTACGCCCACGCTTATCCCGATGAACTTTCTGGCGGCATGCGCCAGCGCGTTGGACTGGCGCGTGCGCTGGCGATCAATCCCGATATTTTGCTGATGGACGAAGCTTTTTCTGCGCTCGACCCGCTGATCCGCACCGAGATGCAGGACGAGCTGGTGAAGCTGCAGGCGAAACATCAGCGCACCATTATTTTTATTTCCCACGATCTCGACGAGGCGATGCGCATCGGCGACCGCATCGCCATTATGCAGGGCGGCGAAGTAGTGCAGGTCGGCACGCCGGACGATATTCTGAATAACCCGGCCAACGACTACGTGCGCACCTTCTTCCGCGGCGTCGATATCAGCCACGTCTTCAGCGCGAAAGATATCGCCCGCCGCAGCGCAGGATCGCTGATCCGCAAGGCGCCCGGCTTCGGCCCGCGCTCCGCCATCAAGCTGTTGCAGGATGAGGATCGCGAATTCGGCTATGTGCTGGAGAAGCAGAAGTTTATCGGCGTGGTCTCGACCGACTCGCTGAAAGCGGCGCTGGCGGCGGGCGAAGGGCTCGATAGCGCCCTGCTCGACGCCCCGGCCGCCGTTCCCTACGATACCTCGCTGAACGATCTGCTCGGCCATGTCGCGCACGCGCCCTGCGCTGTGCCGGTGGTGGGCGAAGCGCATCAGTATGTTGGCATCATTTCCAAAGGCATGTTGTTACGTGCGTTAGATCGTGAGGGAGCGTCGTCATGAGTGAACAGAACAGCCATCCGTGGGAGGGCGCGAGCGCCGCGCCGCAGACCGACGCCGCCACCCCGGCGAGCAGCGATCCCTGGTCCATCGCGGGGGAGGATGCCACGCAGCACGCCGCGTCCGCCAGCAATGGCGCTGACGCCTGGGGCACGCCCGACGGCGGTGCCGCCCATGACGCCGCCTCCAGCGGCAGCGACTGGCTGAGCAGCGCGCCTGCGCCGCAGCCGGAACATTTTAACCTGCTCGATCCCTTTCATAAGACGCTGATCCCGCTCGATCGCTGGGTGACGGAAGGCATCGACTGGGTGGTGAATCACTTCCGCCCGCTGTTTCAGGGCGTGCGGGTGCCGGTGGACTATATCCTGAGCGCCTTTCAGCAGCTGCTGCAGAGCCTGCCTGCGCCGGTAGCGATCGTGGTGTTTGCCCTGATCGCCTGGCAGATCGCCAGCCCGGCGATGGGCGTCGCCACGCTCATCTCGCTGGTGCTCATCGGCGCGATCGGCGCCTGGTCGCAGGCGATGGTGACGCTGGCGCTGGTGCTGACCGCGCTGCTGTTCTGCATCGTCATTGGGCTGCCGCTCGGCATCTGGCTGGCGCGCAGCGAGCGTGCAAGCCGTATCATTCGGCCGCTGCTGGATGCGATGCAGACCACGCCGGCGTTTGTTTATCTGGTGCCTATCGTCATGCTGTTCGGCATCGGCAACGTCCCCGGCGTGGTGGTGACCATTATTTTCGCCCTGCCGCCGATGGTGCGCCTGACCATCCTCGGCATCAGGCAGGTGCCTGCCGATCTGATCGAGGCCAGCGAGTCGTTCGGCGCCAGCCCGCGTCAGATGCTGTTTAAGGTGCAGCTGCCGCTGGCGATGCCGACCATTATGGCAGGCGTCAACCAGACGCTGATGCTGGCGCTGTCGATGGTGGTGATCGCCTCGATGATCGCCGTCGGCGGGCTGGGCCAGATGGTGCTGCGCGGCATCGGCCGTCTCGATATGGGACTCGCCACCGTGGGCGGCGTCGGCATCGTGATCCTCGCCATTGTCCTTGACCGTTTAACCCAGTCTGTGGGTCGCGACGGCCGCAGCCGCGGCAGCCGCCGCTGGCGCCATACCGGCCCAATCGGCCTGCTGACGCGTCCTTTTCGTAAAGCCTGATTTTTCGGGCGGCCCTCGCGGCCGCCCGCCTCGCAACGCCGACAATAAGGAATAACTATGCGCAAGACCGCACCTCTCCTCGCCGCCGTGCTGACCACGTTCGCGCTTTCGCAGGCGTCCGCCGCCGATCTGCCGGGCAAAGGCGTGACCGTTAAGCCTGCACAGAGCACCATCGCCGAAGAGGGCTTCCAGACGCTGCTGGTGAGCCGCGCGCTGGAAAAGCTGGGCTACAGCGTCGAAAAGCCGAGCGAAATTGACTATAACGTCGCCTACACCTCCATCGCCGCCGGTGACCTCACCTTTATCGCCACCAACTGGCAGCCGCTGCATGACGATATGTATAACGCCGCGGGCGGCGATAAAAAATTCTATCGCGCAGGCACCTACGTCTCCGGCGCGGCACAGGGCTACCTGATCGACAAGAAAACCGCCGAGCAGTACCACATCACCAATATTGCGCAGCTGAAAGATCCGAAAATCGCGCAGCTGTTCGACAGCAACGGCGACGGCAAAGCGGATATGACCGGCTGTACGCCGGGCTGGGGCTGCGAAGCGGTTATCAATCATCAGAACAGCGCCTTCGGCCTCAGCGACACCGTGACTGCCAATATGGGCAACTACTCGGCGATGGTCGCCGATACTCTGGCGCGCTTTAAGCAGGGCAAGCCGATCCTTTACTATACCTGGACGCCCTACTGGCTGAGCGATGTGCTGAAGCCGGGCCGCGACGTGGTGTGGCTGCAGGTGCCGTTCTCGTCGCTGCCGGGCGCGCAGAGCAAGGTCGATACTAAACTGCCGAACGGCGCCAACTACGGTTTCCCGGTCAATAGTATGCATATCGTGGCCAACAAAGCCTGGGCGGAGAAGAACCCGGCGGCGGCGGCGCTGTTTACCGAGATGAAGCTGCCGATTACCGATATCAATGCGGAAAATGCGGCGATGCATGCCGGTCAGGCGTCTGAAGCGGATATTAACCGTCACGTCGACGGCTGGATCAGCGCCCATCAGCAGCAGTTCGATCGCTGGATTCAGGACGCGCTTGCGGCCGCTAAATAAGTCACAGGTCGCTTCAGGGGCAGTGTGCTTGCTCTGCCCCTTTGCCCACCCCCTTTTGTCGAACCAACTGGTAGGTCCTGTCAAATTCCCCCTCAGTGAAATAGTTTTTTCGGTTACTATTAACCGATTA
The DNA here is from genome assembly GCF_051025595.1 of Pantoea phyllosphaerae. Classification (NCBI taxonomy): domain Bacteria; kingdom Pseudomonadati; phylum Pseudomonadota; class Gammaproteobacteria; order Enterobacterales; family Erwiniaceae; genus Pantoea; species Pantoea phyllosphaerae. The sequence continues at coordinate 30,040 of NZ_JBPFDE010000021.1, forward strand.
TGATTATTACTCTCTGCGCGCCTGATAAATGAATGCTCATCGCCATACGCTGACCCCTGCGCTGGTGTTGCTGATGTCCGTTGCCACGGGTCTCTCTGTGGCCAGCAACTACTATGTCCAGCCGCTGCTCAATACCGTTGCCCAGAACTTCCACCTCTCCGTCAGCATGGCGGGCTTTATCGTTACCACGGCGCAGCTGGGCTACGCGTGCGGCCTGCTGCTGCTGGTGCCGCTTGGCGATATGCTTGAGCGTCGCGCCCTGATCGTCGGCATGAGCCTGCTGGCGGCGGGCGGCATGGTGATGACCGCCACCTCCTCCTCTTTTACCCTGCTGCTGCTGGGTACGGTGCTGACCGGCCTGTTCTCGGTGGTGGCGCAGATCCTGGTGCCGCTGGCCGCAACGCTGGCACCGCCGGAGAAGCGCGGCAGAATCGTCGGCACGGTGATGAGCGGCCTGCTGCTCGGCATTCTGCTGGCGCGTACCGTGGCGGGCGCGCTGGCGCAGCTGGGCGGCTGGCGCACCGTTTACTGGACCGCCAGCGTGCTGATGGTGCTGATGGCGCTGGCGCTGTGGCGCTTTCTGCCGCAGGTGAAACCTACGGTGTCGCTTAACTATCCGCAGCTGCTGAAATCGATTTTCCAGATCTACCGGTCGAATCGCGTGATGCGCACTCGCGCCTGGGCTGGCTGTCTCTCTTTTGCCAACTTTAGCGTGCTCTGGACGTCAATGGCGTTTCTGCTCGCCTCGCCGCCTTACGGCTACTCCGAGGGTGAGATTGGCCTGCTCGGGCTGGTCGGCGCGGCGGGCGCGCTGGCGGCGCGTCAGGCCGGATCGCTGGCGGATAAGGGTAAAGCCAGGCTTACCACCACGCTGGGCCTGCTGATTATGCTCGCCTCCTGGGGGATGACCGCGCTGGGTGCCCACTCGCTGGCGGCGCTGATTGTCGGCATCCTGCTGCTCGACCTGGCGGTTCAGGGGGTGCACATCACCAACCAGAGTGTGATCTATAGTCAGATGCCCGAGGCGCGCAATCGCCTTACTGCTGGCTATATGACCAGCTATTTTATTGGCGGCGCATTGGGTTCGCTGCTTTCGGCCAACGCCTATCACGTTGCCGGCTGGTACGGCGTATGCGCCGCTGGCGTGGTGATGACGCTGCTCAACCTGCTGATTTGGTGGCGCGGTTACCGCTTCGAAAACCACTTAAGTAAGTAAATAAAATACCAAACATGTCATTGAGTCTGGTCATGAATGGTTAGTTTTGTTATGGTTAGCAACAAACTTATTCACACAAGTTATTTTTTCTTGCGAAATTATTTAGCAAACAAAAAGTTTCTTCCCGTTTAGATATCGTGCCCTGCGGCGGAAGTGGCAGAGACGAGGGGTTTCGTACCCAGGGTCAGGGAGCGGCCTGGAAACACCTGATGACGACAGTGTGATCTTCTGAACCATTGCGCGGAGTAAAAATGACTACGCTTAATCTGTCACCATCGTTACTATATTAGCTGCAACTAGTGAGGTTTTTTTATAATGGAAAGTTCGTTTACTCCCATTGAACAGATGCTTAACATCCGCGCAAATCGCCATAAAGATTTCCCGCTGCACGAAATCATTCTGACGCGTCTGTGCATGCACATGCAGGGAAAGCTGCTGGAAAATCGCAATAAGATGTTAAAGGCGCAGGGAATTAACGAAACCTTATTCATGGCGCTGATTACGCTGGATGCGCAGGAAAACCAAAGCATTCAGCCCTCCGAGCTGAGCGCCGCGCTGGGTTCTTCACGCACCAACGCCACGCGCATCGCCGATGAGCTGGAGAAGCGCGGCTGGATCGAGCGTCGCGAGAGCGACAACGATCGTCGCTGCCTTCATCTGCATCTTACCGAAAAAGGGAATGAGTTCCTGCGTCAGCTGCTGCCCCCTCAGCATCAGAGCCTGCAATATCTCTGGTCTTCGCTGTCGAACGACGAGAAATCGCAGCTGGAAGGCATCACGCGTAAATTGCTCAATCGCCTCGACAAAATGGACGAAGACCAGGTCATCGCCACCCTCTCTCGCTAATAGCAAGAACTGCGACACAATCACCTGTCGAAACCGTTATTTTAATCCCCTTTTATCCGGCCAGCGCCTTGTCGCTGGCTTTTTTCGACTCGGGCTCCGTGAAAAGGGACAATCGCGCCCCGGCATATGAAACAGTTGGAGACAGAGATGAGTGCAACAGCGGAGGCGCAAAGCCTGCAACAGCCAGCCCAAAAAAAGAAGACGCGTAAAAAAGTGCTGATTCTGCTGGCGCTGCTTTTTGTGCTGGCTGGCATCGCCTGGGGCGTTTACTGGTTCCTGGTGCTGCGGCATTTCCAGGAAACAGACGACGCCTACGTGGCCGGAAATCAGGTGCAGGTCATGGCGCAGGTGTCGGGCAGCGTTAACAAGGTCTGGTTCGACGATACCGATTTTGTGAAGAAAGGCGACGTGCTGGTTTCACTGGATAAAACCGACGCCGAGCAGGCGTTTGAAAAAGCCCAGACCGCGCTGGCCACCAGCGTGCGTCAGACCCATCAGCTGATGATCAACGCAAAGCAGTATCAGGCGAGCATCGCGCTGCAGCAAACCGCGCTGGCGCAGGCGGAAGCGGATCTGAAACGCCGCGAACCACTGGGAGCGTCTAACCTGATCGGCCGTGAAGAGCTGCAGCACTCGCGCGACGCGGTCGCTACCGCGAAAGCGCAGCTCGACGTGGCGGTGCAGCAGTACAACGCCAACCAGGCGATGATCCTCAACACCTCGCTGGAAGAGCAGCCGGCGGTCAAACAGGCCGCCGCAGAACTGCGCGACGCCTGGCTGGCGCTGCAGCGTACCGATATTCGCAGCCCAATGGATGGCTACGTGTCGCGCCGCAGCGTGCAGGTCGGCTCGCAAATCAGCACCAGCACGCCGCTCATGGCGGTGGTGCCCGCGACCAACTTGTGGATCGACGCCAACTTTAAAGAGACGCAGCTGGCGGGCGTACGTATCGGCCAGGATGCGACGGTAGTAGCCGATATCTATGGCGACGACGTGGTCTATCACGGCAAAGTGGTCGGTCTGGATATGGGCACCGGCAGCGCCTTCTCGCTGCTGCCTGCGCAGAACGCCACCGGTAACTGGATCAAAGTGGTGCAGCGTCTGCCGGTGCGTATCGAGCTTAACCCGGACGAGATCGCGAGGCATCCGCTGCGTATTGGCCTGTCGACGCTGGTGAAAGTTGATACCACCAATAAAGACGGCAGCGTCCTCGCCACCAGCGTTCGTCAGCAGGCCGCCTATAGCAGCAATGCGCTGGCGATCGACCTGGCGCCGGTGAACCAGCTGATTACTGACATCGTTCGCGCCAACGCCGGATGATCACGCGGAGGCTGTCATGGCACAAAAACCGCTAGAAGGCGCGCCGCTGGTCCTGATGACCATCGCGCTGTCGTTGGCGACCTTTATGCAGGTGCTGGATTCAACCATCGCTAACGTGGCGATCCCGACCATCGCAGGCAATCTGGGCGCCTCTAACTCGCAGGGCACATGGGTCATTACCTCGTTTGGGGTGGCGAACGCTATCTCCATTCCGATTACCGGCTGGCTGGCGAAGCGCGTCGGCGAGGTAAAACTCTTTACCTGGGCAACGATTCTGTTCGCCCTCGCCTCCTGGGCGTGCGGCATGTCAGAAAGCCTGGAGATGCTGATTTTCTTCCGCATCCTGCAGGGCGTGGTGGCCGGCCCGCTGATCCCGCTGTCGCAGAGCCTGCTGCTCAGCAACTATCCGCCCGCCAAACGCAGCATCGCCCTCTCGCTGTGGGCGATGACGGTGATTGTCGCGCCGATTTGCGGGCCGATTCTCGGCGGCTGGATCAGCGATAACTATCACTGGGGCTGGATCTTCTTTATTAACGTGCCGATTGGCGCGGTGGTGGTGATGCTGACGCTGCAGACGCTGCGCGGCCGCGAGACCCGCACCGAGGTGCGCCCTATCGACGTGGTGGGTCTGGTGCTGCTGGTGGTGGGCATCGGCTCTCTGCAGGTGATGCTGGACCGCGGTAAGGAGCTTGACTGGTTTAACTCCACCGAGATTGTGGTGCTGACGGTGGTCGCCGTGGTGTCGCTGGCGGTGCTGCTGGTGTGGGAGCTAACCGACGATCACCCGATTGTCGATCTGACGCTATTTAAGTCGCGCAACTTCACCATCGGCTGCCTCTCTATTAGCCTGGCCTATATGCTCTATTTCGGCTCGATTGTGCTGCTGCCGCAGCTGCTGCAGGAGGTCTACGGCTACACCGCCACCTGGGCTGGCCTGGCGTCTGCGCCGGTGGGGATCATTCCGGTGATCCTGTCGCCAATTATCGGTCGCTTCGCCCACAAGCTGGATATGCGTCGGCTGGTAACCTTCAGCTTTATCATGTACGCCATCTGCTTCTACTGGCGCGCCTATACCTTTGAGCCCTCAATGGACTTCGGCGCGTCGGCCTGGCCGCAGTTTATCCAGGGGTTCGCGGTCGCCTGTTTCTTTATGCCGCTCACCACCATTACCCTTTCGGGCCTGCCGCCCGAGCGGCTGGCGGCAGCGTCGAGCCTGTCGAACTTTGTGCGTACGCTGGCTGGCTCCATTGGCACCTCGATTACCACCACTATGTGGACCAACCGGGAATCGATGCACCACAGCACCTTTACCGAGTCGATTACGCCCTATAACCCCAATGCGCAGCAGATGTATGCGCAGCTGGAAGGCATGGGGATGAGCCATCAGCAGGCGTCTGCCTATATCGCGCAGCAGATCACCAACCAGGGGTTAATTATCTCCGCCAACGAGATCTTCTGGGCCTCGGCCGGCGTGTTTTTGATTCTGCTGGTGCTGATCTGGTTTGCCCGCCCACCGTTTGGCTCCGGCAGCGGCGGCGGCGGCGCGCACTGATTCAGGACGTGGGTAAACAGCGCTTCGGCACAAAGCCTTACCAGGACAGAAACAAAAACGGGCCTTTCGGCCCGTTTTTTTATGCGTTCTGACGCCACCATTCGGCAAGCAGAATGCCGGTGGCCACCGAGACGTTAAGGCTCTCGACGTTGCCGGTGCCGCCGATCGACAGGCTGATATCGCCCTGCTGGAACGCGCTATCGGACAGGCCTTCTCTCTCCTGCCCCAGCACCAGCACCATCTTCGCCGGCAGCTCCGCTTTCGCCAGCGGCGTGCCCTCGTGGCTTGAAGTGGTGACGATGGTGTAGCCCGCTTTGCGGAACGCTTCCAGACCGGCGGCAAAACTTTCGCCGCTGATCGCCTGAACGTGTTCTGCACCGCCTTCAGCGGTACGCACCGCCGCGCCCGACTCCAGCAGCGAGGCGTCGTTCACCAGCAAACCTTTTACGCCGAAATGCGCACAGCTGCGCATAATGCCGCCCAGGTTGTGCGGGTTGCTGACATCTTCCAGCGCCAGCACGCAATCTTTCTCACCGGCCTGGCTCAGCCACTCGCTGACCGCCATGCCCATGCGTTTTTTGATAATAAAGCAGACGCCGCCGTGGTGTTCGGTGCCGGAGGCCTTCGCCAGCTCAGCATCCTCGACGACGTGATAGGCTTTGCGGTTCGCCGCCAGCCAGCGCAGCGCCTCGCGGAAACGCGGCGTTACGCTCTGCACGAACCAGGCGCGCACGATCGCTTCGGGGCGGCTCTGGAACAGTGCCTGGCAGGCATTTTCGCCGTAGACGCGCGTCTCTTCCTGACGCTGACGACGGATCACTTCTGGATCGATAGCGGCTTTGCCGCCCTGCTCCGGCTGTTTCTCTTCTACGGAGGCGCGCTCGCTCGGCGGACGCGACACGGTGCGCCATGGCGAGAAGGCTTCATCGCTGCGCGGTTTGCGGCTGCCTTCGTCGCTACGAGGACGACGGCTACCCTCATCGCTACGCGGCTTACGGCTGCTGCCCTCTTCGCTACGACGGCCTGCGCCAGAGGAACGACGAGAATCTTCCTGACGGGCTGGGCGGCCACCTCCTTTGCCGGTACGCGGGTTCGGCGCGCGTGAGCCTGACTCGCCCTCATCTCGCACGTACATCACTTTTACCTTGCCACTTTTGCCTTTAAATTCGTCGTTCATCTGTTCCTCCTGCATTGAGAGCGCGCAGATTACCTGATGTATTAGCGCTTAGCTATCAACTATTGAACCTATTGGACAATCCAGTTTGAGGGCGGTTCGCAACCTTCTCATAATGGACAATATTTACAAGACTGGCACCTGCAAACCCTTTGAGGTAAATATGAATACGGTATGTGCTTCCTGTCAGGCAACCAATCGCGTTCCTCCCGAGCGCGTCGCCGATGGCGCAAAATGCGGCCGCTGCGGCAGCGATCTGTTTAATGGCGAAGTCGCTAACGCGACCGCCGATACGCTGGATAAATATCTGCAGGACGATCTGCCGGTAGTGGTCGATTTCTGGGCCCCCTGGTGCGGTCCCTGCGTTAACTTCGCGCCGGTTTTTAAAGAGGTGGCGCATGAGCGCAGCGGTCAGGTGCGCTTCATCAAGGTGAACACCGAAGCGGAACCTTCGCTGAGCGCGCGTTTTCGCATCCGCAGCATCCCGACCATTATGATTTTTAAAAAAGGCGAGCTGGTAGACATGCTGAACGGCGCGATGCCGAAGGCGCCTTTCAACGAATGGCTGGATGAATCGCTGTAAGTCTCCTGGGGTCTTTTCTTCCGCACGCACTTTCTCAGGCCAGCCGCGCTGGCCTTTTTCTTTTCGCACGCGCTTCGATTACACTAGCGTTTTCCTTTTCTCCTTAAGCCATGACTGATAACGCCGTTCTCCGTCTGCGTGCGCAACGCCTTGCCCGCGCGACTCGCCCTTTTCTCGCCCGAGGCAACCGCGTGGTGCGCTGCCAGCGCTGTCTGCTGCCGCAGAAAAACTGCCTGTGCGCCACAATTGCGCCACAAAGCGCGCGCAGCCGCTTTTGCCTGGTGATGTTCGATACCGAACCGATGAAGCCCAGCAACACCGGGCGGCTGATCGCCGATATTCTGCCGCAGACCGAGGCGTTCGGCTGGTCGCGCACCGAGCCCGATCCGGCGCTGCTTAGCGCCGTCGCGCATCCCGACTATCAGCCGATGGTGGTTTTTCCCGCCTCCTATGCCGATCCCGGCCGCGAGGTGCTCACCGCGCCGCCGCTGAGCGGCAAGCCGCCGCTGTTTATTATGCTCGACGGCACCTGGACCGAAGCGCGCAAAATGTTTCGCAAAAGCCCCTGGCTCGATGCGCTGCCGGTGATGTCGCTCAACGTCACCGCGCCGTCGCGCTATACGCTGCGCGAAGCGCACGGTGAAGGCCAGCACTGCACCGCCGAAGTGGCCGCGGCGCTGCTGGAGCAGGCTGGCGACCTGGCGGCCGCGCAGGCGCTGCGACAGCACTTCGAGCATTTCCGTCACGCCTACCTGGCGGGGAAACCGCATCACCCCGCCCATCAGAGCGTCATCGCCGACAGCCCGTAGTGCGCCTGCGCGGCGGAAATGCTGGCGCGGCTCTCACCCTGCGAGCGCTGAACCGGCAAAGGGCGTTAAAAGCGTTTACAATCATGCCAGTCGACTTCGGGAGAGTGGGATGAGCCAACGCGGACTGGAAGCGCTGTTACGACCTAAATCTATTGCGGTGATTGGCGCCTCGGACAGGCCGGGACGTGCTGGTCACTTTATGATGCGCAATTTGCTGGCGGGCGGTTTCAGCGGCCCCGTGCTGCCGGTGACGCCCAAATATAAAGCCGTCAGCGGCGTGCTCGCCTGGCCGACCATCGACAGCCTGCCGTTCGCGCCGGACCTGGCGGTGATCTGCACCCATGCGAAACGCAACCTTGAGCTGCTGCAGCAGCTGGGCGAAAAAGGGTGCAAGGCCTGTATTATCCTCTCTGCGCCCGCCAGCCAGCAGGAGGCACTCAAGCGCTGCGCCGCGCAGTGGCAGATTCGCCTGCTCGGCCCTAACAGCCTCGGGCTGCTTGCGCCCTGGCAGGGACTCAACGCCAGCTTTTCGCCGGTGCCGATAGAAAAAGGGCGTATCGCCTTTATCTCCCAGTCGGCGGCAGTCTCCAATACCATTCTCGACTGGGCGCAGCAGCGCAGTCTGGGCTTTTCCTGGTTTATCGCACTGGGTGACAGCCTGGATACCGACGTTGACGATCTGCTCGATTTTCTGGCGCGCGACGGCAAAACCAGCGCCATTCTGCTCTACCTCGAACACCTGAGCGACGCGCGGCGTTTTGTCTCCGCTTCGCGCAGCGCCTCACGTAATAAACCTATTCTGGTGATCAAAAGCGGCCGCAGCCATCAGGCGCAGGCGCTGCTTGGCACCCACAGCGGGCTGGACGCCGCCTGGGATGCGGCGATCCAGCGCGCCGGTCTGCTGCGCGTGCAGGATACGCATGAGCTCTTTACCGCCGTCGAATCGCTTAGCCATATGCGTCCGCTACGCGGCGACAGGCTGATGATCGTCAGCAACGGCGCCGCGCCTGCCGCGCTGGCGCTGGACGAACTCTATGCGCGCAACGGCAAGCTTGCCGTGCTGAATGATGAAACGCTGGCGGCGCTGGCCGCGCTGCTGCCGGAAGGCGTGGGGCGCGGCAATCCGCTCGACCTGAAAGATGACGCCACGCCGCAGCGCTACGTCGACTGCCTGAATATCCTGCTGGGCAGCCACGAGCTTGATGCGCTGATGATTATTCACGCGCCCAGCGCGGTGGCGCCCGCCACCGAATCAGCGCAGCAGATCATTCAGGCTATCGCCGCCCATCCGCGCGGCAAGCAGGTCACGCTGCTGACCAACTGGTGCGGCGAGTTCTCCTCGCAGGCGGCACGCCGCGCTTTTACCCAGGCAGGTATTCCCACCTGGCGTACCCCGGAAGGCACGGTCACGGCGTTTATGCACCAGGTGGAGTATCGCCGCAACCAGAAACAGCTGCGCGAAACCCCGGCCCTGCCCGCCAGTTTGACGCAGGACAGCGCCCAGGCGCATCAGCTCTTGTCGCAGGCGCTGGCGAAGGGCGTCACCACGCTCGACACCCATGAGGTGCAGCCGGTGCTACAGGCATACGGGCTGGCAATGCTGCCGACCTGGATTGCCAGCGACAGCCTTGATGCGGCCGCTATCGCTGAACGTATCGGCTATCCCGTAGCGCTCAAGCTGCGATCGCCCGATATCGCTCATAAATCAGAGGTACAGGGCGTGATGCTCTATCTGCGCAACGCCGCGGAAGTGCAGCAGGCAGCCGAAGCGATTGTCGATCGGGTAAAGCAGACCCTGCCGCAGGCACGCATCGAAGGGCTGCTGGTGCAAAGTATGGCGAACCGCGCCGGGGCGCAGGAGCTGCGCGTGGTGGTGCAGCAGGATGCGCTGTTCGGTCCGGTGATTTTGCTGGGCGAAGGCGGCGTGGAGTGGCAGGCGGACAAACAGGCGGCGGTGGCGCTGCCGCCGCTCAATATGACGCTGGCGCGCTATCTGGTGATACAGGCGATCAAAAGCGGCAAGATCCGCAGTCGCGGCGGGCTCAATACGCTGGATATTCCCGCGCTCAGCCAGCTGCTGGTACAGGTTTCCAACCTGGTGGTGGACTGCCCGGAGATCCAGCGGCTCGATATCCATCCGCTGCTGGCGGCGGGCAGCGAATTTACGCTGCTGGACGTTACCCTCGATCTGGCGCCGTTCAGCGGCGACAACGAAGCGCGGCTGGCGATACGCCCCTATCCACAGCAGCTTGAAGAGCGCGTGACGCTGAAAGATGGCCAGAGCTGCTTGTTCCGCCCTATCCTGCCGGAAGATGAGCCGCTGCTGCGCGCCTTTATCGCACAGGTCACCAAAGAGGATCTCTACTACCGTTACTTCAGCGAGATCAATGAATTCACCCATGAGGATCTCGCCAATATGACGCAAATCGATTATGACCGCGAAATGGCTTTTGTCGCGGTGCGTCAGCAGCAGGGAAGCAGCGAGATTATCGGCGTCACGCGCGCGATTTCTGACGCCGATAATATCGACGCCGAGTTCTCCGTGCTGGTGCGATCCGATTTAAAAGGGCTCGGCATGGGGCGGCGACTGCTGGAAAAAATGATCCGCTATACCCGCGATCATGGTCTGCAGCAGCTCAACGGGATCACCATGCCGCACAACCGCGGCATGATTACGCTGGCGCGCAAACTGGGGTTTGGGGTGGAGGTTCAGCTTGATGAAGGCATCGTCAGCCTCAATTTACCCTTACACGGGGACATCAGCTAACCTTGTAGAGAAAGGTAAAAAATGGCCGACTGCACCAGGTTGATGTTATTATTTACCGTTATGACCCTGATTTGATGGCAAAAGGCCATGCAATGAAACGAGAAGAAGCGCACTGCGATGCTGACTAAATTCAAACGCAATAAGCATCAACAACACCTCGCACAGTTGCCGAAGCTGTCTCAGTCCCCTGCGGATGTGACAACACTCTACTCGCCAGCCGACTTCCGTCGCACGCTGCTGGAAAAGATCGCCGCGGCGCAGCACCGTATCTGCATCGTCGCGCTCTATATGGAAAACGACGATGCCGGCCGCGCAGTAATGGATGCGCTCTATGCGGCGAAGCGCGCGCGTCCTGAGCTGGATGTCAGCATTCTGGTTGACTGGCATCGCGCTCAGCGCGGACGCATCGGCGCAGCGCGCGGCGTCACGAATGCTGACTGGTATTGCGAGATGGCGACCCAGCATGCGGATATTGCCATTCCGGTTTACGGGATCCCGGTCAACACGCGCGAAGCGCTTGGCGTGCTGCATCTGAAAGGCTTTATCATTGACGATACGCTGCTTTACAGCGGCGCCAGCATCAACGACGTTTACCTGCACCAACACGATAAGTATCGCTATGACCGCTATCAGCTGATTCGCAACCCGCAGCTGGCCGACACTATGTATGAGTGGATTAATGTCAATCTCAAGCAGTCGGAAGCGGTCAATCGCCTCGACCGTGAAGAGCGTCCATCCAGCCCGGAAATCAAGAATGAAACGCGCCAGTTCCGTCAGGATCTGCGCGGCTTCAACTACCAGTTTACCGGCGATGGCCATAACGAAGAGCTGACCGTTACTCCGCTGGTTGGGCTGGGCAAACGCAGCCTGCTCAATAAAACCATTTTTCACCTGATGCCCTGCACCGAGCAGAAGCTCACCCTCTGCACGCCGTACTTCAACCTGCCGGCCATTTTAGTGCGCAGCATTATTCATCTGTTGCGCGAGGGCAAAGAGGTCGAAATTATCGTCGGCGATAAAACTGCCAACGACTTTTATATTCCGCCTGAGCAGCCGTTTAAAATTATCGGCGCGCTGCCTTATCTCTATGAGATCAATCTGCGTCGTTTCCTCAGCCGTCTGCAGTATTATGTCGATAACGGGCAGCTGGCAGTACGCCTGTGGAAAGATGGCGAGAACAGCTATCACCTGAAAGGCATGTGGGTCGATGACGAGTGGATGTTGATTACCGGCAATAACCTCAACCCGCGCGCCTGGCGTCTCGATCTGGAAAATGCGGTGCTGATCCACGATCCGCTGCAGCAACTCACCGAGCAGCGCGAAAAAGAGCTGGCGCTGATCCGCACGCATACGGAGGTGGTGAAGCATTTCCGCGATCTGGAAAGCATCTCTGACTACCCAGCCAAGGTGCGCAAGCTGATTCGTCGTCTGCGCCGTATCCGTATTGACCGTCTGATTAGCCGTATTCTCTGATGCGCTGCCTGCGGCATCTTTGGCCGCAGGCTATCACTTTTTTTCGCCGGCAGACTCAGCCAACCTTACAGCCTGATACCCTTGCCGCGCCTGTGCAGCAGTAGCGATACCAGAAACGCCAGCGCGCCCATCGCCGAAACATACCAGAAGAACGTGGTTTCGATCCCCTGCTGCTTCATCAGCAGCGCCACATACTCTGCCGAACCACCGAATATGGCATTGGCGACGGCATAAGATAAGCCGACGCCAAGCGCGCGCACCTCTGGCGGAAACATCTCAGCCTTGAGGATGCCGCTGATGGCGGTATAGAAGCTCGTAATTAGCAGCGCCAGCATGATCAGGCAGAAGGCAATGGTCGGGCTCTGTACGCTTTGCAACGCGGTGAGGATGGGCACAGTACAGACAGCGGCGCCTGCGCCGAAGATCAGCATCGAGCCCCGACGGCCAATTTTATCGGACAGCGCGCCGATAACCGGTTGTATTAGCATAAATACCAGCAGTGCGGCGGTCATCAGCCCGCTGGCACTTTTCGCATCCATGCCTGCCGTGTTCACCAGGTACTTTTGCATATAAGTGGTAAAGGTATAGAAGCTTAGCGAGCCGCCAGCGGTGAAACCCAGCACCATCAGGAAAGCGCGCGTATGGTTGCGCAGCAGCCCAGTGATACTGCCAGCGTCTTTATGATGGCGGCTCTGATTATCTGAGGTCTCATGCAGCGATCGCCGCAGCCAGAGAGCGACGACCGCCAGGATCGCGCCGAGAAAAAAGGGGATGCGCCAGCCCCAGCTGCGTAGATCCTCTTCACTGAGGATAAACTGCAGCACCACCACCGTCAGCACCGCCAGCAGCTGGCCGCCGATCAGCGTCACGTACTGAAAGGATGCGTAAAACCCTTTCCTCCCTTCCAGCGCCACCTCGCTCATGTAGGTTGCGCTGGTGCCATATTCGCCGCCCACCGACAGTCCCTGAAACATGCGTGCCAGCAGCAGGATCGCCGGGGCCGCGATGCCAATGCTGCCATAGCCGGGCAGGCAGGCGATAACCAGCGAGCCGAAGCACATCATGCATACCGAGATAAGCATCGATTTTTTACGACCGTGCCGATCGCCAATATAGCCAAACAGCCAGCCACCGATGGGACGCATTAAAAACCCTGCGGCAAATACCCCGGCGGTTTGCAGCAGCTGCGTGGTGGTATCCCCTTTAGGGAAAAAGATATGTGCAAAATAGAGTGAGAAGAATGAGTAGACGTAAAAGTCGAACCATTCGACCAGATTACCCGACGATGCACCGACGATCGCCCAGACACGTTTCTTGCTGATCCCCGACTCTTCTGCCTGAAAGTGGGAGGAGCGCGAATTAGATTCTGTCATGCTTTACCTCAGGTTCCTTGCTGATAAGCAGCGTTAAAACAATGAGTAAAGCATTTCATTCGAGACAACGAAACGTTATCGCCGCTGTGCTACGGTAAATGTGATGTATAAGAGGTTTAGGTGTAACACGTGTAACTGAGAAAGTGTTTTTATGCAGGCCTGAAACGCAAAAAACCCTGACCGTGAGGTCAGGGTTATCGCAAATGGATGCCTGGCAGTTCCCTACTCTCGCA
>NZ_JBPFDE010000022.1:0-42275 GCF_051025595.1 Pantoea phyllosphaerae
AACTCAGAAGTGAAACGCCGTAGCGCCGATGGTAGTGTGGGGTCTCCCCATGCGAGAGTAGGGAACTGCCAGGCATCAAACAAGAAAAAGCCCTTTGCATATGCAAAGGGCTTTTTTCTTTTCTGCGCTTTACCTTTTCCAGCCATAAAACACCCCGGAACCTGTCCGGGGCATTGAAGCTGTGCTCAGCGTTAATGGATAACCTGCGATAAAAACGCGCGTGTACGTTCAGATGTCGGATTTGAGAAGAAGGTTTCCGGCGGCGCCATCTCCACGATCTCACCGCGATCCATAAAGATCACGCGATCGGCCACGGTGCGGGCAAAACCCATCTCATGGGTAACGCACAGCATCGTCATGCCGTCTTCCGCCAGCCCAATCATGGTATCCAGCACCTCTTTAACCATCTCAGGATCCAGCGCTGAGGTTGGCTCATCGAACAACATGATTTTCGGCTTCATGCAGAGCGAACGCGCAATCGCCACGCGCTGCTGCTGTCCGCCAGAGAGCTGGCCCGGAAACTTATGCGCATGCTCGGCGATGCGTACGCGCTCCAGGTAGTGCATTGCCAGCGCTTCAGCCTCTTTTTTCGAGGTCTTACGCACCCAGATGGGTGCCAGCGTGCAGTTCTGCAGCACCGTCAGATGCGGAAAAAGATTGAAGTGCTGAAACACCATGCCTACTTCGGTCCGCACGCGTTCAATGTTGCGTACATCATCATTTAAATGGATACCGTCAACCACAATGCGTCCTTGCTGATGTTCTTCCAGATGGTTAATGCAGCGGATCGTTGTAGACTTACCGGAACCGGAAGGGCCGCACAGCACGATGCGCTCGCGCGGCTTCACCTGCAGGTTAATATCCTTCAGCACATGAAACTGCCCATACCATTTATTTACGTTTTCGAGCGAAATCATCAAAGCTGAATCGTGATGCAAATGTTGTGTCATGGAAAACCTCAATGCGATTTACGCCCGGTGTGAAAGCGCTTCTCCAGATGCTGGCTATAGCGCGACATGCTAAAACAGAAAATCCAGTAAACCAGCGCGGCAAAAACATAGCCTTCGGTCGACATCCCCAGCCAGGCGGGATCGACGGTAGCCTGCTGTACGCTGCTGAACAGATCGAAAAGGCCGATAATGATCACCAGACTGGTATCTTTGAACAGCGCAATAATGGTATTCACCAGGCCAGGGATCGTGAGCTTCAGCGCCTGCGGTAAAATCACCAGCATCTGCGTTTTCCAGTAGCCGAGGGCCAGCGACTCCGCCGCTTCATACTGACCTTTCGGCAGCGCCTGCAAACCGCCGCGCACCACTTCGGCGACGTAAGCCGACTGGAACAAAATCACCCCGACCAGCGCGCGCACCAGCTTATCGATGCTGGTGCCTTCCGACATAAACAGCGGCAGCATCACTGACGACATAAACAGCACGGTAATCAGCGGCACGCCGCGCCAGAACTCGATAAAAATGATCGAGAGCGTACGTACGACCGGCATACGCGAGCGACGTCCCAGCGCCAGCAGAATGCCCAGCGGCAGCGCGCCGGCGATGCCGACCGCAGCGATAATCAGCGTTAATGTCAGTCCGCCCCACTGGCGCGTTTCAACGTGTTCCAGGCCAAAGAGGCCGCCATACATCAGCAGCCAGACGGTGAGGGGATAGCTCACCGCCCAGCAGGCGATATAGCGACCGCGATGCGGCAGGGATTTCACAAACATCGGGACAATCGAGGCGATGCCCAGCACCAGTGCCAGGTTAATACGCCAGCGCAGCTCATGCGGATAGAGCCCATACATAAACTGGCCGAAGCGCGCATGAATAAACACCCAGCATGCACCCTCTTTGGTGCAGTCGGCGCGCGTCTCGCCAATCCAGTTCGCCTGGAATACCAGCCACTCCAGCGCGGGTGGGATAACCTCCCACATCAGCCAAAGGCAAAACAGCGTAAGCAGCGTATTTAAACCGCTGGAGAAGAGATTTTTTCGCGCCCAGGCCCAGGCGCGGCTCAGCGGCGTGGCGGCGGCCGGCGAGGTTTCGTGTGTGGTAACAGACATCGTCATCCCGTTCTCTTAGCGCTCAACCAGCGCAATTTTGCGGTTATAGATATTCATCAACAGCGAAATCACCAGGCTAATCACCAGATAGACGCCCATGGTGATAGCGATAGTTTCGATCGCCTGGCCGGTTTGATTCAGCACCGTACCGGCAAACAGCGACACCATATCGGGGTAGCCGATCGCGGCTGCCAGCGAAGAGTTTTTCACGATGTTGAGATATTGACTGGTCAGCGGCGGAATAATGACGCGCATCGCCTGTGGGATAATCACCTGACGCAGCGTCACCGGATTAGGCAGCCCCAGCGAGCGAGCGGCTTCATGCTGGCCGTGCGGCACGGACTGAATACCGGCGCGAATGATTTCGGCGATAAACGATGAGGTGTAAACAGAGAGCGCCAGAGTCAGTGCCGCCAGCTCCGGAATCATGACGAAGCCGCCGCGGAAGTTAAAGCCGCGCAGCGTCGGCACGTCCCAGTGCGTGGCGGCGCCGAAGCCCAGATGCGCCACCACGGGGAACAGCACAAACATGGCGAGAGCGGCGGGCCAGGTGCGACGCAGCTGGCCGGTTTTGAGCTGATATTTGCGATGATAGCGGAACAGCGCATAGCTGCCTGCGGCCGCCAATGCCAGCGCAACGATAAAAGGCCCGGATCCTGGCGCATACTGTGGCCAGGGCACATAGAGTCCGCGGTTGCTGATAAAGGCGAGATCGAACGCGCTTAACGCCTGTCGCGGGCCGGGAAGATTGCGCAGCACCGCAAAGTACCAGAAGAAGATTTGCAGCAGCGGCGGAATATTGCGAAAGGTCTCGATATAGATAGTCGAGAGCTTGCGCAGCAGCCAGTTATCCGACAGGCGCGCCAGGCCAATGAAAAATCCCAGCAGCGACGCGAAAATGATGCAGAGCGCAGAAACCAGCAGAGTATTGGTCAGGCCTACCAGAAACACGCGTGCGTAGGTGTCACCTTCGGTGTAGTCGATAAGATGCTGAACGATACCGAAACCGGCGCTGCGCTCAAGAAAGCCGAATCCTGACGTAATGCCGCGGCTGGCAAGATTAATAATCGTATTGTGGATCAGATAACCCACTACGATAACCACCGCAACAATGGCGAAAATCTGGTAAAGCCAGGCGCGAACCGCGGGATTACCGAATGAAATGTCCCTTTTCACGCGTGGGCGTTGTGACATGTTGAAACCTCAGAGACAAAGCACAGGCAGGACGCCGCGCAATGCGGCGTCCCGTTAACATGGGTAATTAGCGGACCGGCGGGGCGTACTGAATGCCGCCCTGATTCCACAGCGCGTTCTGGCCGCGCGCAATCTTCAGCGCGCTCTCTTTGCCCACGTTGCGGTCAAACACTTCCTGATAGTTGCCGACTTGCTTGATGATGTTATAGGCCCACTTGTTGTCGAGCTTCAGGTCTTTGCCGAAGTCACCTTCCGCGCCCAGGAGGTGAGCCATATCCGGCGTGGTCGGTTTGGCGGTCATCTGATCGACGTTCTTCGAGTTGATGCCCATCTCTTCCGCGTTCAGCATGGCGTAGAGCGACCACTTCACAATGGTGAACCAGTCATCGTCGCCGCGCCGCACGACCGGGCCCAGCGGCTCTTTCGAGATCACTTCCGGCAGTACGATAAATTCGTCCGGCTTGCCGAGTTTGATACGCAGCGCGTAGAGCTGCGACTGATCGGACGCCAGGGTATCGCAGCGACCGCTGTCGAGCGCTTTGGCGGATTCGTCAGAGCGATCGAAGGTCACCGGGGTATACTGCATTTTGTTGGCTTTGAAGAAGTCCGCCACGTTAAGCTCTGTATCGGTGCCCGCCTGAATGCAGACCGTGGCCCCGTCCAGCTCTTTCGCGCTCTTCAGACCCGCCTTCTGGTGAGTTAAAAAGCCGATGCCGTCATAGTAGTTCACGCCAGCAAACAGGAAGCCCATGCCGCCGTCACGCGAAGAAGTCCAGGTGGTGTTGCGCGACAGGATATCCACTTCGCCTGACTGCAGCGCGGTAAAACGTTCTTTCGCGGTCAGCGGCGTATATTTCACTTTGCTGGCGTCGCCGAAAATGGCGGCGGCTGTCGCACGGCAGACGTCAACGTCAATGCCGGAGAATTTGCCGCTGGCGTCAGCATAGGAGAAGCCCGGCAGACCATCGCTGATACCGCACTGCACAAAACCTTTCTTCTTAATCGCATCCAGCGTGGTGCCAGCGTGCGCCTGCTGAGTAACCGCGAGAAGCGCAGCGGCGGCGACCAACGTAGAGAGCATCATCTTTTTCATAAAGCATCCTGTGTGGCGTAATTATTTTGTTATGTTTGATACGCACTCTTCAGCGCGTTATTACCTGTCTGTGGCGGTCAGCCACGCATAGCACTGCAAAGCCAGTGCCAGGTTTGCAGAAAGCTGAGTGGGCTGGAAAGATCTCTTATTAATCTGAAGTAGCAGGAAAGCAGCGTTACTATCGCGCACCAAAAGGAAGCAAAGCGAGTCGCCTCGATCACAATTAGTGCAAATAGTTTCACGATATAGACGCAATGTGAGCCAAAGCTCAGGAAAGAATGTATGCGAAGGATGAGTTACGTTTTTCGGCAATGAAGATCACTGAGCGGCCGTCAGCGCTGGCGCTGCGGGGAAACAAGCGAGGAAAAGGGGAGGCGCGCCAGAGAGGATCGGGAATCAATGCGCAGGTAATTTTCACTGGCGCAATTGCAACTAAGGTTACCATTTGCGAGCGAGTTGTTTCATCTGTTCAGCCTTATTGTGAAAGGCTGCGCCAATAAAAACGCCAGCACTCAGGCTGGCGTCATTTACCGCATCAACTAAAAATCAGTTCATGCCGTATTTTTTCAGTTTCTTACGCAGAGTACCACGGTTGATACCCATCATCAGCGCAGCACGGGTCTGGTTGCCACGGGTATACTGCATCACCATGTCCAACAGGGGCTGCTCGACTTCAGCCAGTACCAGCTCATAGAGGTCATTAACATCCTGACCGTTCAGTTGAGCAAAATAGTTCTTCAGTGCCTGTTTAACCGAATCACGCAGAGGCTTTTGCGTCACCTGATCCTGTGAGTTAACGGTAGAAACGGTCAGTACGTCAGAATTTACGCGTTGTTCGAACATAGTTCTTTCAGCTCTTTATTTCGTTTACGCAAGATTTTCGAAGTATGCCTCCAACGCCTCCAGCTGTTCGCTGGCATCCTCTATGGCGTTGAATGTGCGCCGAAACTGGTCATTAGGGGCATGCTCCTGCAAATACCAGGAGACGTGCTTTCGCGATATACGGTATCCCTTGCCTGGACCATAAAAGTCGTGCAGCTCACGTATATGCGCAACGAGCATACGCTTCACCTCTGCCAGCGGCAGCGGCGCAAGCAGCTCCCCAGTGTCCAGATAATGCTGGATTTCCCGGAAGATCCACGGTCTTCCCTGAGCCGCGCGGCCTATCATCAGGGCATCTGCCCCCGTATAGTCAAGCACAGCTCTGGCTTTATGCGGGTCAGTTATGTCGCCATTCGCAATAACAGGAATGGTGACACTCTGCTTAACTGTCCGAATGCTGTCGTATTCAGCTTCCCCGTTGAACAGGCAGGCACGAGTGCGTCCATGTATCGTCAGGGCCTGAATGCCACAGCGTTCAGCCAATTGGGCAATCTCTACACAGTTACGGTTTTCCGTATCCCAGCCGGTGCGAATCTTCAGCGTAACGGGCACATCCACTGCGTTAACCACGGCGGTGAGAATAGATTTCACCAGCTCGGGATACTGCAGCAGCGCTGAACCTGCCATCTTACGATTCACTTTTTTGGCCGGGCAACCCATGTTGATATCAATGATTTGCGCGCCGGACGCCACGTTAATACGCGCGGCCGCCGCCATATCATCGGGATCGCAACCTGCTATCTGCACGGCGCGAACGCCGGACTCATCACTGTGCACCATACGCAAACGGGATTTGTCACTGGCCCAGACTTCAGGGTTAGATGACAGCATCTCGGAGACCGCCATACCGGCGCCGTTCTCAAAACAGAGTGTGCGGAACGGCCTGTCGGTAATCCCGGCCATCGGCGCAGCAATGAGTCGATTACGTAGCTGGTGGTGTCCAATGCGCATGAAGAAGAAGTGACCGTAACTGTTCGCAAGGCGGCGTATATTACGCATTTTTTACTGAAGATGAAAGGCCAAACTTTGAACAATTCGCCGTAAATATCGGGACAAAGCCGGTTAAACAGCAGTCAATTTTTTAAATTGATATAAAAATCAATCAATTAAAAAAATACGCTGAAATTGTGAACAAAAATTTTTCTCAAAACATGGCGTAAATCACAATATAAAAAGCGCCACATCAGGGAAATAACCAGAGATATGACGCCCACATGGTGTTTTATTGCGCCATTTGATTGCGGCCTGAACGTAATTAACAGGCTGGCTGGCGCCTGGTTTAGCAAAAAAAAGCAGGCCGGCATAACCGACCTGCCATCTTATTAGCGCCGCACGCCGGTAATGCGGCACCACTCCTCTTTTTCCGCCACCGGATCGAGCGCGAAGCGATCGGCATAGGCCTCGCAAACACCCTCTGCCTGGCTGGCCAGCACGCCGGAAAGACCCAAATAACCGCCCGCTTTCGGCAGCACACCAATCAGCGGCGCCAGCTCGCGCAGCGGACCGGCGAGAATATTGGCGACCACGACGTCGGCCTGCAGGTTCTCAGGCTGTTGATGCGGCAGGTAGAGCGACAGGCGATCGGCGACGCCGTTACGCTCTGCATTATCGCGGCTGGCCTGGATCGCCTGCGGATCGATATCGATGCCGATCGCCTGTGCTGCGCCCAGCTTCAGCGCGGCAATCGCCAGAATGCCGGAGCCGCAGCCGAAATCGATCACCGTTTTGCCCGCCAGATCCAGGCCGTCCAGCCAGGTGAGACAGAGCGATGTAGTGGGGTGCGTGCCGGTGCCGAACGCCAGGCCCGGATCGAGCATGACGTTAACGGCGTCAGGATCCGGGACGTCGCGCCAGCTTGGGCAGATCCAGAGGCGCTCGCCGAAGCGCATTGGATGAAAGTTATCCATCCACTCGCGCTCCCAGTCTTTATCCTCGATCTGTTCGATCTTATGGCGAAAGCCGGATCCCAGCAGCGGATGCTGGCTTAGCTCTGCAACCACATCCTCCATCTCCGTTTCCGCGTCGAACAGGCCGATCACGTCGGTATCGCCCCACAGGCGCGTTTCACCCGGCAGCGGCTCGTAAACCGGATTATCGTGCGTATCCTGAAAGGTCACAGAGACCGCGCCGCTCTCCATCAGCGCATCGCTGAGGGGTTCGGCGTGCTCGCCTGTACTGTTAATTTTGATTTGAATCCATGGCATAGCGTTTCTCTTTATTCCAGCGCGGCACCAGGCGCGCGGCCAAACAGATTACCGACCAGAAAAGCCAACAGGCTTATGGTCAATGACGGAACAATAGGGTGAAAGCCACCCCATTGAATATTGAGGCTGGCAAGCAGCGTGTAGCTTCCGGCGCCCGCCAGCATGGCGGAGATCGCGCCAGCGGCATTGGCACGCGACCAGTAAAGGCCGAGCACCAGCGGCCAGAGGAAAACGGCTTCCAGACCGCCGAAGGCCAGCAGATTGAGCCAGATAATCATATCTGGCGGATTCCATGCCGCCAGCAGCAGCAGCGCGCCCAACAGGAAGGTAATGGTGCCGGATAGCAGGCGCAGACGCGCTTCATTTTCACTCTGCTGCGGCGCGATGCGCAGATAGAGATCTTTAATCAGGGTTGCGGAGGACTGCAGCAGCTGCGCGTTGATGGTCGACATGATCGCCGCCATCGGCGCGGCGAGAAACACACCCGCCGCCATTGGGGGCAGCACGGTGATCATCAGCGTCGGGATGACGCGATCGGGAATAGTGAGATCCGGGATGATCACCCGGCCGAGCGCGCCGGCCAGATGCATGCCGAGCATCAGTACCACTACCACGATGGTGCCGAGAATAATGCCGCGATGCATCGCTTTGCTGTCTTTATACGAGATGCAGCGCACGGCGGTGTGCGGCAGGCCGATAACGCCGAAACAGACCAGCACCGCAAAGGAGCTGAGGAAGGTCGGGTTGATGACGTTGTCGACGCCTTCCGGCGACACCAGTTGCGGATCGATAGCGCGCAGTTTGGTCACCGCCGTGTCGAGCCCGCCTGCCTGGTGAACTACGGCGAACAGCAGCAGAAAGGTGCCTACCAGCATCACCAGGCCCTGCATGGCGTCGTTGAGCACGCTGGCGCGGAAGCCGCCGAAGGCGGTGTAGAGCGCGATAGTGCCGCCGAAAATCAGCAGGCCGGTATCGTAAGGAATGCCCGCCGCGGTTTCCAGCAGGCGCGCGCCGCCGATAAACTGCACCGTCATCGCGCCGATAAAGGCGACCAGCAGGCTGATGCTTGCCAGCCAGATCAGCAGGGTGCTGCCGTAGCGAGCATAAAGCATATCGTTCAGCGTTACCGCGTTATAGCGGCGCGCCAGAATAGCGAATTTCTTTCCTAACACGCCGAGCGACAGCCAGACCGCCGGCACCTGAATCATCGCCAGCAGCACCCAGCCGAGTCCATATTTATAGGCTGCGCCGGGTCCGCCGATAAACGAACTGGCGCTGATATAGGTGGTGGTGATGGTCATCGCCAGCACAAAACCGCCCATGGAGCGGCTGCCGAGAAAATATTCAGTGAGAAAACTGCCCTGGCGCTGCTTGCGCATGGCAAACACCGACAGCCCGGCGATGAGTACCAGGTAAGCCAGCAGCGGAAGAATGATTTCAGTTTCCATCGTTATCCTCTAACGGCATATCGCGGAACACCAGGCGTACCATCAGCCAGCACAGCACGATAAACAGCAGCGGGGCAAACACGCAGGAGAGTTCAAACCAGCGCGGCAGGCCGGTCAAACCCGCCTCATCGCCACCCAGCCACGCGGAGAGACCCCAGACGGCCAGATAGGCGAGCGTCAGGTAGAGCGCCCAGCGCGCCTCTTTATTCGCTTGCAGAAAACGCCAGTCCATTATGCAACCTCTACGGCGACAAAAATGAAAAAGGCCGGTATCACCGGCCTGGTCTTGTTGACAAGGTGCCAACCTGGGCGCTGTCAGCAGTCTGTAAACTCCTGCATCGCCCTTGCTGTTGCGCTTACTTATCGTACAGTCCGAGTTTCTTTTCCAGATAGTGGATGTTGGTACCACCCTGCTGGAAGTATTCGTCGGACATAATGCGCATCTGCAGCTCAATGTTGGTCTTGATGCCGTCGATGATCAGCTCCGCCAGCGCATTTTTCATGCGGGCGATTGCCACGTCGCGGGTTTCGCCATAGCAGATCAGCTTGCCGATCATGGAATCATAG
Organism: Pantoea phyllosphaerae; assembly: GCF_051025595.1. NCBI lineage: Bacteria > Pseudomonadati > Pseudomonadota > Gammaproteobacteria > Enterobacterales > Erwiniaceae > Pantoea > Pantoea phyllosphaerae. The sequence continues at coordinate 9,448 of NZ_JBPFDE010000022.1, forward strand.
TACGGCGGCACGCTGTAGCCAGCGTAAATATGCGACTCCCAACGCACGCCAAAACCGCCCGGCGCGTGGAAACGGGTAATTTTGCCCGGGCTCGGCAGGAAGGTATTAGGATCTTCCGCGTTGATACGGCACTCGACCGCATGACCGCGAATGATCACATCTTCCTGCTTGATAGAGAGCGGCTGACCGGCAGCGATGCGCAGTTGTTCTTTGATCAGATCCACGCCGGTGATCATCTCGGTAACCGGATGCTCAACCTGAATACGGGTGTTCATCTCGATAAAGTAGAACTCGCCGTTTTCATACAGGAACTCGAAGGTACCTGCGCCGCGGTAGCCGATTTCGATACAGGCGTTGGAGCAGCGCTCGCCGATATAGCGACGCAGTTCCGGCGTAATGCCCGGCGCGGGCGCCTCTTCGACCACTTTCTGGTGGCGACGCTGCATAGAGCAGTCGCGCTCGGCCAGATAGATGGCGTTGCCCTGGCCGTCAGCCAGTACCTGAATTTCGATATGGCGCGGGTTCTCGAGATACTTCTCCATGTAAACCATGTCGTTGTTGAAAGCCGCTTTGGCTTCCGCTTTCGTCATGTTGATGGACTGCTCGAGCTCTTTATCGCTGCGCACGACGCGCATGCCGCGACCGCCGCCGCCGCCTGACGCCTTGATGATGACCGGATAACCGATGCGCTTAGCGATGGCACGGTTTTTCTCCATGTCGTCGCCCAGCGAGCCGTCGGAACCCGGAACGGTCGGCACGCCCGCTTTTTTCATGGCGGTAATGGCGGAAACTTTATCGCCCATCAGGCGGATGGTATCCGCTTTCGGGCCGATAAAGATAAAGCCGGAACGCTCAACCTGCTCGGCGAAATCGGCGTTCTCGGAGAGGAAGCCGTAGCCGGGATGGATGGCGACCGCGCCGGTAATCTCGGCAGCGGAGATGAGCGCCGGGATGTTGAGATAGCTTTTAACCGACTGCGCCGGGCCGATGCAGACGGTTTCGTCCGCCAGCAGCACGTGTTTCAGATCGCGGTCCGCGGTGGAGTGCACCGCCACGGTCTTGATGCCCAGCTCTTTACAGGCGCGGAGAATACGCAGCGCGATTTCACCGCGGTTAGCAATGACAATTTTATCCAGCATGGTGCGCCTCGTTATTCGATGACGACCAGCGGCTCGTCAAATTCAACCGGCTGGCCGCTTTCGACCAGAATGGCTTTCACGACGCCAGATTTATCGGCTTCGATCTGGTTCATCATCTTCATCGCTTCAACGATGCAGAGGGTGTCGCCAGCGTTCACTTTCTGTCCGATTTCAACAAAGGCCTTCGCATCCGGGCTCGGGGTGCGATAGAAGGTGCCGACCATCGGCGAACGCACGATATGGCCGCTGATTTCAGCAGGCTTGGCGGACTCAACTGCTGGCGCGGCGATCGGCGCGACAGCGTTAGCTAACGCAGGCTGCGGAGCGGGCGCGGCGTAAGCCTGCTGCATAACGGGATAACCCACATTGGCAGGTGCACGGCTGATACGAACGGACTCTTCGCCCTCAGAAATTTCCAGCTCAGCGATGCCAGATTCTTCAACCAGTTCGATCAGTTTTTTAATTTTACGAATATCCATGAGTGTGGTTCCGTACTCTGTTTAATTGGAGTGAGACAGGCGTTTTACTGCCGTTTGTAAAGCCCATGAGTAGCCGTCGGCGCCTAAACCGCAAATGACGCCGGCAGATACGTCGGAAAGATAGGAGTGATGGCGGAAAGGTTCACGCGCGTGCACGTTTGAGAGGTGCACCTCGATAAAAGGAATGCTTACCGCCAGAAGGGCATCGCGCAATGCTACGCTGGTGTGCGTAAATGCAGCGGGATTAATGATAATGTAATCCACATTGCCTCTGGCCTCATGAATGCGATCGATCAGCTGATATTCCGCATTGGACTGCAAATGGCTCAGTTCCACATCGAGCTGGTCCGCCTGTGCGGCTAAATCGCTGACGATCTGCTGCAGCGTAGCGCGACCATACTTTTCCGGCTCACGCGTGCCCAACAAATTAAGGTTGGGACCGTTCAAAAGCAGAATGTGAAATTTATGCGCCATCGTGCTGCCATCTCCCGCAATCATTGAGGCATCGCGTAAAATACCTTGCTATCTTCCGTTTGTCACCCGTCGCGCCCAAAAACAGGACGCCGCGCGCAACAAAGCCGGGCATTATATCCGTTTCGGGGCAATTCGCAGCAAAATACTGGTCTTATCTGCGAAGTTGATCCAGCGTGGCCCGAAGGCCACACCTTTTATCAGAAATAACGGGGAGAAGACAACTTAGCGCGGCAACCACTGACGAAACTTTTTGTAACGCCACGCTAACAACGCCAGCGCGCCCAGCGCATAGAGCAGCGGCTGAGGTGAGAGCACCTTTACCGACCAGAGATAGTGCACCGGCGCGAGGATCGCCGCCAGATAGATAAAGTTATGCAGCGTTTGCCAGCGGCGGCCGAGCCTGCGCTGGGCGCGCTGAAACGACGTCGCTGCGAGCGCCAGTAGAATCAGCCAGGTCAGGATGCCTAGCGTAAGGTAGGGGCGCGTGACCAGCTCGCGGCCCAGCAGTCCCAGATTGTCGACGCCCAGCTCCAGCAGGTAGTAACTCAGCAGGTGAAGAGAGGCCCAGACAAAAGTCCAGACGCCGAGCAGGCGACGAGTGCGGATGAGCAACGGCTGTTTCGCGTAGCGCGTCAGCGGCGATACCAGCAGCGTGCCCAGCAGCAGCTTCAGCGCCATTCGGCCGGTGAAGTGCTGAATATCCTTCGCCGGGTCGGCGCTCAGCCAGCCCTGGTTCGCTGCCATAAAGAGATAAACCAGCGGCAGAAACGCCGCCAGATGCAGGACCGCCTTTAGCCAGACGATCTGTTTTAGCGTCAGACGCACTCAGTAGTTCTCCCGCAAATCGAGCCCGCGATAAAGCGAGGCCACCTCGTCGGCATAGCCATTAAACAGTAGCGTCGGCTGACGCTTCACGCTGAGCGTGCCGCCGGGGCCGATAAAGCGTTCCGTCGCCTGCGACCAGCGCGGATGGTCGACGTGCGGATTAACATTGGCGTAAAAACCATATTCGTTGGCCGCGATCTGGTTCCAGGTTGTCGGCGGACGATTCCGCGTCAGGGTAATCTTGACGATCGACTTAATGCCTTTAAAACCATATTTCCACGGCACGGTCAGGCGAATCGGCGCGCCATTCTGCGGCGGCAGCGCTTTGCCGTACACGCCAGTGCTGAGCAGGGTTAGCGGATGCATCGCCTCGTCAAGGCGCAGCCCTTCTACGTAAGGATAGTCCAGCCCGCCGCCGATAAAACGATCTTTCTGGCCAGGCATCTGATCCGGGGCATAAAGCGTCTGAAACGCGACGAAGCGCGCATGGCTGTTGGGCTCCGCCAGCTTCAGCAGCTTGTTAAGCTCGAAACCGACCCAGGGCACCACCATCGACCAGGCCTCGACGCAGCGCATGCGGTAGATTCGCTGCTCCATCGCGAACTTTTTGAAAATATCATCCATATTCAGCGTGATCGGCTTTGCCACTTCGCCGTCGATGGTCAGCTGCCAGGGATCGGTTTTCAGGGTGCCGGCATTGGCAGCGGGGTCCGCCTTATCAAGGCCGAATTCATAGAAGTTGTTATAGCCGGAAACCTTATCTTCAGGCGTCAGCGTCAGGCTGGCCTGATACTTTTCCGGCTTGCTGAAGGTCAGCGGGCGTCCGGCTGGCGCGGCAGGGCGATCGTTGCCCTTGAACCAGCTCAGTACATCCGCCTGCGCGACGCCGGGCATGCCGAGCGCCGCAGCGCTCAGGCCGAGGGTTTTCAGCACCTGCCGGCGCCGCATATTAAAGATGCTTTCCGGCGTCACGTCGGCTTCAGTCAGATATTTTGTGGGTTTCATTGCTCACCTCCCGGCTCGAATATCTCTTCCAGCATGATGACTATTGCCGATCGCCGCGACTTTCGCCGCTAAAATATGAAATTTCCTGGCACCACGCGCCGATGAGAATGCGCCGAAAAGCTGAACAACACGGGCTAACCGTTGTCTGGTACGGATATACTTGCTCATCTTACGCAGCGGCGCTGCCGCAGAGCGGGATTTATGCTATTTTGCTCGCGCTTGCGTCAGGCGCGGCGCAGGGCGAGCGTAAATGGGTCATTACCGCAGCGAACAGGCACAGGGATGCGATTAACCACGAAACTATCTGCGTTTATTACATTTTTAAGCTTACTGGCGATGTTTTTAATGCTGGTGGGCTGCGCTTTTAGCGTTTACTGGCTAACCCATCAGCGCGTCGAAGGACGCGTGCAGACGCTGGTGACCGAAGTGGATCAGGCGCTGCTGAAGCAACCGCCTGACGCGCTGCGCGGCTGGCTGCAGCACACCATGACGGTGATGAATACCGAGCGGATCGAGCTGCGCAACGGCGACGCTATCCTGTTCCGACTCAGCCGGCATGAAAACCCGATGCTGGAAGATGAAACCAACCGCTTTATCCAGTTCGACGTACCTTTGGTTCATCAGCCTGGCGTGACGATGCGCGTCGTGGCGCTCGATCCCGCCAAAACCTGGTTCCAGTCCTTTACCGGCGCCTATATCCTGACCGCGATCCTCTTCGTGGTGCTGGTGATGAGCCTGCTGCTGTTTATGATGCACTGCTGGCTCAACCGCCAGTGGCGCGGCATGGAGCGGCTGGAGAAACGTGCCGAGGCGATCCTGGCGGGCGAGCGAACGCAGTTGCGCAAAGGCGACGTCGACGAGTGGCCACCGCGCGCCAGCAGCGCCATCGACGTGTTACTGAGCGATCTGCAAGAGGCGGGCGAGCAGCGCCTGCGCATCGATACGCTGATTCGCGCTTTCGCTGCGCAGGACAGCCGCACCGGCCTCAACAACCGGCTCTTTTTTGACAATCAGCTGGCGACGCTGCTGGAAGACCAGGAGGATGTCGGCACGCACGGCGTGGTGATGATGGTGCGCCTGCCCGATCTCGATATGCTCAATGAGACCCTGGGAACGACGCTGGTGGATGAGTATCTCTACGATCTGGTCAACATGCTCTCGACCTTCGTATTGCGCTACCCGGGCGCGCTGCTGGCCCGCTACTTTCGCAGCGACTTTGCCGTGCTGCTGCCGCACCGCAGCCTGAAAGAGGCCAACGGCATCGCGGATCAGCTCATTAACGCCGTCGATTCGCTGCCGCCGATGCGCATGGTGAATCGCGACGATCTGATTCATATTGGCATCAGCGCCTGGCACAGCGGACAGAGCGTGTCGCAGGTAATGGACAACGTCGAGATGGCGACGCGGCGGGCGACACTGCTGGGTGGTAACAACTGGTCCAACGGCGAGGGTAACCCTCTCGATGCCGGACGTGGCAGCGTGCGCTGGCGAACCCTGCTGGAAAACACGCTGAGCCGCGGCGGTCCGCGCCTCTACCAGAAACCGGCGGTGCTGCTGGACGGCAGCGTACATCATCGCGAACTGCTGATGCGCATCTTCGACGGTGATAAAGAGGTGCTGGCGGCGGAGTTTATGCCGCTGGTGCTGCAGTTCGGCATGGCGGACGGATGGGACCGTCAGCTGGTCACGCGTATCGTCGCCCTGTCTGACGTCTGGCCTGACGAAACGCTGGCGCTGCCGATCAATATCGACTCGCTGCTGCAGCGTCCTTTCTTCAGCTGGCTGCAGAACATGCTGCTGCAGTGCACCAAAGCACAAAGAAAACGATTTTTATTTGAACTTGCTGAGGCAGATGTCTGTCAACACATCAACCGCTTAGCGCCGGTATTGCATGCGCTACAGGCGTTTGGCTGTCGTATCGCCGTCGATCAGGCGGGTTTAACCGTGGTGAGTAGCGCTTATATCAGGCAACTTCCCATCAATTTAATCAAGCTTGATCCTGGCCTGGTGCGCAACATCGATCGGCGCACCGAAAATCAGCTGTTCGTGCAGAGCCTGCTGGAGGTGTGCAAGTCGACTCAGACGCAGGTATTCGCGACGGGCGTTCGCACGCATGCCGAGTGGCAGACGCTGATCGGACTGGGCGTATCGGGCGGGCAGGGCGATCTCTTCGCACCTTCGCTGCCGGTAAACAGTAATGTGAAAAAGTATTCACAACGCTATCATATTTAGCCATTTCCGGTGGCTACTCTCTAAAGCCGGATCTGGGCGGCAGGAAGAGGCGGCGGCATCGCCAGTCTCCTGCGGCGGAAATGTTAGATTTTATGTCGAACGAGCGCCTGTGAAAGGGCCCAGGGAGCCAACAAAACGGGTGAATATCGCCGTTTTGCACCCGTGAGTTCTCGTTGACGATTGTGTAAAGCCAAATTGGTCTATTTTTTCACCGAAGCAGAACGTTTTTGCGCCTTGTGGCGGCTTCGCGTGGTTGGTAAAGTAAGCGGATTTTATTTTCCGCCCCCAGCTTGCAGGATTATCCTTTAGATATGTTTAAAAAATTTCGTGGCATGTTTTCCAATGACTTGTCCATTGACCTGGGTACCGCGAATACCCTGATTTATGTAAAAGGACAAGGCATCGTGCTGAACGAGCCTTCCGTGGTTGCTATCCGCCAGGACCGTGCCGGATCCCCAAAGAGCGTGGCGGCCGTAGGCCATGATGCAAAACAAATGCTCGGCCGTACGCCAGGTAATATTGCAGCGATTCGCCCGATGAAAGATGGCGTGATCGCGGACTTTTTCGTTACTGAAAAAATGCTGCAGCACTTTATTAAACAAGTGCATAGCAACAGTTTTATGCGTCCTAGCCCGCGCGTGCTGGTGTGCGTGCCGGTCGGCGCGACCCAGGTCGAGCGTCGCGCTATCCGTGAATCCGCGCAGGGCGCGGGCGCGCGTGAAGTTTTCCTGATCGAAGAGCCGATGGCGGCCGCGATCGGCGCTGGCCTGCCGGTTTCAGAAGCGACCGGCTCTATGGTGGTCGATATCGGCGGCGGCACCACCGAAGTGGCGGTCATCTCCCTGAACGGCGTGGTTTATTCCTCCTCTGTTCGTATCGGTGGCGATCGCTTCGACGAAGCGATCATCAACTATGTGCGTCGTAACTACGGTTCACTGATCGGCGAAGCGACGGCTGAGCGTATCAAGCATGAGATCGGCTCCGCCTATCCGGGCGACGAAGTGCGCGAAATCGAAGTACGCGGCCGTAACCTCGCGGAAGGGGTGCCGCGCGGCTTTACGCTGAACTCTAACGAAATTCTGGAAGCGCTGCAGGAGCCGTTGACCGGCATCGTGAGCGCGGTAATGGTCGCGCTGGAGCAGTGCCCGCCGGAACTGGCATCGGATATCTCCGAACGTGGCATGGTGCTGACTGGCGGCGGCGCGCTGCTGCGCAACCTGGATCGTCTGCTGATGGAAGAGACCGGCATTCCGGTGGTTGTCGCAGAAGATCCGCTGACCTGCGTGGCGCGCGGTGGCGGTAAAGCGCTGGAAATGATCGACATGCATGGCGGCGATTTGTTCAGCGAAGAATAATCGCCTCAATCGGCTGAGACCTGAATCGAAATGCGCAGGGAGTCGCGTGGAAGCTGACGCCGCGCGCGTCGGCGTCAGATGTCCAGCCCAGGGAAGTACGGCGATGGCCGTACTTCCTTACCTGTTGTCGAGGAACACGCAGAATATATGAAGCCGATTTTTAGCAGGGGGCCTTCCCTGCAGTTGCGCCTGTTTTTGGCGGTGATAGTAGCCATCGCGATTATCGTCGCCGATAGCCGCCTGGGTTCGTTTACCCAAATCCGCAACTATCTGGACACATCGGTCAGTCCGTTTTATTTCCTGGCCAACGGCCCACGTCAGATTCTTGACGGCATTTCCGGTTCGCTGGCGTCGCGCCAGCAGCTTGAGCTGGAGAATAAAGCCCTGCGCCGCGAGCTTTTCCTGAAAAACAGCGACCTGCTGATGCTGGGGCAATATAAGCAGGAAAACGCACGCCTGCGCGAACTGCTGGGCTCACCGCTGCGTCAGGACGAGCACAAGATGGTGACGCAGGTGATCTCCACCGGCACCGATCCTTACACCGATCAGGTGGTGATCGACAAAGGCAGCGTTAATGGCGTCTATGAAGGCCAGCCGGTCATCAGCGACAAAGGCGTCGTTGGTCAGGTGATTGCCGTCGGCCAGGTGACCAGTCGCGTTCTGCTGATTTGCGACGCGTCGCATGCGCTGCCGATTCAGGTGCTGCGCAACGATATTCGCGTCATCGCGGCAGGCAACGGCTGCACCGAAGATCTGCAGCTGGAGCATCTGCCAGGCAACACCGATATTCGCGTCGGCGATATGCTGGTGACCTCTGGCCTGGGTGGACGTTTCCCGGAAGGGTACCCAGTTGCGGTGGTCTCCTCCGTCAAGGTTGATACCCAGCGCGCCTATACCGTGATTCAGGCGCGTCCGACCGCCGGCCTGCAGCGCCTGCGCTATTTGCTGCTGCTGTGGGGTGCGGATAAAAACGGCGATATGCCGATGGCACCGGATGAAGTGCACCGCGTCGCTAACGAACGCCTGATGCAGATGATGCCGCAGGTGCTGCCGCCAGCGGGCGAGATGGGGCCGCCTGCGCCGTCCGCGCAGATGGGGCCGCCCGCGCCAGCCAGCAGCGGGACGCAAAGCGCGCCTGCTAGCGCGCGCGGAGGCCAGCATTGAGTCGTTACCGCAGCCAGGGTCGTTGGGTTATCTGGCTCTCCTTTCTTGTCGCCCTCGTGCTGCAGATCATGCCGTGGCCGGAACAGTTCTATATGTTCCGGCCTTCATGGATCCTGCTTATCCTGGTTTACTGGGTGCTGGCGCTGCCGCACCGCGTCAACGTCGGCACCGGCTTCGTGCTGGGTGGGGTGATGGATTTGATCGCCGGATCTACCCTTGGCGTACGCGCGCTGGCGCTCAGCATCATTGCCTATCTGGTTGCCTTTAAATTCCAGCTTTTTCGTAACCTGGCGTTGTGGCAGCAGGCGTTAATGGTTATGGTGCTGTCGCTGGCGGTGGATGTCATTGTCTTCTGGGCGGAATTTCTGGTCATTAACGTCTCGTTCAGGCCGGAAATTTTCTGGAGCAGCGTTATCGACGGAATTCTCTGGCCCTGGCTATTCTTATTAATGAGAAAGATTCGTCGTCAGTTCGCTGTTCAGTAAGGAATTTTATGCTATCCCTCTATCTGGCTTCCGGTTCACCGCGTCGACGTGAGCTGCTGACGCAGCTTGGCCTGTCGTTTGAACGTCTCCATACCGATGTTGAAGAGCAACGCCGTCCTGATGAAGCGGCGGAAAGCTATGTGCGTCGCCTGGCGCACGATAAAGCGCGCGCTGGCGTCGCCGTGGCGGAACAGGACCTGCCGGTGCTGGGCGCGGATACCATCGTGGTGCTCAACGGCGACGTGCTGGAAAAACCGCGCGACGCCGCCGACGCCGCCAGCATGCTGGGGCTACTCTCCGGACAGACGCATCAGGTAATGACCGCCGTTGCGCTGGCGGATCGCGCGCGCGCGCTCGACTGCTTAGTGACGACAGACGTCACCTTTCGCCTGCTGAGCGCGGCGGAGATCGCCGACTATATCGCGACCGGCGAGCCGATGGACAAAGCCGGCGCCTACGGTATTCAGGGCACAGGTGGAAACTTTGTTCGTAAAATTAATGGAAGCTATCACGCGGTTGTCGGATTGCCGTTGGTTGAGACAGGCGAGTTATTCAGCCATTTTCAGTCACTGCGTGCCGTAAGGGGATAACATGACGGCTGAATTACTGGTCAACGTCACGCCTTCCGAGACGCGCGTTGCCTATATCGACGGCGGCATTCTGCAGGAAATACATATCGAGCGCGAAGCGCGGCGCGGCATCGTCGGCAATATCTATAAAGGGCGCGTCAGTCGCGTACTGCCGGGCATGCAGGCGGCCTTTGTCGATATCGGTCTGGACAAAGCCGCCTTTTTGCACGCTTCCGATATCATGCCGCACACCGAGTGCGTGGCTGGCGATGAGAAGAAAAACTTCATCGTGCGCGACATCGCCGAGCTGGTGCGGCAGGGACAGGATCTGATGGTGCAGGTGGTGAAAGATCCGCTTGGCACTAAAGGCGCGCGCCTTACCACCGACATCACGCTGCCGTCGCGCTATCTGGTCTTTATGCCAGGCGCCTCGCACGTCGGCGTCTCACAGCGTATCGAAAGCGAGCGCGAGCGCGAACGCCTGAAGGCGGTAGTGGCGGACTACTGCGACGATCTCGGCGGCTTTATTATCCGCACCGCGGCCGAAGGCATTGGCGAAGAGGAGCTGGCCCAGGACGCCGCTTTTCTGAAGCGCCTCTGGACCAAAGTCACCGAGCGGAAAAAGCGCAATCAGACCCGCTGCCTGCTCTATGGCGAGCTGGCGCTGGCGCAGCGCATTCTGCGTGATTTCGCCGGCGCGGCGCTGGATCGCATCCGCGTAGATTCGCGTCTCACCTGCGAACTGCTGGTGGAATTCACGCGCGAATATATTCCGGAAATGGCTGGCAAGCTGGAGCTCTACGCGGGCAAGCAGCCGATTTTCGATCTTTTCGACGTCGAGAATGAAATTCAGCGCTCGCTGGACCGCAAGGTAGAGCTGAAATCAGGCGGCTACCTGATCATCGATCAGACCGAGGCGATGACCACCATCGACATCAATACCGGCGCCTTTGTCGGCCACCGCAATCTCGACGAAACCATTTTTAATACCAACGTTGAGGCGACGCAGGCGATTGCGCGCCAGCTGCGGCTGCGCAACCTCGGCGGCATCATCATCATCGACTTTATCGACATGAGCAACGACGAGCATCGCCGTCGCGTGCTGCACTCGCTGGAGGCGGCGCTCAGCAAGGATCGGGTCAAAACCGGCATCCACGGCTTCTCGGCGCTCGGCCTGGTAGAGATGACGCGCAAGCGCACGCGCGAAAGCATTGAGCATGTGCTGTGTGAGGATTGCCCGGTCTGCAAAGGGCGCGGCACGCTAAAAACGGTGGAAACGGTCTGCTACGAAATCATGCGTGAAATCGTCCGCGTGCATCACGCCTACGACTCCGACCGTTTTCTGGTCTATGTCTCCCCGGCCGTCGGTGAAGCGTTAAAAAGCGATGAGTCGCACGCGCTGGCGGAGGTGGAGATTTTCGTCGGCAAACAGGTCAAGGTGCATATTGAACCGCTCTATACCCAGGAGCAGTTTGACGTTGTTATGATGTGAGCCCTCGCTTTCGACGAATCCCTCGTCGACGGGCTGAAAAAGCGGCCTCGCTTAGGTTAAAATGCGCATTCATACCGCTGATTGTCTGGCGACGGTTGAGTATGAGAGATAACCATCCGTCCAGTGCGGAAGACAAGGAGAGGTGTGTGAGGCAGCTGCCGAGGATTATGTTACTGCTGGTTGCGACCGCGATTGTGATCGTGGCGCTGCTGGTCAGCGGGCTGCGTCTGGCGATGCCGCACCTCGACAGCTACCGCAGCGACATTCTGTCGGCGGTCTCGCGCGCCAGCGGCGTCAGCGTGACCGCCAACGCGCTGAGCGGCCGCTGGGAAACTTTTGGGCCGACTCTGCAGATCCGCGATTTGCGCGTCGATATGCAGGAGAACGGCAAGCTCGACATTGCGCGCGTTACGCTGGCGCTGGATGTCTGGCAGTCGCTGCTTCACTGGCGCTGGCAGTTTCGCGATCTCACCTTTTGGCAGCTGCGCCTCGACAGCAACCGTCCGCTTTTCTCCAGCGATAAAGAGAAAAACAGCTTCCGACCCGGCCGCATCAATGAGCTTTTCCTGCGTCAGTTCGACCACTTCGACCTGCGCGACAGCTCGATCTTTTTCCGTACCCCTTCCGGTCAGCGCGCAGAGCTGGCGATCCCGAAACTGACCTGGCTGAACGAAAAGACCCGCCATCGCGCGGAAGGCGAGGTCAGCCTCTCCAGCTTTACCGGCCAGCACGGCGTGGTGCAGGTGCGGCTCGACTTAAACGATAGCGAAGGCTTACTCAACGACGGCCGCATCTGGATGCAGGCGGACGATGTCGACGTGCGACCGTGGCTGGGGCGCTGGATGCGCGACAATACGCGGCTCGACAGCGCGCGTTTTAGCCTGGCGGCCTGGGCCAGCCTGCGCGAAGGCGAGCTCTACGCAGGCGATCTGCTGCTGCGCAAAGGCGGTGCGAACTGGCAGAGCGAAGAGGGCGCGCATCACCTGCAGGTCGACGGCCTGACCGCGCATCTCTCACGCTATCAAAACGGCTGGATGGTCAACGTGCCGCAGACGCGTCTCAGCACCGACGGCGAGGCATGGCCAGCAGGGCACTTCGCGCTGCTGTGGCGTCCGCAGGATAAAGAGCTGCTCGGCCCTGAACATCAGGGTGAAGTGCGGGTCAGGGCGACGCAGCTGGTGCTGAACCGCATCGCGCCGCTGGTGCCGCTCTTTGCGCCGCTGTCGCCGTCGCTGTTCGAAAACTGGCGCGCGCTGCAGCCGCAGGGCACTATCGAAGGGCTGGCGCTGGATATTCCGCTGGATCAGCCGGATCAGACGCGGATGCAGGTCAAATGGCGCGACTTCCGCTGGCAGCCCTGGCAGCTGCTGCCGGGCGTCAGCAACCTGAGCGGCGAGGCGCGCGGCAGTCTGAGTAACGGGCAGGTCAAGGTCGCAATGGGCCGCACCGATGTAGCCTATAGCGCCATGTTCAACGCGCCGCTGGAGATCCACCAGCTACATGGTTCGCTGAGCTGGCTGCGCGACGCGAACGGATTGACGCTCGACGGTCATGATCTCAATGTGCAGGCACGATCGCTCTGGGCGCGCGGTGATTTCCGCTATCAGCAAAATCCTGGGCGCGAGCCGCGTCTCGACATTCTCGCCGGCATCCGCGTCACCGACGCGGGCGACGCGTGGCGCTACTTTCCGCAGCCGCTGATGGGCAAGGCGCTAACGCGCTATCTGAGCGGCGCCATCAAAGGCGGGCAGGTCGACAACGCCACGCTGCTTTTCGCTGGCAATCCGAAGCTGTTCCCCTTTAGCCACAACGACGGCATGTTTCAGGTCTGGGTGCCGCTGCGGCACGCAACCTACGCATTTCAGCCCAACTGGCCTGACGTGACGCAGGTCGATATCGACCTCGACTTTATCAACGACGGGCTGTGGATGCGGGCGCCGCGCTTCAGGCTGGGCGAAGTGGAGGTCAGCAACTTCAGCGCGGCTATCCCGGACTATCTGAAAGAGAAGCTGCTGATCGACGGCGATATCAGCGGCAACGGCGATCAGATCGCGCGCTATTTCCAGGATACGCCGCTGAAAAAGTCGCTGGGCGCAGCGCTGGAGCAGCTGGAGATAAAGGGAAAAACCCAGGGGCACCTGAAGCTTGATATTCCGCTCGACGGCGAGCTGGTGCACGCCAGCGGCAACGTCGATCTTAACAATAACGCTTTGCACATTAAGCCGCTCAGCACGACACTGGAAAACCTTACCGGCCGTTTCCGCTTTAATAACGGCAATCTGGACAGCGATACGCTGCGCGCGAACTGGTTCGGTCAGCCGGTCAACGTCAGCTTTAGCACCAAAGAGAATCCGCAGGACTTCGGCGTCAACATCCAACTCGATGGCGACTGGCAGCCGGCGAAGCTGTCGCAGGTGCCCGCGCAGATCGCCAGCCAGCTTAGCGGCCATCTGCCGTGGCAGGGCAAGGTTAACATCCAGCTGCCGCATCAGGGCGAAGCGCATTATGACGTCGAATTAAAAGGCGATGCAAAAGAAGTAAGCAGTCGCTTACCGGCGCCGCTCAACAAGACCGGCGGCGAAGCGATGCCCATCGCGGTCAATGCCAGCGGCGATCTGAAACAGTTCGAACTCAGCGGCAGCGTGGCGAATCGCCATCGCTTCAATAGCCGCTGGCTGCTTGAGCCACAGCTGCGCGTCGAGCGCGGCGTCTGGCTAAACGATGCCCGCAGCAAACCCGCCTTGCCGGATCGCGCGGGCATGGTATTGAACCTGCCTGCACTGGACGGGGAAGCCTGGGCCGGACTGATGATGGCAGGCGGCGCCGCTCAGGGCGGCGGCATGAGCGAGATGGGCGGCGTGGCCCTGCCGGGCGACCTCACCCTGCGCACGCCAGCGGTCACCCTGGCGGGGCAGCAGTGGCATGATATCGACGCGACGCTGGAGCAAGGCGCTAAGGGCAGCAGCAACGTCAGCATTACAGGGCGCGAAATCCGCGGCACGCTGGCGATGGCGCAAAACGCCGCCTGGCGCGTCGCCCTCGACTACCTCTATTACAATCCTGAATGGCAAAGCAGCAGCGGCGCGGCACATCCGCAGCAGCAGCAGGCGAGTAATATTGACTTTAGCCGCTGGCCCGCGCTGCAGCTGAGCTGCGCCGAATGCTGGCTGCGGGGGCAGAAATTCGGACGCATTCAGGCGCAGGTCGCGCCGAAAGGTGATACGTTAGCGCTTACTAACGGTCTGGTGGATACCGGCAGCTCGCGCCTCAAGGTTTCCGGCGAATGGGTCAACAGCCCTGACGCTCCGCGCACCTCGCTGAAGGGCTCGCTGAGCGGCAGCAATATTAACAATGCCGTCAACTGGTTCGGCGTTAATACGCCGCTGCGCGATGCTCCATTCAAGGTCGATTACGATTTGCACTGGCGCTCAGCGCCGTGGCAGCCTTCGGAGGAGACGCTGAGCGGCACGCTGAAAACCCACTTCGGCAAAGGGCAGATTGCCGACGTCAATACCGGTGCGGCGGGACAGCTGCTGCGCCTGGTGAGCTTCGATGCGCTGCTGCGCAAGCTGCGTCTCGATTTTAACGATACATTTAATAACGACGGCTTTTACTTCGATTCGATCAGCGGCACCGCGTGGATTGAAAACGGCGTGATGCGCACCGATAACCTGCTGGTGGATGGCCTTGAAGCGGATATCGCTATGCAGGGCAAGGTCGATTTAGTGAAGCGCAATATCGATATGGAAGCGGTGGTCGCGCCCGAGATTTCTGCCTCGGTTGGGGTTGCGACCGCCTTCGTGATTAACCCGGTTGTGGGCGCGGCGGTCTTCGCCGCAAGCAAGGTGCTGGGTCCGCTGTGGAATAAGATTTCGCTGCTGCGCTATCACATCAGCGGCCCGCTGGATAAGCCGCAAATCAATGAAGTGCTACGCAAACCGCGTGAAGAAGAGAAGCAGTGAATTTGACGCCGTCAGGGAATTGCCGCAGGCTAGTAAAATCTGACGTTATTAGCGCAGGGCCACAAGGCACTGACGCATAATGCGTGTCACACCCTCATTATCTGAGCATAAAACGAGCGAGATACGATGACTCTGAACCTGGTAAGTGAGCAGTTGCTAACTGCTAACAATATTAATCAGCAGGATCTGTTTTCCCTGTTAGGGCAGCTTTCAGAACGTCGTCTGGATTATGCCGACCTCTACTTTCAGTCCAGCTTCCATGAATCCTGGGTGCTGGAGGACAGAATTATCAAAGACGGCTCCTGGCATATCGACCAGGGCGTGGGCGTGCGCGCCGTCAGCGGCGAAAAAACCGGCTTCGCCTATGCGGACCAGATTACCCTGAACGCGCTGCGCCAGTCGGCGGAAGCGGCGCGCAGCATCGTGCGCGAGCAGGGCAACGGCAAGGCGCATACTCTTTCCAGCGTGATGCATCGCGCGCTCTATCAGCCGATTAACCCGCTCGACAGCCTGACGCGCGAAGATAAAATTGCGCTGCTGCAGCGCGTCGACAAAGTGGCGCGCGCCGCAGACGCGCGCGTGCAGGAGGTCAACGCCAGCCTGACCGGCGTTTACGAGCAGGTGCTGGTGGCGGCGACCGACGGCACGCTGGCAACGGACGTGCGTCCGCTGGTGCGCCTCTCCGTCAGCGTGCTGGTTGAGGATAACGGCAAACGCGAACGCGGCGCCAGCGGCGGCGGCGCGCGCGTCGGCTACGAATTCTTCCTCGCTGATGAAAACGGCGACGTGCGCGCCGACGCCTGGGCGAAAGAGGCGGTGCGTATGGCGCTGGTCAACCTTTCCGCCGTCGCCGCACCGGCAGGCGCGTTGCCGGTGGTGCTGGGCGCGGGCTGGCCGGGCGTGCTGCTGCATGAAGCGGTAGGCCACGGCCTGGAAGGCGACTTCAACCGCCGCGAAACCTCGGTATTCAGCGGCAAGATGGGCCAGCTGGTGGCGTCCGAACTCTGCACCGTAGTGGATGACGGCACCCTCGAAGGGCTGCGCGGTTCGCTGGCGGTAGATGACGAAGGCGTGCCGGGCCAGTACAACGTGCTGATCGAAAACGGCGTGCTGAAAGGCTATATGCAGGACAAGCTCAACGCGCGTCTGATGGGCGTCGCGCCGACCGGTAACGGCCGCCGCGAGTCCTATGCGCATCTGCCGATGCCGCGTATGACCAACACCTATATGCTGGCGGGCAAATCGACGCCGCAGGAGATTATCGAAAGCGTCGAATATGGCATCTACGCGCCTAATTTCGGCGGCGGTCAGGTCGACATCACCTCCGGCAAATTTGTCTTCTCGACCTCAGAGGCCTACCTGATTGAGAACGGCAAGGTGACGAAGCCGGTGAAAGGTGCCACGCTCATCGGTTCCGGCATTGAAGCAATGCAGCAAATCTCAATGGTCGGCAACGATCTGGCGCTGGATAAAGGCGTCGGCGTATGCGGTAAAGAGGGCCAGAGCGTACCGGTCGGCGTCGGTCAGCCGACGCTGAAGCTGGATAAACTCACCGTCGGCGGCACCGCCTGATCGTCCGCCCATCGCTGACAGCGCGCGCAGGGCTACGCGCCCCGCGCGCGCATCTGGCAAGGATGCCAGCCCTAGCGCTTTGAGCGCTGGTCACGGCGCAGGTCGTCAGCTGGCGCGATGCTGCTGATACTGCTCCGCCACCTGCTGGAAATACTCCGTGAGATAGTCGATGCACACCTGCACCTTCAGCGGCAGCTTATCCTTCTCGGTATAAAGCGCATACACCGGACGGGGATCGGACTGATACTGCGGGAAAAGAATATCGATCTCCCCTGCGTTAATCTCCTCAATCACCCACATCATCGGCACATAGGCGATACCGTTACCAGCCTTGAGCCAGCGGATCAGCGTCAGCGAATCGTTGGTGACGAAACGGCCCTGCGGCGAGAGGCGCGAAACCAGCCCTTCGGGCGCGATTAGCTCGAAATTGTTATCGGGACGCACGCTGTACTCAAGCCAGGAAAAGTTATCGACATCTGCCGGCTTCTCTGGCACGCCGTGCTGCTGCAGATAGCTTTTCGCCGCGCACACCACCATTGGCATCGCGCCGAGGCGGCGAGAAAAAAGGCTGGAGTCCTTCAGCGCGCCCACGCGAATCACTAAATCGAGCCCGTCGGCGATCAGGTCCGGCGCCGGAATGCCCGCCACCAGATTTACGCTCAGGCCGGGGTACTCGCGCAGCATATTGCTGGTCATTTCGGCGAGGACGTTTTGCGCCATGGTAGAGGAGCTGCCGATGCGCAGCGTGCCGACCGGCGTATTGTTGAACGCGTAGAGCTGCTCGTGCACCTGCGTGGCTTCAGCCAGCATGCGGCGACAGCCCTGATAATAGATTTTACCCGCCTCGGTCAGGCCGATACTGCGCGTGCTGCGGTTCAGCAGCTTAACCTGTAGCTCATCTTCCAGTTTCGCCATAATCTGACTGATAGACGAAACGCTGAGGTGAAGCTGGCGTGCGGCGGCGGTAAAAGAACCTAATTCAACCACTTTGGCGAAAATTGACATGCCTTTCAGTCGTTCCATTGTTTACTCTGATTAAAAAGTGATTTAGCTCACATTCTGTAGAAAACGTATAGTCAGGCGCGTTACTATATGCGCGCCCGGGTATTTCCCGGTGATTCGCTTTTGCCCGGGAAGGGTCAAGCTGACCTGATGCAAACGTCTGTTGCCGCCCGATGATACGCTATTATTTACTCAGCAGTGGTTCGGATGCTGTCATCCGCCACCCAGCCGTTGCGGCTTGCAGCCGGGCAGGCTAAGGATCATCCCGGCATGGTCGTACTAAGGATCCCTGATGAGTGTGCTTCCGGTTTTTGTCGTATTTGGGCTCTCTTTCCCGCCCATCTTCATTGAGTTAATCGTCTCGCTAATGCTGTTCTGGCTGGTGAAACGACTGCTGACGCCAAGCGGTATCTACGATCTCGTATGGCATCCGGCGCTTTTTAACACGGCGCTCTACTGCTGTGTGTTTTACCTGGTATCCCGTCTATTCGTCTGAGGTCTAAGTGAAATCGCTAATAAGAAAAATCGCGCGTTACGCGATTACTATCCTGCTGGTTATCATCGCTATTGTTATCATCTTTCGCGCCTGGGTGTTTTACACCGAGTCGCCGTGGACGCGCGACGCTAAATTCGCGGCGGATGTCGTGGCGATTTCGCCGGACGTGACGGGTTTGATTACCGACGTACCCGTGCATGACAACCAGCTGGTAAAAAAGGGCGATACCCTGTTTGTCGTGGATCGTCCACGCTATCAAAAAGCGCTGGATCAGGCGCAGGCCGACGTCGAGTACTACCAGGCGCTGGTCAGCGAAAAACGTCGTGAGGCGTCGCGCCGCAACCAGCTGGGCACCTCGGCGATGTCGCGCGAAGCGATCGACCAGGCGAACAACGATCTGCAAACCACGGAACATCAGCTGGCGAAATCGATCGCCACGCGGGACCTGGCGAAGATCGATCTGGATCGCACTGCCATCACCGCGCCGTCCGACGGCTGGGTGACCAACCTCAACGTCTACAAGGGCGAATTCATTACCCGTGGTTCGGTGGCGGTAGCGCTGGTGCAGCAGCACTCTTTCTACGTGCTGGCCTATCTTGAAGAGACCAAGCTGCACGGCGTCGAGCCGGGTTATCGCGCCGAAGTGACGCCGCTCGGCAGCAACGTGGTGCTGCGTGGCACCGTCGACAGCGTCGCCGCTGGCGTGACCAACAGCAGCAGCTCGGTCGACAATAAAGGCATGGCGACCGTGGATTCCAACCTCGAGTGGGTACGTCTGGCGCAGCGCGTTCCGGTGCGCGTTCGTCTCGATAGGCAGCCCGGCAATCGCTTCCCGGCGGGCACTACCGCGACGGTGGTGATTACCGGCCAGCACGATCGCGCCGATACGCAGGTGTCGCCGATGTCGCGTCTCTTCAATCGCCTGCGTGAGTTTGGTTAAGCGGGGGCGATATGATCGAGTTCCTGCGTTTCCCGATCAAGCTGACCTTCGCGCTGGTGGCAGCGCTGATGATCGGCTTTCACCTTAATCTTGAAACGCCTCGCTGGGCGGTAATGACCGCCGGCATCGTCGCGGGCGGCACCGCTTTTGTCGCCGGCGGCGATCCCTATTCCGGCGCGCTGCGCTATCGCGGCGTGCTGCGTATTATCGGGACTTTTATCGGCTGTATCGCCGCGCTGACCATTATGATCGCTACGGTACGCGCGCCGGTGGTGATGCTGCTGCTCTGCTGCATCTGGGCGGGCGTCTGCGTCTGGCTCTCCTCGCTGATCAAAGTCGAAAACTCCTATGCGCTGGGGCTCGCAGGCTATACCGCGCTGATTATCGTGGTGACCGCCGACGCCAACAATGGCCTGACGCTGGTGCCGCAGTTTGCGGTTGAGCGTTGCAGCGAGATTGTGCTCGGCATTCTCTGCGCCATTCTGGCGGATATGCTCTTCTCGCCGCGCTCGATTAAAAAGGTCATCGACAGTGAAGTCGATGCGCTGTTGGTGGCGCATTATCGCCTGCTGCAGCTCTGCGTGGCGCACGAGGACAAAGAGGAGGTCGACAAGGCGTGGAGCGCGCTGGTGCGCCGCACCTCGGCGCTCGGCACTATGCGCGGCCAGCTGATGATGGAGTCGTCGCGCTGGCAAAACGCCAACCGTCGGCTGCAGATGCTCAACACGCTGTCGCTGACCATGATTACCCAGGCGGCGGAAACCTTCCTTATCCAGAATTCGCGCCCCGAATATATTCCCTCGCAGTATCGTCTGCTGATTGAGAAGAAGGTGGAAAGCGTTGCCGACGTGCACCGACGCATGAAAGTGATGCGCCGGGTGATCGGCGCCAGCGAAGAGGGCAAGGCGCCCGTGACGCTGGCAAGCTGGGTCGGCGCGGCAACGGAATATTTGCTGCTGCTGAAAGGGATTAAAAGCAACAGCCGCATCACAACGGTAGAAGAGAGCATTCTCAAGCGCGAAATCGTTATCCAGGCGCGCTCCGCTGAAACCCACCACGCGATGATTAACGGCATCCGTACCTTTGTCGCCACTGCCCTCGGCTCGCTGTTCTGGCTCTATACCGGCTGGACCTCCGGCAGCGGCTGTATGGTGATGCTGGCGGTGATCACCGCGCTGGCGATGCGCGTGCCGAATCCGCTGATGATGGCGAAGGATTTTTTCTACGGTATGATTTTTGCGGTGCCGCTGAGCTCGTTCTATTTTATGTACCTGCTGCCCAGCACCCAGCAGAGCGTGCTGCTGCTCTGCATCGCCATCGGCCTGCTCGGCTTCATTAGCGGCATCCTGATACAGCGTCGTCAGATAGGCACGCTCGGTGCGCTGGCCGGAACCATCAACGTGCTGGTTCTGGATAATCCCATGACCTTCCACCTGAGCGTGTTCATCGACAACGTGCTGGGGCAGATGATCGGTGCGTTCGTCGCCCTGATGGTCATCCTGCTTATTCGCGACAAATCGAAAGCGCGCACCGGACGTAAGCTGCTTAACCGCTTTATGTATGCTGCGGTGTCGGCGCTGACCACCAACCAGGCGCGCCGTCGCGAAAACCATCTTCCCGCGCTCTATCAACAGCTGTTTATGCTGCTGAACCTGTTTCCTGGCGATATCGACAAGTATCGTATTGCGCTGACGCTGATTATCGGCCATCAGCGGCTGCGCAGTGCGGACGTGCCGGTCAACGCCGATCTGTCGGCCTTCCATCGCCAGCTGCGTGCTACGGCGGATCGCGTGATTTCAGCGCGCAGCGATGAGAAACGGCGCCACTATTTTGAACAGCTGCTGGCGGAGTTTGAGGTCTATCAGCAGAAGCTGGTGCAGTACGATGCGCCGCTCAGCGTCACCGAGCCGGTGAAGCGCCTTGCCGATATGCTCAGCAAATACCAGAACACCCTCATCCAAATCTGAATCTGGCCGCTGCCCGGCGCAGCGGCCGCGCCAGCGCCACGCCTTTCCTAAAACCCTCGCTTTTGCCATCTATACTTTTCTGACAGGAAGAGAAACTGACAGGAGCGACCTCATGACGACCCCGCTACACAACAGCGAACTTTTTCAAACCGGCTATCTGGTTAATGGTGAATGGCATCGCGCCGCCGCCACCTTTGACGTATTGAACCCGGCCACCGGTGAAGTACTGGCCGCCGTGGCGAAGGCGGGCAAGGCCGAAACAGAACGGGCGATCGCCGCCGCCGAACGCGCCTTTCCTGCCTGGCGTTCGCAGACCGCCAAAGCGCGTTCCGAGATCCTCTATCGCTGGTATCAGCTGATGATCGACAACAAAGCCTGGCTGGCGCAGCTGATGACAGCCGAACAGGGCAAGCCTTTGAAAGAGGCGGAAGGCGAGGTGGAATATGCCGCCAGCTTTATTCAGTGGTTCGCCGAGCAGGCGAAGCGCGCTAATGGCGAAATTATTCCACCGGCCAAACCGGGCTCGCGCATTCTGGCCACGCGCGAGCCGATCGGCGTCGTTGCCGCGATCACGCCGTGGAACTTTCCCATGGCAATGCTGACGCGCAAACTTGGTCCCGCACTGGCGGCAGGCTGTACCGGTATTATCAAGCCGGCAAACAACACGCCGCTGAGCGCTTTTGCGCTGCTGGCGCTGGCGAAAAAAGCAGGCGTGCCGGACGGCGTGCTTAACGCGGTGGCTGGTGATACCCACGCCATTAGCGATGCAATTATGGCCAGCAAGGCGGTGCGCAAAATTTCCTTCACCGGCTCGACCGCAGTCGGCAAAACGCTGGTGCGCAACGCCGCTGACACCATGAAAAAGGTGTCGATGGAGCTGGGGGGCAACGCACCCTATATCGTTTTTGAAGATGCGGATATCGACGCGGCGGTTAAAGGTGCTATCGCCAATAAATTCCGCAATGCCGGCCAGGTCTGCGTCAGCGTCAACCGCTTCTATATCCGCGACGCCGTGTACGACCGCTTTGTCAACCAGCTGGCGGAGGAGGTGAAAAAGCTCAAGGTCGGCAACGGCGTAGAGGAGGGCGTGGTGGTAGGCCCGCTGATTGAGGCTTCTGCCGTGGATAAAGTGGAGGAGCACGTGAAGGACGCCAAAGCAAAAGGCGGACGGATCGTCACCGGCGGTGAACGTCACGCGCTGGGCGGCAATTTCTGGCAGCCGACGGTAATCGCCGACGCGCACGAAGAGATGAAGCTGGCACGGGAAGAGACCTTTGGCCCGGTGGCGGCCTGCTTCCGCTTTAGCGACGAGCAGGAGGTGATTCGTCGCGCTAACGATACCGAGTTTGGCCTTGCGGCCTACTTTTATACCCAGAACCTGCAGCGCGTCTTTCGCGTCTCTGCCGCGCTGGAAAGCGGCATGATCGGCATCAACGAATGTGCGGTGTCGACCGAGCTGGCGCCATTTGGCGGTGTAAAAGAGTCGGGGCTGGGGCGCGAAGGTTCCGTGCTTGGCCTGGAAGAGTACCTGGAGGTCAAGGCGCTGCATATCGGCGGCCTGAGCGACAGCTAACGCGCGGGCGGCCCCGCGCCGCCCGGTGAGGAAGGACAGGAGCCTTCACTATGAAAACCGAGCGTTTCGACTTTGACGAGATCGTCGACCAGTCGCATTTTTTCCGCCAGTTCAGCGAGCGCTTTGCCCTGAACATGTATCGTATTGGCGACCTGGATGCGTTATGGGACGTCCTCACCGGCGAGGAGCTGCCGATGCCGCTGGAAATTGAATTTATCAATCTGGGAAAGGGGCAGAAACGGCGCTACGGCGCACTGATCCTGTTATTTGATGAGGCGGAAGAGGAGCTGGAGGGCCAGCTCCGCTTTAATATCCGGTAACCCGACAAAAAGGGCCCCGACAAGCGAGGCCAAAGGGTTCGTCAGCAGTTGTTGACGAGGAATTATTTATAGAGTTCAGCAGTAAAGTGATAGTTGTCGCCAGTGCGCGCTTCGATCACTTTATAAGCGCTGGCACCTTGTTCATCGGCTTTCTGCGAAAGCTGTGCGCGGTAATCCATCGGCGCGCCCGCTGTACCACTGATTGTCACTGTGCCCGCAGGCTGCATGTTCTGTGCCTGATCGCCGGTAACCAACTGCGCTGCCTGAGCGCCGAATGCGATGACGGAAAGCAGGCTAACGGTTGCGATGGTTGTTTTGATTTTCATTGTTCGTCTCCTCATTACAATCAACAACCTGCGGTTGACATCATGATGCGGGTCGTCGATATAGCAGGCGTCGCGTGGGCGCCCGATCGGTTAATTATTTATAGAGTTCAGCCGTGACGTGATAGGTGTCGTCCTGGTTGTTCTCAATGATGCGGTAGTGGCTTGCGCCCTGCGCATCCGCCTTCTGAGAAAGCGCCTGACGGATATTGGTCTGATCGCCGTCATGACCGCTGATGCTGATGGTCTGATTCAGCGGCTGCAGCGTTTGGGCCTGTTGATTCGATACCAGACTGGCTGCGCTGGCACCGAATGACAGCGTGGCGGTCAGCGCGGCTAAAGCAATAAGAGATTTGGTTTTCATGGTCTACTCTCCTGAATTCATCGATAAGGCCACCCGATGCGCAATGCGCGCTTCAATAAGGCTGCCCGTCCAACGACATCTGGCTAACGCGCTTATTTATACAGCTCGGCGGTAGCGTGGTAGTTGCCGTTGTTATAAGCCTCGATAACGCGGTAAGCGCTGGCGCCTTTCTGCTCTGCCTTCGCATTCAGCTCTTCTTTAATCTGCATTGGAGAACCCGCTACGCCGCTTACGCTGACTGAGCCAATTGACTGCAGATTTTGCGCCTGCTGGGCGTCGATAGATTCCGCTGCAAAAGCACCGAATGACAGGGCAGACAGAATGCTCAAAGTTGCGATAGTAGTTTTAACGTTCATATATATTTCCTCGTCGTCTGTTTTTCTCTTTTTGTTTGATGTGATTTGCGTCACGAAAAGAAGTATAGAACTAATAACGCATGAAATTAATACCTGCCTAATAATGTTTTGTTGTGATTCTTTATCCTTATGGCTCATTTTTATTCTTTATGGTTATAAAAACGGGTTAAAAACCAGGCTATAGCGGTTAAATGCCTTTAAAAATAGCAGGATGGGTGACTTTATCTTTTTGTGCGAAAGGCTATGGTGAATGTCGCTGGTTATTGATTTAGATCTGGGCATTACCGCTAATCACATAGTGTAAAGCAGCGTAAAATAGCGCGGAAGGTTAAGCAGGCAAATAGGTATGACCATACAGACTCATGACGTCAGCAGGTAGAGGAATAAGTTAAGGAACTGAATAAGCGGTGAATGAGGGGCAAGCAGGGCAGGCAGAGCGACCGGCAGCAGGGCTGCCGGTCAAAAGAAGCGATTTAAAGCTCTTGCTCAAATACGGTAAGAAGCGCGCTATGCAGTTTTCTGACGGTGAACGCGCGCGCGGGCGTGATAAAGATCGTATCGTCGCCAGCGATGGTGCCGAGAATGCCTTCCGCTTTGCCTAGCGAGTCAAGCAGACGGGCGATCAGCTGCGCTGCGCCAGGGCTGGTGCGAATCACGATCAGCGCATCGTTATAGTCGATATCCAGCACCAGATTTTTTAACGGGCTGGTGGTGGTCGGCACGCCCAGTTCCGCCGGCAGACAGTAAACCATCTCCATTTTGGCGTTACGCGTGCGCACCGCGCCAAATTTAGTCAGCATACGAGACACCTTCGACTGATTGATATTGTCGAAGCCTTCCTCCTGAAGCGCCTGTACAATTTCGCCTTGAGAGCTGAATTTCTCTTGTTTTAACAAGGCTTTAAACGCTTTAATCAATTCGTCTTGTTTAGATGGGTTTCGCATAAGCTACCAGTAAAGAAAAATGCCGAACGCCCGCCGACGGCAGATACATTATTATGCATATGAATGAATTTTTATGCAATTAGTCGATAAAAAAGGCAGGCGCAGCGGGTTGCGGGCGGCAATGATAGCAAAATTTTTAGCACAGACCAAAAAGACGCAAGAGCAGGAAAAGCGAAGGTTGCAGAATTGTTATACAATTGAGGTGTCATATGGATAGCTATCATGGCCGTGCTCTATCTGCCATCGACATTGTTGTTGGTCATTCAGGCGCGTTGTGCTGACAAAGTAGCAACCCAAAAGATTAAGTGCTGCTGCACGCATAATGAACAGTGGGTTTGTCATCGTCTGAGAAGTTGATTCAGGTCTTAACACAGATGGAAATTCGGCTCTACTCTGCCCCACCTTAATAAGGAGTACAGAATGAAAGTTGCCGTTCTTGGCGCTGCTGGCGGAATTGGTCAGGCGCTCGCCCTTCTGTTAAAAACCCAGCTTCCTGCGGGTTCTGAACTTACGCTCTATGATATTGCGCCGGTGACGCCCGGTGTAGCGGTGGATCTCAGCCATATTCCCACCGCGGTCAAAATTCAGGGCTTTAGCGGCGAAGACGCGACGCCTGCGCTGCAGGGTGCGGACGTCATCCTGATCTCAGCGGGCGTCGCGCGTAAGCCAGGCATGGATCGCGCCGATCTGTTTAACGTTAACGCAGGCATCGTGCGCAACCTGATCGAGCAGGTGGCGCAAACCGCGCCTAAAGCGCTTGTTGGCATTATTACTAACCCGGTCAATACCACGGTAGCCATCGCCGCTGACGTGCTGAAAAAGCACGGCGTCTATGACAAAAACCGGCTGTTCGGCGTCACCACGCTGGATATTATCCGCGCAAATACCTTTGTCGCCGAGCTAAAAGGCAAGCAGCCAGATGAGGTTGAGGTGCCGGTAATCGGCGGCCACTCCGGCGTGACCATCCTGCCGCTGCTGTCGCAGGTGAAAGGCGTAAGCTTTAGCGAAGACGAGGTCGCCAGCCTGACGAAACGTATCCAGAATGCGGGGACGGAGGTGGTCGAAGCTAAAGCGGGCGGCGGATCGGCGACGCTGTCGATGGGTCAGGCCGCGGCGCGCTTCGGCCTGTCGCTGGTGCGCGCCCTGCAGGGCGAAGCGAACGTAGTGGAGTGCGCTTACGTAGAGGGCGACGGCGAGTACGCTCGCTTCTTCTCGCAGCCGCTGCTGCTGGGCAAGAACGGCATCGCCGAGCGACGCGCTATCGGCGCGCTGAGCGATTTTGAACAGCAGGCGTTAAACGGCATGCTGGAGACCTTGAAAAAAGATATCGCGCAGGGCGAGGAGTTCGTGAAGCAGTAAGCGCTGCGTTCAGACTCTTTTCACCGCTGACGAGGCCCGGCTTAACGGGCCTCTGCAGCGTGTGAACCGCTTTTCCCTTCCTTTCATTACGCGCCTTTACCCGTTCACCGCCGCGCTACAGGCCGCCAGATTTAAAGGTGCGCGCTGCCGGCGTGCCGTTGCTGGCTGGCGTCTTCTTGCCCAGCGTCTCCATACGCACCTGGAAAGGCGGGAAGGGCATTTCGATACCGTGCTCGGCAAAGCCTTTCAGGATCAGCTGATGCAGCTCGTGGCGCAGCGGCATGCGGTGGCCCATCTCCGCCGCATGGATACGCAGCTCGAACAGCTGAATGCCCTGCTGCAGATCGACCAGGAAGACATCCGGCGCCGGCACGTCCAGCACATAGCTGCAGCGTTCGCACGCCTGTCTCAGCACCGTCGTTACCTCTTCGCTGTTGACATGCGCGGGCGCAGGGATAGTCAGCACTACGCGCGTCACCGAGTCGGAAAGCGACCAGTTGACGAACTGCTCGGTAATAAAGGCCTTGTTCGGGACGATAATCTCTTTGCGGTCCCAGTCGATAATGGTGGTGGCGCGCGTATTGATGCGCGTAATGCTGCCGGTCAAATCGCGGATGGTTACGGTATCGCCGATACGGATCGGCTTCTCGAAGAGGATAATCAGGCCAGAAATAAAGTTGGCGAAAATTTCCTGCAGACCAAAACCGAGCCCCACACCGAGCGCGGCGACCAGCCACTGCAGCTTCGACCACTCGATGCCGATCATTGAGAAGCCAATCAGGCCGCCAACCAGCATCAGCACATACTTGGTCAGCGTGGTAATGGCGTAACCGGTGCCGGGCGTCAGATTGAGGTGCTGCAGCAGCGCCAGCTCCAGCAGCGCGGGCATATTGCGCACCAGCTGGGTGGTGATAATCAGCACCAGAATCGCAATCAGCACCGAGCCCAGCGTAATCGGCTGAATGCTCTCCACGCCCTGTACCGTGGTGCTGACGTCCCACAGTCGAATATTCTCGAGAAAGCCGAAGGCGGAATGGATCTCCGACCAGAGCACAATCACTGACACCAGCGCAACTAGGGTAAGGATTGAGCGCACCAGCCGCAGCGACTGCGCGCTGATGGCGTCAAGGTCGATAATCGGCTCATCGATCTCAACCTCGCCATTTTGCGCGGCGGACTCTTTCTCATCTTCATGGCGCGCGCGGTTAGCCAGCATATCGGCACGGCGCTGACGCGCGCGGTCAAAGGCGATGCGCCGCCGTTGGATCAGCATCCAGCGGCGGATAATGTGGTAGATCACCAGCAGCAGGAACCAGATAGCGACAGAGGTCTCCAGTCGCGCCAGCAGCGCCTGCGCGGTCGCCAGATAGCCAATCATCGAGGCGAGGGCGGCCGCCAGCGGAATGGCGATCATCAGGTTCCACAGCACGCGGTTTACCAGATTCTCACCGTTACCCTCTTTATCCAGATAGAGCGGGATGCCGGCGCGCTTCAGGCTCACGGTAACGATCGACAGCGCGCCGCAGATCAGGATAAAGCAGAGTCGGCCAAGCGAGGCGGAAAACTGGCGATCCTCCATATTGGCGAAGGCGATCAGCAGCATAATCAGCGGCACAATCAAGCCGATGGTCAGCGAGTAGTAGCGGGTCGCGCGCGCCACGCGGGTTTGCGGCCAGCGAAAATGCACCACAAACAGGCCGTTAGGCCGGGCGAACGCGGCGCTGATCATAAAGGCCCACAGCAGCGGCAGCGTCGCCGTAATGCCGTCGCCAAACGCCACCGCGATGGGGTAGGGCCAGGCGTGCTGTAGCCCGTAGCCGAGCGCCGCCCAGAGCACAGGCAGCGGCAGCGCCACCAGAATCGACCAGAAAACGGTGCGCATCGTCAGGCGAAAGCGATCCTGCGTCACTTTACCTACCTTGCTCGCCGAGCGCGCCAGAAAGGCGTTGAAGTGGCGGCGCGTTCTGAGGCTGAAGCCGACCAGCAGCACCGCGCCGATTAAGGGCAGTACGGTCTCGCGGCTGGTGACCATCATCGCCAGCGCTTTGCCGAGCTGACTCAGGGTATCGAGCGACAGCAGGCGCGACAGATCGCGCGCCACTTCCACCGGGTAGTTCAGGCCGACCGGGCTGATGTCTGCCGTCCAGAACAGATAGCGGTGGGTGGCGTCTTTCACGTCGGTCAGCGCATCCTGCAGCTGGGTATTGGCGACCTTGAGCTTGGTAATCTCAAGGATCAGCGTATCGCAGCCGGAGATCAGCGAATTTAGCAGCTCGCGCTGGGTCTTCAACTGCGCCTCCAGAATACGGCGCTGTTCGGCACTGAAGGGCTGTCCGTCGGGCTGATGCGCTTTGCGCAGCGTCTCCTGCTGCTGCAGCAGATCTTCATAATGCAGGCGCTGCACGCGCAGCTGCGCCATTTCGTTGTCGATCTGCTGCGACTTAGGCATATCAGGCAGTCGCGCTACCTGCGCGCGCAGCGCTTCGCCCAGTAAATTGGAGGCGCCGAGCCACTGTGACTGTTCGCGCAGGGTGCCCAGCGCCTGACGTACCTGGATAATCTGATTGGTCGCCAGCCGCTGCTGAGAGGCCACCAGATCCATACGCTGCGCCTGCTGGTTCAGTGCGGCAGAAAGATCGCGGTTAACGCGAAACTGATCGCTGATAACCGGTGGCAGGTCGCCGCTGTTTTCCGCCAGCTGCTCGGTGCGCGCCAGCGCCAGCTCCGCCTCGCGCTGACGCTGTTCATTTAACTGATTGCGCAGCGCCTGCAGATAGTTGTCGAGCTGCGCCGCTTTGCGCTGATGCAGATCGGCGCGCATGCGCGCCAGCTCCTGACGATTGTTGGCGGAGAGCTGCGCCAGCTCCAGCTCGTCCACGCGCGCCTTATTGACCGCATTTTCCGCCTGGCGCGCCCACAGCTGCGCCTGGCTCTGCGACGACGCAGTGGCAGAGCCGCTCTGCAAGCGGCGGTCGCTCTCGGTCATGGCCCGACGCGCGTCGGTTTGCTGTTGTGGAAGCTGCGACAGCGAGTCGCTGATCTCGCGCGCGCGATCCTGCTCCTGCTGCGCCTGGCGGCCCTCTTCCAGCAGCTGGCTGCTGACCTGCAGAATCTCCTGATCGAGCTGGGCGCTGCTCATACTGCTGGTGCTGCGCACGCTTTTGCTGCCGTCGTCTAACGAGGTGATTTGTTGGCGCAGCTCGCGCGCGAGGCGGGGAAAATCGTCGATGACCTGCTGATACTGCTTTGCGCGCTCCAGCGACGCATCGCGTTCGGAAAGAGAGTTGAGGGCAGCCTCGAGAGACTGCACCTGATCCGCCTGCGCGGGAGAGCTTTTTGCCGCTTTCGCCTCGTCCAGCGCCTGTTTAAGTTGGCTGGCGTCCGGCACGGTGGCCGCCAGCGCTGAGGTGCTGAGCCAGAGGCTCAGCAGCAGGATGAGAAACGATCGCACAGCAAAAACACTCTCAGCGGTTAGTCGGCGACAACGTCGACGGGGGCAGTCTGCGGCAGCGCGATAGCCAGCGGCTGGCCAAGACGCGTCTTGCTTTCAGCTTCCAGGCTCTCTGCCAGCTTAACGCGTCCCGGCGCGAACAGATTAATCACGGTGGATCCGAGCTTAAAGCGGCCCATCTCCTGGCCTTTCAGCAGCACAACGGCACCTTCGCTATCCGCAGCCGGATAGTGCCAGCGTTTGATCACCCCTTCGCGCGGCGGCGTAATGGTGCCGGCCCAGCTGGTTTCGATGCTGCCGACGATAGTGGCGCCCACGAGGATCTGCACCATCGGGCCGATGTCGGTATCGAAATAGCAGATCACGCGCTCGTTGCGCGCGAATAAATTCGGGATATTGCGCGCCGTCAGCGGGTTCACCGAGTAGAGATCGCCCGGCACGTAGATCATCTCGCGCAGAATGCCGTTGCACGGCATATGCACGCGATGGTAGTCGCGCGGCGCAAGGTAAGTGGTAACGAAATGGCCGTCGCGGAACTGCGCCGCCATCGTTTCCTGACCCGCTAACAGCGCGTCGAGCGTATAGTGATGGCCTTTCGCCTGGAAAATCTGATCGCCTTCGATGCGGCCCAGCTGGCTGATGGCGCCGTCGGCAGGCAGCACGATCAGGTTCGCGTCGGGATCGACCGGACGCGCGTCATCTTTTAACGGACGAACAAAAAAGTCGTTAAAGGTGCGATAGCTGGCGGTGTCGGACTTCCGCGCTTCCGACATATCCACTTTGTAGAACCAGACGAAGATATCAATCACCAGTTTGGTCAACCATCCGCCACGACGGCTGGCACCCCAACCGGCAAGTTCCGTTAACCATTTTTTCGGCAGTACATGATTCAGGCCGAGTTTTACACGATCAAACACCTTAGCCTCCTGGCTTTGTTTCGCGTCAATCAAAAGGGGGCGAATCATATCAGCGCCCCGGTCAGATGGCGAATTTCCCCGTGATCCCGTCCGTTACAGAGGCGATGCAGGGTCAATGCCGCGGTAAGCAGCGAGCATCACTCGCTGGAGGAGAAATTCTTGCGCGTTTTCACCTGCGCCATGCTCTCCAGAATACGGTGATAATTGTCGAAGCGCGAAACGTCTATCTGGCCCGCCTCGACGGCCGCGCGAATAGCGCAGCCGGGATCGCTGCCGTGCTTACAGTCGCGGAACTTACAACCGCCGATAAATTCACGAAATTCGACAAATCCGCGGGTAATTTGTTCCGGCTCAAGGTGCCATAAGCCGAACTCGCGCACGCCCGGCGAATCGATCACGTCGCCGCCGTGGGGAAAATGGTACAGGCGCGATGCGGTGGTGGTGTGCTGGCCTAGCCCGGAAACGTCAGAGACGTCGTTGGTAACGATGGCGGTTTCCAGCGCCGCGTCCAGGCCGAGCAGGGCGTTCAGCAGGCTCGACTTGCCGACGCCAGATTGCCCAGCGAAAATGCTGATGCGATCGGTCAGCGCCGCTTCAAGATCTGCCAGGCCCGCTTTGGCATGGCTGGAGACCATCAGCACGCGATAGCCGATACGGCGATAGATATCCATCTGCTGGTCGACAAAGGCACGCGCCTCGTCATCCAGCAGGTCGGTCTTGTTCAGCACCAGCAGCGGTTCGATGCCCAGGGTTTCGCTCGCCACCAGATAGCGGTCGATAATATTAAGCGACAGCTCAGGCAAAATCGCCGAAACGATAATGATCTGGTCGATATTGGCGGCGATCGGCTTTAGCCCGTCGTAGTAGTCGGGACGCGTCAGCACGCTGCTGCGCTCGTGCACCGCCTCGACGATGCCTTTGCCGCCGCCGAGCGCCGGACGCCAGACGACGCGATCGCCGGTCACCAGCGAACGGATCGTGCGGCGCAGGTTGCAGCGATGCACCTCGCCTGCGGCGTCCTCGACGTCTGCGTGCATGCCGAAACGGCTGATCACGACGCCTTCGGCCGCTTCACCAAACAGATTGTCGTCAGCTTCCGGCGCATCGCGCTGGTTCAGACGACGCTGATGGTTAGCGCTGACGCGACGTTGTTGACCTTTCGACAGTTTATTTTTGCTCACGCATCCTCTCAGGCTTTCGTCAGACTTCGCCCGGTTGGGCAAAACGTCTATGATACACCTTATTCACTCTTGATGACGACTACGGCTACGGCGGGAAAAAGCATGGCGACAGGAAATGAAAGTAATCTGATTTGGATCGATCTGGAGATGACCGGACTGGATCCGGAGCGCGACCGCATTATCGAGATTGCCACGCTGGTGACCGACGCGAATCTCAATATTCTGGCGGAAGGGCCGGTCATGGCGGTGCATCAATCCGACGCACAGCTGGCGCTGATGGACGAGTGGAACGTGCGCACCCATACCGCGAGCGGGCTGGTGGAGCGCGTAAAAGCCAGCGAGTTCGACGATCGCCGCGCCGAACTGGCGACGATTGAATTTCTTAAGCAGTGGGTGCCTGCTAACAGCTCGCCAATTTGCGGCAACAGTATTGGTCAGGATCGCCGTTTTCTTTTTAAATACATGCCGGAGCTGGAAGCCTACTTCCACTATCGCTATCTCGACGTCAGCACCTTAAAAGAGCTGGCGCGTCGCTGGAAGCCGGAAATTCTGCCCGGTTTCAAAAAGGCGGGCACGCATCAGGCGCTGGATGATATTCGCGAATCGGTCGCCGAGCTGGCATACTACCGCGAGCACTTTTTGCAGCTTTAGCCCTGAAAGGTGCGCAGGAAAACAGCAGGTTGCTGCTTTAATCGGCAAACGAATCGAAAGCGCAAAATTTTGCTTTTAGACTCTTGCAGCAGCAGTAATTTCTCGTATAATGCGCACCCCGTACCGATGAAGAATTTATACAACGGTACAAGGCGCGGGAATAGCTCAGTTGGTAGAGCACGACCTTGCCAAGGTCGGGGTCGCGAGTTCGAGTCTCGTTTCCCGCTCCAA
>NZ_JBPFDE010000023.1:0-32500 GCF_051025595.1 Pantoea phyllosphaerae
GGTGCGCTCTAATGGACTCGAACCATCGACCCCCACCATGTCAAGGTGGTGCTCTAACCAACTGAGCTAAGAGCGCATTCAGAAATTTGGTGCGTCCGAGTGGACTCGAACCACCGACCCCCACCATGTCAAGGTGGTGCTCTAACCAACTGAGCTACGGACGCACTTGGTGCGCTCTAATGGACTCGAACCATCGACCCCCACCATGTCAAGGTGGTGCTCTAACCAACTGAGCTAAGAGCGCAACACGCTGTCAGGGCGACAGCGGGGACGAATATTAACGACACGCCGCAACGCTGGCAAGGGGAAAAACGCTTTTTTGATACTGACTGACCAGCAACTGCGCTATGCGTCGTTTTTTTAAACGTAACAGGGCGTTAAAGACGCGCTCAGCGCGCAGGAGAGGGGGCGTCGACGCTCCCCTCTCACCTTCGACCGTCTCTCTCAGCGCGCTGCACGCGCAAGGATCACCTGCGCAGGGAGCTGTTGCAGGCGGCGAATGCGCCACAGCATCATGATCGCCGCCGAGGTCAGGCCGATAATAAACCCGCACCAGAAGCCCGCCGGGCCCATGCGCGGCACTATCCAGTCGGTCATCGCCAGCGTATAGCCGCTGGGCAGTCCCAGCAGCCAGTAGGCGATAAAGGTAATAAAGAAGATCGAGCGCGTATCTTTATAGCCGCGCAGAATGCCGCTGCCGATAACCTGAATCGAATCGGAGAACTGGTAGATCGCCGCCAGCAGCATCAGCTGCGCCGCCAGCGCGACCACCTCCGGGTTGTCGTTATAGAGCAGAGCGATCTGATGGCGAAAGGTCACGGTCAGCAGCGCGGTTATCGCCACCATGCAGACGCCGACGCCCTGGGCGGTCCAGGCCGCGACGCGCGCCTGCTCAGCCGAGCCCTGGCCCAGCCGGTAGCCGACGCGGATAGTGGTGGCGACGCCAAGCGACAGCGGCAGCACGAACATCAGCGAGCTAAAGTTCAGCGCGATCTGATGGCCCGCCACGTCGACGATACCCAGCGGCGACACCATCAGCGCCACTACGGCAAACAGCGTCACCTCGAAAAAGAGCGCCAGCGCGACCGGCAGGCCGAGTGAAAACAGACGCTGCAGCACGGCGCGCGATGGCGGCGACCAGCGGGAGCGCATGCGAATATCGCGCATGGCGCCCATGCGTCGCACCCACAGCCGCATCACCAGGAACATCACCGAGTACACCGATCCGGTCGCCACGCCGCAGCCCACGCCGCCCAGCGTCGGCATGCCGAAGTGGCCGTAGATAAATATCCAGTTAAGCGGAATATTGACCAGCAGGCCGATAAAGCCCATAACCATGCCGGGTTTGGTTTTCGACAGCCCTTCGCACTGGTTGCGCATTACCTGGAAAAAGAGGTAGCCGGGCGCGCCCCACAGCAGAGCGTGAAGATAGCCTTCTGCCTTCAGCGCCAGCTGTTCATCAATATCCTGCATGGCGCGAATGAGGTAACCGGCGTTCCACAGAACTGCCATAATCAGAATGGCAACGAAGAAGGCCAGCCAGTAAGCCTGGCGAACCTGTTCAGCGATACGTTCGCGGCGGCCGGAGCCGTTGAGTTGCGCAACGGTTGGCGTCAATGCAAGCAGAAGACCATGGCCGAATAAAATGGCCGGAAGCCAGATAGAGGTGCCGACTGCGACGGCGGCCATATCCGTGGCGCTAACCGCGCCGGCCATGATGGTATCTACAAACCCCATTGCAGTCTGCGCCACCTGAGCAAGGATGACTGGAATCGCAAGGGCAAGCAATTGACGCGCTTCTGTTAAATACTTCTGCACGTTAACACCTGTTAAAAAAGAAAAGGGGAGTAATCCCAGAGAAATGCGCGGTTAGTGTAGCGGCATTAACAGGATTCACCAAGTTTTGTCACGCCGTGCGTTATATTGCGGCTGTAAAGCGGACGCGACGCGGAAATAATATCCGCGCGCTAAGCTGTGGTAAGCTAGAGCAAACTTCGCAGAGGCCAAAACTATGTTTACCGGAATTGTGCAGGGCACCGCAAAGATTGTGTCCATTGAAGAAAAAGATCTGTTTCGCACCCATGTCGCAGAGCTGCCGGAAGAGCTGCTGCCGGGGCTGGCGCTGGGCGCATCGGTAGCGCACAACGGCTGCTGTCTGACGGTGACGGCCGTTGAAGGCAATCGCGTCAGTTTCGATCTGATTAAAGAAACGCTGCGCGTCACCAATTTAGGCGACCTGCAGGAAGGCGACGTTGTCAATATTGAGCGCGCGGCGAAATTCAGCGATGAGATCGGCGGCCACCTGATGTCTGGCCATATTATGACCACTGCGGAAATCTGCAAAATTATCCAGTCGGAAAATAACCGCGAAATCTGGTTTAAAATTCAGGACCCGACGCAGATGAAATATATTCTGCATAAAGGTTTCGTGGGTATTGACGGCATTAGCCTGACGGTAGGAGAAGTGACCAGAAGCAAATTTTGCGTCTATTTGATCCCGGAAACCCTGGAGCGCACGACGCTGGGTGCGAAAAAGCTGGGGCACCGCGTCAATATCGAAATCGATCCGCACACGCAGGCGATCGTCGATACCGTTGAGCGCGTGCTGGCGCAGCGCGAAGCCGCCGCGCTGCGTCCTGACGTCGAATAAGCGTAAAAAAAGGCGCTCCGGGCGCCTTATTCTTCACCGCGGCTTAGCGCGCGACGCGCAGGCCGCCTTCTACGCCGCGGCTAAATACCACCTGCCACAGCTGAATATCGCGAGCGCGAAAGGCACCGGCGCAGGCGTTAAGGTAGTAGCTGAACATGCGCTTAAACCGTTCGCCGTAGGTTTCACTCAGCTGCGGCCACGCCTGCAGAAAGCGCTCATACCAGGCCATCAGCGTGGTGTCATAATCGGCGCCGAAATTATGCCAGTCTTCCAGAATGAAATGAGATTCGCTGGCATCCGCGATATGGCGCACCGACGGCAGACAGCCGTTGGGGAAAATATATTTATCAATCCAGGGATCGACATTCATATCGGTGCGGATGGCGCCAATGGTGTGCAACAGGAACAGTCCGTCCGGCTTGAGGTTGCGGTCCACCACGTCGAAGTAGGTGGCGTAGTTTTTCGGGCCAACGTGCTCGAACATGCCCACCGAAACGATACGATCAAACTGCTGGTTAAGATCGCGATAATCCTGCAGCAGAATAGTGACGTCCAGGCCTTCGCAGCGCTGCTGCGCCAGTTTTTGCTGCTCTGCCGAAATGGTCACGCCGTGCACCACCGCGCCGTAGTGGCGAGCGGCATACTCCGCCAGGCCGCCCCAGCCGCAGCCGATGTCCAGCAGCGTCATGCCCGGCTCCAGCTGCAGTTTGCGGCAGATCATATCGAGCTTCGCTTCCTGCGCCTGCTCCAGCGTCTCGGCCTCTTTCCAGTAGGCGCAGGAGTATTGCATATAGGGATCGAGCATCAGCGAGAAGAGGTCATTCCCGAGATCGTAATGCTCCTTGCCCACGATCCAGGCGCGTTTTTTCGACTGTAGGTTGGTGAGACGCGCGGCGGCCACGCGCAGCGTATCCTTGAAGTGGTGCGGCAACTGCTGGTCCAGCTTGTGCTTTAGCACGCGGTGAAAAAACATATCCAGCCGTTCGCACTCCCACCAGCCATCCATATAAGCTTCGCCAAGACCAAGTGAGCCTTCCTGAATCACGCGCTTAAAAAAGTCAGGCTGTTTAACCTGAATATCCCAGGGGCGGCTGCCGTTGATTTCGATGTCCGCTTTTTCCAGCATTTCGTGGACAATGCGATACCAGTGGTTTTCTTCAAGGCTCACTTCTTCTATTAACGATGAACTCATAGCTTCTCCATCACCTGTCCGCGTTGAACCTGAGAAAAAGAATAGTCAATTTCTCAAGTCCTGTGAGAAATGTCACGGATTGCTCCGTGCGCCTGATATCCGACGTTTTACAGAGGATTGGATCTAAAAATCGGGGTCTGACGCAGCAGGAAACGCGCGCGCAGTCACCATCCGGGCGATAAGCCTCGCCTAATAATAGAACAATTATGTTATTGATTTGTTGCAGATTTATTGACCCGATTGAGTATATGCTCAACCAGGTCAGTATTCAACGACTTATTGTTAGGGCGCTAACTATAAAAGTTGCCTTAGTGATTATCCTGGCAGGGAGTGGTAACGCGGACAATATCCATTTGTGCGCTGGCGCGTCGCTGCCAGACGTAGCCCGCTATCGCCAGCGCGATAGTGGCGACCATAATCAGCGTAGTCATCAGCAGCGGCTGTTGTAAACCTGCGGAGACCGCGAGGCTGGCAAGGAAGCAGAGGCCAAGCTGCAGGGTATTCTGCAGCGCCGCGGCTTTACCGGTGGCGTGCGGGAAGGGCAGCAGCGCATTCGACACCACGATTGGGTAGATCGCGCCGTTCGCCAGCGCCATGCCGCAGAAGGGCGCAAGCAGGGCAATCAGGTTGTGGCTTCCGCCGAGGGCCACGGCGAACAGCGTCGCCACGCTCAGGCTGTAAAGCGCCAGCAGCAACGGGAGGAGCTGCGCGCCACCAAAACGGTTGAGCAGCGCGCGGCAGCCAAATCCGCCCAGCAGAAAGGCGATGGTTTGCGGAATATAGCTCAGGCCGATATCCGCCGGCGTCAGGCCTGCATCGGCGAGAATAAAGGGCGAACCGGTCAGCCAGGCGAAAAAGCTGGCGGAGCAGGCGGCATAGATCAATACGTTGCCGCCATAGACGCCGGAGCGCAGCAGCGAGAAAAAGCCGGGCTGCTCGCTCGCCTCTTTGGCCGCCGGGCGGCTGGCGGGCAGGCGCAGCGTGACCAGCATCAGCGCCACGCCGGTCAGCGTCAGCACCAGAAAGATCGAACGCCAGTGAAAATGGCTAATCAGCCAGGCGCCGAGCAGCGGCGCCAGCGCGGGCGAAAGCGCCACCAGCGGCATAATGGTGGCGAACACCTTATTAGCGCGCGCGCGTGGGTAGCGATCTACCACCAGCGCCTGCCAGCTCACCGCCGCGGCGCAGACGCCGATGGCCTGAACAAAGCGCAGCGCCAGCATCAGCACCGCATTCTCCACCCACAGCATGCCGGCGCAGCCAAGCGCGAATAACCCCAGCCCCATCAGCAGAACCGGTTTGCGGCCGATGCGGTCGGAAAGCGGGCCCCAGAAAAGCTGGCCGATGGCGAAGCCCGCCAGGAAGAGGCTCATACTGGCGCTGATAATGCCGGGCGAGGTATTAAAGCTGATCTGCATCGCGCCGAAGGCGGGCAGATACATATCGGTCGCCAGAAAGCCCAGCATGCTGAGCAGAGCGAGGTAGGGCAGAAATCCTTTTGATGACAGCATGATTTTTACTCTCATATTTCGACAGGCAGGTTAAACGCGGCAGAGTGTAAAAGGGTGCGCCCGTTACTGTGAAACGTTAATATTTGCAGAGTGCTGTGAAAATTTTTGAAAGGAAAAAGCATGTGGTCCGAATATACGCTTGAGGTGGTAGACGCCGTGGCGCGCACCGGCAGTTTCAGCGCCGCCGCGCAGGAGCTGCATCGCGTGCCCTCTGCCGTCAGCTATACGGTGCGTCAGCTGGAAACCTGGCTGGCGGTGCCGCTGTTTGAGCGACAGCATCGCGACGTGGCGTTGACCGCCGCTGGCGAGCATTTTGTGCGTGAAGGGCGCGAGGTTATCAAAAAAATGCTCGCCACCCGCAGGCAGTGCCAGCAGCTGGCTAACGGCTGGCGCGGGCAGCTTAGCATCGCCGTCGATCGCATTGTGAAGCTGCCGCGCAGCCGCCAGCTGGTGACTGATTTCTATCGCCACTTTCCCGATATGGAACTGCACATCAGCTATGAGGTGTTTAACGGCGTCTGGGACGCGCTGGCCGACGGGCGCGTTGAGGTGGCGATCGGCGCCACTCAGGCGATCCCGGTCGGCGGGCGCTTCTCCTTTCGCGATATGGGGGCGCTGAACTGGCGCTGCGTCGTGGCGCGCCACCATCCGCTGACGCACCAGCCGCAGCTCGACGACGATGCGCTGCGCGCCTGGCCATCGCTGGTGCTGGAGGATACCTCGCGCGCGCTGCCGCGCCGCATGACCTGGACGCTGGACAACCAGCGGCGTCTGGTGGTGCCGGACTGGCAGGCGGGGCTGGCGTGCGTACTGGATGGCTTATGCGTGGCGATGATGCCGGGCCATCTGGCGCGGCCGCTGCTGGATAAGGGCGAGCTGGCAGAGCTGGCGCTGCCTGCGCCTTTTCCGGAAAGCCCCTGCTGCGTGAGCTGGTCGGAGGCGCACGCATCGCCGGCGCTCAGCTGGCTGCTCAGCTATCTCGGCGATGCGCAAACGCTCAACCAGGAGTGGTTAAGCGAGGATTAACGGCGATAGTCGCGGAACGGGCCGTCGCCGACTGAGCGGCGCTCAATCAGCGTAGGACGCACTTCGATGGTCTGCGACACTTCGCGTTTGCTGGTAATGCGATCGAGCAGCATCTCCAGCGCCTTCTCGCCCAGTTCGGCTTTCGGCTGATGCACGGTGGTCAGCGCCGGCGTGAAGTAGCGCGCGTTGCGCACATTGTCATAGCCGATCACCGAAATATCCTGCGGCACGCGCAGGCCCATCTCGTCGGCGGCGCAGATCGCGCCCATCGCCATAATATCGCCGCCGCAGAAGATCGCCGTCGGGCGCTGCTTCTGCTGCAGGATCTGCTGCATCGCCTGGTAGCCCGACTCCGGCTCGAAATCGCCCTGTACGATCCACTCGGGACGCACCGAGATGCCCGCTTCCTCCAGCGCTTGCAAAAAGCCCGCGTGGCGTCCGCCGCCGGTGTTGCGCTCCAGCTGGCCAGGAATCGCTCCGATATCGCGATGGCCGCGTTCAATCAGATAGCGTCCCGCCAGATAGCCGCCCTGAAAAGCGTTGTCGAGCACGGTGTCGGTAAAGTCGCCGCGCGATTCACCCCAGTCCATCACCACCATCGGAATATTGCGGTTCTCTTCCAGCATCTTCAGCAGATCGTCCGGATACTCGGAGCACATGACCAGCAGGCCGTCGACGCGCTTCTGCGCCATCATCGACAGATAGGCGCGCTGCTTCTGCAGATCGTTGTGGGCGTTGCCGAGAATTAAGGTATAGCCCCGCTCGAAGCAGTGATGCTCAACCGCTTCGATGATTTCCGCAAAATAGGGGGCTTCGCTGGAGGTAGCCAGCAGCCCCAGCGTTTTGGTGTGGTTAACCTTCAGGCTGCGCGCCACAGCGCTGGGCGAATAGTGTAATTCCTGAATCGCCTGCCAGACGGCGTTGCGCGTCTCTTCCGCAACGAAGCGCGTTTTATTGATCACGTGAGAAACGGTGGTGGTGGAGACACCCGCGCGCTTCGCGACATCTTTGATTGTTGCCATTAAAAAGAGACTCCAGAACTTATCAATAAGCTACTGATAAGCATAATGTTAAACGTTTGCGTCCGCTAAGAGAGTTTTCTGTTAATTCGCTACAGTTTTTGTCGGTGAAATACTCACTGGGCAGGACAAAACAGGGGCTGTTGCGTGCGAACGGCACGGGCGTTGCGTCAGTTGCGCAACAGAGCCGGGGATTCTAACAAGGCTTGCGGGATAAAACGAGATTTTTACCGGCAACTATGGGAAAATCACACAAGACCCTGACAATTGTAAGGATAAGGAGAGGTAATGAGCACCGATTTAAAACTGGCGTTGATGACCACCGGCGCGGCACTGCTGATGATTGTGGCCTTTAGTTTTACCGCCGTCATGCACTAACAGACAGCCATAAAAAAACCGGGATTATCCCGGTTTTTTTATGGCGCTTAGCGAATGGTTTTCGGCGTCATCACCCGGCGCGCGCCGATGTAGTGACGCTGCCAGTAATCATCCGAAAGCCCGCTAATCTGGATATCTTTACCAGTGCGCGGCGACTGAATGAATTTGCCGTTGCCGAGATAAACCCCGACGTGGTCAGCGGTGCCGCGGCCGTTGATGCGAAAGAAGACCAGATCGCCTTTCTCCAGCGACTCGCGCTTCACCGGCGCAGCGTCGCGCAGATGGTACATTTCGTTGGCGGTGCGCGGAATTCTGAATTTTACCAGGTCTTTATAGGCGTACCAGACGAGGCCGCTGCAGTCGAAACCGGTGTGCGGTGACGTACCGCCCCACTGATAAGGTTTGCCGAGCTGACCCATCAGCTTGGTCATCGCCGTTTCGCGTGCTTTCTGGTAGCGCAGGCGATGGGACTTGCTCATTTTGAGGGTGGAAGTGGCGTCGGCATCCAGCGGCGTGAGAGGAGTGGCTTTTGCGGTGGTCAGCGTGCGCTGGCGGCCATAGCGTTTGCGAGAGGATTTCAGGGTTTTTTTCGTGTCGGCGGCGGAAGCGGAAAGCTTAGCCGTTTCAATCTTCTTCTGCTTTTTCAGTTTGAGTTTTTGCGCAGTAGAAGAGCGCGCTTTTTTCGCGCTGGTTTTGACCGGTCGCCGTTTGCGGCGCTCATCTTCGCGCGCGCTTTTTTTCTCTGCCTTGTGCAGGCTGGCGTTAACCGGCGCTTGCGGCGAAGCCGAAGCGATGTTCATGAACAGCTGCGCGAAAGCTAATATAAAGAGCGTAATCAGTAATCGCATAGTCCGGTTACAGGGTTAGCGGTTACGACAACAGGCCGTAACGAGGTTAGAAAAATCTGATCGGAGATCAGCGCCGGGGCCATTCTAAGCCAGGTTTTTTTCAAAAGTTAAGCCATTTTTCTATTAAACTGTTACAGGGTTGCAGTTGGGTTTAAAATAAGCAATTTCAGCGGCTTATAGCAGCAAAGTTATTACCAGATATGAACAGCTTAAGTTTTGATTATCGTCAGAAAAAATCAGATCTTTACTAAAGAACTTAACAAACATGGCGGTTTCACCCGACAAGCGAGAAATTGTCGTTTTCAGGGACGGGGCGAAGTCGCTACAATAAACAAACACGAAGTAGGGAATTAAGGAAGGCAATTATGAGTACTGTAGAAAAAATTCAGCGCCAGATCGCAGAAAACCCGGTCCTGCTGTATATGAAAGGCTCGCCGAAACTGCCAAGCTGCGGTTTCTCTGCACAGGCGGTGCAGGCGCTCTCTGCCTGCGGTGAGCGCTTTGCTTACGTGGATATTCTGCAGAACCCTGATATTCGCGCCGAGCTGCCGAAATATGCCAACTGGCCGACCTTCCCGCAGCTGTGGGTAGACGGTGAACTGGTTGGCGGCTGCGATATTATCGTCGAGATGTTCCAGCGCGGCGAACTGCAGTCGCTGATTAAAGAGACAGCAGAAAAGCACAAAGAAGCGGAATAAAAATCCGCGCAATTGAAAAGGCCGACGCAAGTCGGCCTTTTTTTTACGCCTGCTCCGGCGCCGTTTCCGCGTCGTCGCTCGCTGCCATCGGCAGCGGCCAGCCGCCCAGCCGTTTCCAGCGGTTTACCAGCTCGCAGAACAGCGTTGCCGTCTGCTCGGTATCGTAGAGCGCAGAGTGCGCCTGGGTGCTGTCAAAATCCATGCCTGCCGCTTTACAGGCTTTTGCCAGCACTGTCTGCCCCAGCACCAGCCCGCTCAGCGCGGCGGTGTCGAAGGTGGCAAAGGGATGGAAGGGGTTGCGCTTCAGCCCAGCGCGCCCGGCGGCGGCCATCATAAAATTGAGATCGAAGGTGGCGTTGTGCGCCACCATGATGGCGCGATTACAGTGGTGATCTTTGATGCCTTTGCGCACCATTTTGAAGATAGCGTGCAG
This sequence comes from Pantoea phyllosphaerae, assembly GCF_051025595.1. Lineage (NCBI taxonomy): Bacteria > Pseudomonadati > Pseudomonadota > Gammaproteobacteria > Enterobacterales > Erwiniaceae > Pantoea > Pantoea phyllosphaerae. Next base: position 9,756 of record NZ_JBPFDE010000023.1, read on the forward strand.
CGCCTCATATTCGCTAATCGCGCCGCGCAGCGGGTTGCTGGGGTCGATGCCGGTAAACGCCAGCGCCTCCGGATGAAGCAGCGCGCCTTCGAAAGGCTCGACGTGGAAATGCAGCGTCTGGTCGCGGTGCAGCCAGCCCTCTTCGTCCATTTTCAGCGTGGTGGCGGCGATCTCCAGCAGCGCATCGGTCTGCGCGTTAAAGCCTGCGGTCTCGACATCGATCACCACAGGATAGAAACCTCGGAAACGTTGATTCAGCGCGTTCAGGGAGTTCGTTTCAGACATCAGCATCTCATAGCAGAAAATAGGCAGCGCGCATTATGGCAAAAAAAAGAGGAGGGTGCAGCAGAAGGGAAAGCTTCAGCCTGCCGCAGCGTGCAGACTGAAGCGGCAAACTTAGTTGCCCAGGCCGTGACCGGCGTGTTTATTTTCGATCAGCTCGATCTTGTAGCCGTCCGGATCTTCGACGAAGGCGATAATGGTTGAACCGCCTTTCACCGGACCCGCTTCGCGCGTGACCTTGCCGCCCGCGTTGCGGATGCGGTCGCAGGTCGCCGCTACGTCATCGACGCCCAGCGCGATATGGCCGTAGGCGTTGCCGAGATCGTAGCTGTCCACGCCCCAGTTATAGGTCAGCTCGATCACTGCGCCTTCGCTCTCTTCGGTATAGCCCACGAAGGCCAGCGTATATTTATACTCCGTGTTTTCGCTCTGACGCAGCACGCGCATGCCGAGAACGCGGGTGTAGAAGTCGATAGAACGTTGCAGATCGCCAACGCGCAGCATGGTGTGAAGTAAACGCATAACATCCTCTTTTATGAAATCGTCATCGTCTGATGACTCAAACGCTAAGTATAGCGGTGAAAATAGCAAAAACGGCCGCTGGCGTAACCGTTGTCACGCCAGCGTCGCGCTTAAAGCGTCGGGTAATCGGTATAGCCCTCTGCGCCGCCGCCGTAGAAGCTTTCGGGGCGCTGCGGATTGAGCGGGGCGTCCTGCTGCAGACGCGCCACCAGATCGGGGTTGGCGATAAAGTCGCGGCCGAAGGCCACGGCGTCAATCAGGCCGCGCGCAATCAGATTGTCTGCTTTCTCCACGGTGTAGGCGCCCGCGCCGATAATCACGCCCGGGAAGCGCGCGCGCACTTGTTCGCGGAAGGCCTCGCTGTAGGGCTTACCGCCCGCCCAGTCCGGCTCGGAAAGGTGCAGGTAGGCGATATTGCGCTTCGCCAGTTCGCCGATATACCACAGCGCGGCTTTCTCTTCCTCAGGGCCATTGTCCAGATTCTGGAAGCTGCCGATCGGCGAAACGCGAATGCCGACGCGGTCGGCGGACCAGTTGGCGATGGCGGCGTCGACCACTTCCAGCGCAAAGCGGCCGCGTTTTTCAATGCTGCCGCCATATTCATCGGTGCGTCGGTTGGAGTCGGGCGCCAGGAACTGATGCATCAGGTAGCCGTGCGCTGAGTGCAGCTCCAGCAGATCGAAATCCGCCTCGCGTGCATTAGCGGCCGCCTGGCCGAAATCCGCCACAATCTGTTTGATCTCGGCCACCGTAAGCTCGCGCGGCGTCGAGGTCTCTTCACGATAGACGCTGCCGTCTTCCGCGCGCAGCGAGGTGCGCGTGCCGGCGGCGATAGCCGAGGGCGCGACAGGCGCTTTGCCTTCCGGCTGCACGCTGTTGTGCGAGATGCGGCCGGTGTGCCATAGCTGAACGGCGCTGTGGCCGCCCGCCTCGTGAATGCCTGCGTTAATCGCTTTCCAGGCGGCAATCTGCTGCTGGGTATGCAGGCCCGGCGCGCCAGCGTAGCCTTTCGCCTGGAAAGAAACCTGCGTCGCCTCAGTGATAATCAGGCCGGCGCTGGCGCGCTGACGGTAATATTCGCCCATCAGCGGGGTTGGAATGTCGCCCGGCTCAATGCTGCGCAGACGCGTCAGCGGCGCCATAAATACGCGGTTTGGTACGGTAATCGCACCCACTTTAAGCGGGCTAAACAGCTGGGTACTTGCCATAACAACTCCTGTAGTAGACCGGTCTGCTATAAAACGGCGTTTTTAAAATCAGTGGGTTTGCAGCCACTGTTCGAGAGTGCTGAGGGCCAGGCGCAGCGGCTGTGGCTCGCGGGAGAGCTTGCTCTGCAGGCTGGCGCCCAGCCACAAAATATAGATCACTTCCGCCATCTCGCGCGGCGCGTAGGGCAGCGTCATCCTCTCCTGCCGCAGCGCCGCTTCGAGCGTGTGCGTATAAGCCGCGATAATGCGACCGGCACCGTGCTGCAGGGCGTCGCGCATCGGCTCGGAGAGATCGCAAACTTCCGCGGAGAGCTTCACCGCCAGACAGCCGACGATATGTCCCTGTTCGCTGAACAGCTGCTCGGCCTGGCGAAAATGGTCCAGCAGCCGCTCGCGCGGCGTGCCTTCGCCATGCTGCAGCCGCGCCTCGACCTGCTGATGCAGATGGAGAAAGTAGCGCTCCAGCAGCGCCACGCCAAACGCCTCTTTCGAGCGGAAATAGTAGTAGAAGGAGCCTTTCGGCACCTCCGCCTGCGTCAGCAACTCGCTGAGTCCCATTCCGGTGAAACCGCGCTGCAGACAAAGCTGCTCGCCGGTGGCGAGCAGCTGTTCACGGGTTTCGGTGCGTTGCTGCGTCTTGTTCATGGCGCTTAAGGTAGTAGACCGATCGGTCAGATGCAACGCTTAGCCCACTTTTCGGCACGTTCTGATCATATCGAGCTGCGGCTGATATTCGCTGGTCTGCACGTTGAACATTCCCAGCAGCGTATGAAACAGGTTGTCCTGCGATACCGTAGCCGAAGGCGCCTGCTTGCGCAGACAGGCCTGATCAATGCCGTAGGTTTTAGCGTAGTCGTCTGACATCCACAGCAGTAAAGGAATATGGGTCTGCTGAGACGGCGCAAACAGATAGGGCGCGCCGTGCAGATACATGCCGTGTTCGCCGAGCGATTCGCCGTGGTCGGAGAGATAGACCAGCGCCACGTTAAAGCGATCGCTCAGTCCCTTCAGCATATCGATGGTGCGGCTCACCATATCGTCAGTGTAGAGAAGGGTATTATCGTAGGTATTTATCAGCGCCTGATGATCGCAATCCTGAATCTGATTGCTGTCGCAGGTCGGGGCAAACTGGCGGAACTGCGGCGGATAGCGGCGATAGTAGGCGGGACCGTGGCTGCCCATCTGATGCAGCACGATAATGCCGTCATTATTCAGGCTATGGACATAATTATCCATCCGGTGCAGCAGCACGTCGTCGAGGCAAGATCCGTCCTGGCACCAGGCGTTCAGCTTCCACAGCGTCATATCGGTATGCGGCACGCGATCGCAGGCGCCTTTACAGCCGCCGTCGTTTTCGCGCCACAGCACGCTGACGCCCGCATGACCGAGGATATCCAGCACGCCATCCTGATGATGCGCCAGATTAGCGTCGTAGTGGGCGCGCGGCATATTAGAGAACATGCAGGGCACGGAGATGGCGGTTTCGGTGCCGCACGAGGTCGCCTGCGGATAGTAAATGACGTTCTGTTTTTTCAGCTGCGGGTTGGTTTCGCGCGCATAACCGCCCAGCGAAAAGTTTTCCGCACGGGCAGTTTCGCCAACGACCAGCACCACCAGCGTTTTTTTCTGCTCTGCCGTAATGACGGGACCTTTATGCGCGTCCTGCCCGATATGGACCCAGGCCTGGCTGCCTTTCATCCAGCGGTTATTGACGTAGTGGCCAGCGCCGCTGACGATGTTGGCGGGCGTCACCATTTTGACCAGCCCTTTGTTATTGCGGATCAGCGAGGCGTAATCCTTATAAAAAAGCAGCGCCATCAGCAGGATAATCCCGAGCGACACCGCCATAAACAGCGCGCGCCAGGCGAGATTCATCCACCAGCATTTGCGACGTTTGAAGCGCGTCAGGAAGATGATGATGGTCGGCACGACACCCATCAGCATCAGCCAGATAACGGCGTTACGACTCAGCAGCGCGGTGGATTCCTGCAGGTCGGTTTCAAAAACGTTCTGCACCATATTGGTATCGATAACGGTGCCGAAGCTAAACATAACGTAGTTCGCCGCCGCACTCGTCAGGATCAGCACTGCCAGCAGCGGCTTGCGCAGGTATGGCCAGGCGACCAGGTTAAAGATCAGGCCGAACGCCGCCGTCAGCACCACAGGCAAACTGGCAGCGAAGATATAGTCGTGCAGAGACGTATAAGGAATACGCTCCCAGGCACGGAACAGAAACAGACCGTTCAGGACCAGCGCGAAGAACAGGGAAACCACCAGATTAAAGGTGGTTTCGTGACAGCGTAACTTTTTCAACCGCATGAGTATCCAGTAAAAACAAATGATCGCCAAAAGAGAATAAAGAGGATAACCTGGGCAAACCTTAACAAAAGCTCAACACTATGCCCGGGATTATCTGTTTAACCAAACTAATTAGTGACATTTAGTGACGAGACGCGCAGGCAGCAGCGAGAAAGGCGCGCGCCTTGAGCTATCTTTAAAAGAGATAATCAGCGATGTGGAGATCCTGTGGCGGAGCAACTTGAATTTTTCCCGGTACCCAGTCCCTGTCGCGGCATCTGCCAGGTAGATGCGCGCGGCTACTGCCTTGGCTGCCTGCGCAGTCGGGAAGAGCGCTTCAACTGGATGAAATTCAGCGACGCGCAGAAGCGCGACGTGCTGCGCCTGTGCTATCAGCGCCGCCTGCGGCTGCTGCGCTCGCAGAAACCGGAAGAGGATGCCGGGCCACAGCAGCCATCCCTGTTCTGAGTGCTTTTCGTTATACTCCCTGACTCTGACTGAATGAGCAAACACAGGGATATCACTATGCTACAAGCGCAACAGATCTCGCCGCAGGGCCCCGCGTTCTCTCCGCTGATTATGGGGTACTGGCGCCTGATGGAGTGGGGAATGACCCCGCAGCAGCGCGTCAGCTTTATCGAACATCATCTCTCATCAGGCATCACCACGGTCGATCACGCCGATATCTATGGCGACTACCGCTGCGAAGCCGCCTTCGGCGAAGCGCTGAAGCTGTCGCCCGGCTTGCGCGATCGCCTGCAGATCGTCACCAAATGCGGCATCGCCACGCGCGCGAAGCCGGAACATCGCATTGGACACTACATCACCGATAAAGCGCATATCGTGCAAAGCGCGGAAAACTCGCTGCGTCATTTTGCTACCGACCGGCTCGACCTGCTGCTGATCCATCGTCCCGATCCCCTGATGAATGCCGATGCGGTGGCCGAGGCGTTTCTGGCGCTGCATCAGAGCGGTAAAGTGCTGCACTTCGGCGTATCCAACTTTACGCCGTCGCAGTTCACGCTGCTGCAGTCGCGTCTGCCCTTTACGCTGGTCACCAATCAGGTGGAGATCTCGCCGATTCAGCAAAATGTCCTGCTGGACGGCACCCTCGATCAGTGCCAGCAGCTGCGCCTGCGGCCAATGGCATGGTCCTGCCTGGGCGGTGGCGAGCTGTTTCAGGATCCGCACTATCAGCCGTTGCGCGACGAACTGGAACAGGTGCGTCTTGAAACCGGGGCCGCCAGCCTGGCGCAGGTGGTCTACGCCTGGGTGCTGATGCTGCCGAGCCAGCCGCTGCCCATTATCGGCTCCGGCAATCCTGAGCGCGTCAGCGAAGCGGTGGCGGCGCTGAAGGTTACGCTGGATCGCCAGCAGTGGTTCCGCATCCGCAAAGCGGCGCTGGGCTACGATGTGCCCTGAAGCGTAAAGCTGTGTCAAACTGCAGCGGAGACTGAAAATTGCGGCCAGGCTTATCACACCCTGTGGGAGAAAAGAGGCAAGCGATAATGAAAAAATCGGTTTTAGCATGTCTGTTCGCGCTAAGCAGCGGCCTGGCTGGCAATGCGCTGGCGCAAGAGGTCACCCTGCACAAAGTGAGCGCCGAAGGCATTGGCGAAGCGATCGGCACGGTCGATATCGCGCAGACAAAATATGGCCTGACGTTTACGCCGAAGCTGAGCGGCCTGACGCCTGGCGTACACGGTTTTCATATTCACGCCAACGGCAGCTGCGAGCCGGGCGTGTCTGAAGGCAAAACGGTGGCGGCGGGCGCGGCGGGCGGCCATCTCGATCCGCAAAAAACCGGTAAGCACCTTGGCCCTTGGGGCGAGGGCCACCTCGGCGATTTACCGGCGATTTACGTCGATGAAAAAGGCAGCGCCGACCAGCCGGTGCTGGCACCGCGGCTGAAATCCCTGGATGAGATTAAGGGCAAGGCGTTAATGGTGCATATCGGTGGCGATAATCACGCCGATCATCCGCAGCCGCTTGGCGGCGGCGGCGGGCGCTACGCCTGTGGCGTGATCTGATCGTGAGTTTATCGACGGCTCCTGACGGGGCCGTTTCATTATTGTTTAGTTTACGGCTATGTTCTCCTGATGATTTACCGCCTATGATGCTGATTCTGGACACTTTCATCTGGTGCGGTCAAAGGAGAAAAAGGAATGAAGAAAACGGGCGCGCTGCTGCTCTGTCTGTTGCTGGCGGGCTGCGATCAACCCAATGAAACCCAGCTCAGGACTGAAGCAGGACGTCAGCTTCAGCGCACCATCGACGCCAGCCCGGCGCGTGCCGAGTGTGAGGATATTGCGAAAGGACGCGAGCGGCTGAGCCACAGCGTACGTAAGCGGCTTGAAGAGAAGGGCTGTCAGTCTGTCTTGCGCAGCGCCACCGAAACCAACTTCGAGCAAACGGCGATCTACCACACCAGCATGACCATGGTGTGCGGCAGCATTATCGGCAAAAGTTTTACCGGCAGCGAAATCCGGCGGCGTTTCATCTACTCGCCGGAAGAGCGCGAGCTGGTGATTGAGCCGATGTCCACCAACGATAAAACCCGTTTCGAGCAGCGTAAGACTCTGACGCAGCTGCAGGCCGATTTTGACCGTCAGCAGCTGCAGTACTGCAAATAGCTATTCTGGCACCGCCTGTTTCAGCTGCGCCAGTGAACAGCGCAGCCGCCATAAAATACCCGCCAGCGTATTCGCCTCTGTATCGCCCGCCGCCACCAGCTGGCTAATCGTCTCTTCAAGCCGGGTCAGAGTCTGATCGAGCGAGCTGTGCCGCACGCCGCGCGCGCTGATGATGCGCTGCAAATCGCCCAGGCTCGCCTCGCGCATCTGCGCCAGCGTGGTGGACGCAGGCTGCCAGTCGCGCAGCTGCCAGACGATATGCGAACAGTTGAGCAGCACGACGCCCCAGCGCAGCAGCCAGACGCGCGCCTGCTCGTCTCGGCTGCTGCTCAGCTGGCTGATGCGATGGTAAATCTGCGATTCAAAGCGGCTCTCGCTCAGGCGCGGACGGCGGCGGAGCTGGTCGAGGAACGCCATGCGCAGCCGGCGGATATGACGGCGGCTGCGTCGCGCGTCGGAGCTGGGGCGCAGGATCTGAAACGCCAGCCACGCGAGCATCACGCCGCACACTTTGGCGATATTGTCGTTGAGGAAGTCGGCATAATCCCAGCTCGGCGGGTTGGTCACCGCAATAAACGAACCCATAAAAACAATAAACTGGCCCCAGAGCGCGGCGCGCTGCTTTTGCTGCAGCTTAAACAGCTGTAGCGTCAGCAGCAGCGGAAACAGAAACAGCAGAAACTGCCACAGCTGGGAGATCTGCACCATCAGGCCAAATTTCATCACAAAGCTGAACAGCGACAGCCAGAGCAGGGTCTTCAGCAGCAGGGTGACGCTGCCGCTGGGCGAGGGCGCAGATGAGTAGAGCACGCAGGCGATGGCGGTCAGGGTCAGCGCCGCCGCGCCAGCCGACCATTGCGTGGTGATCCAGAAGGCGCAGCCCGCCACTACGGCACAAAAGGTGCGCAGCGCGCTCCAGCCCGCTTCGGCGCTGTCGCTCTCCCGCGCCAGCGCGGGCACGGGCGGCGGCTGAAAGCGGGTATCGGCGTCGGCGCGCGCCAGCAGGCGGATCCAGCGGCTAACGTTGAGATACATCCAGCAGAAGTCGCGCAGCCGCTGACAAAAGGCGCGCTGGCGGTAATCGCCGTCGGCGGCGGGGGTGATGCTGCGCAGGATCTGCGCCAGCCGGTATTTGTCGCACTGCACGCTCGCCAGCTCCTGCATCAGGGCATCGATGGCGTCATAGAGCGGCTGCGGCGCGTCGGGCCAGTTAAGCAGCATGCGACGCAGGCTGGAGAGCACGCTGGTCAGGCGCAGCTGCTGGTGCAGCACATAGTTGAGCACGTTGTTCTGGCGGCGAAAGCGGTAGTGGCTCCAGAACGCCTGGATGCGCAGCAGGTTCATGGTAAGAATCTGGCTAATCACCGCTTCATGGGCGGCACGCACCTTATCGACCTCGGTAGGCTGCAGCAGCAGCCCGGCGTGCTCCAGCAGGCGAGCGTGCATCTTCTGCAGCGAGGCGATCAGCGTCTCGCCGTCCGAGGTGCTCGGCAGCACCATCATCATAAACCCGGCGCACAGAATGCCGGAAATCACCTCACAGACGCGCGCCTGCGTCAGATCCCAGAGATTCGTCGCATCGGTCAGGTCGACGCTGCTGAACACGATAATCGCCGCGGTATAGCCCGCCAGCGAAAAGGCGTAGGCCACGTTATTTTGATAGTGGTTGGCGATGCCGGTGCAGAACGCCAGCCAGCCGGCGATAAAAAAGGTGAACAGCCAGGGGTCGTTGAGGGTATGGCCGGCGATCAGCAGCGCGGCGCCTGCGCCCATCAGGCTGCCGACGATGCGGCCAAGGCTTTTGCTTATTGCGCCGCCGACGGTAGGAAAGCTGATCACCGCCGCCGAAGTCATCGCCCAGTAGGGCTCATCCAGATCGAGCGCATAGGCGATGCTGAGGGCGAGGCACATGGCGATGGCGTTGCGCAGCGCATAGCGCCACTGACCGGCGTCAGCCTTCACCCAGGGAAGCTGGTCCCACGCCAGCCAGTGCAGATTCATCGCGCGCTCACGGCTGGATGGCGACAGAGCAGGTGGTGCCCGCCACCAGCGGCACATTATCCGGTATCTGCGCCAGGCGAATGCGCACCGGCACGCGCTGCGCCAGCCGCACCCAGGGCACGTTTGGCTTGATATCCGGCACCAGGCCGCTGTCGCTGTCGATACTCTGGTCGTAGATAGCGCGGCCGATGCTTTCTACCTCGCCCTGCAGGCGCGCGCCGTTGCTGTAAAGCACAATCTGCGCCGGCGCGCCAGGCCGAATGTGACGTAGCTTGGTCTCTTCAAAATAGCCCATCACGTAATAAGAGTGGCTGTCGACCAGCGCGAAGAGCGGCGTGCCCGCCGTGGCATAGTCGCCGACGCGCAGCGTCAGGTTGCTGATCCAGCCATCGGTCGGCGCCGTCACGGTGGTCTGCTGCAAATTCCAGCGCGCCTGGTCCAGCGCCGCCTGCGCCGCTTTAGCGCTGGCCGCCATCGACGCGGCGTTCAGCTGCGCGGCGTCGAGATCTTCGGCAGAAATCACGTTGCGCGGCAGGCTGGCGCGGCGGCGCGCTTCATGCTGCGCCTTCGCCAGGTCGGCCTGCGCCTTCGCCAGCTGCGCCTCGGCGTTATCCAGCGCAATCTGCCAGGGCACGCTATCCAGGGTCAGCAGCGTCTGACCCTGATGCACAAACTGATTATCCTTTACCGCCAGCGAGACGATGCGCGCCGAAATCTGCGGAGTCACCTGCGCCAGCTCGGCGCGGACTTTGCCGTCGCGCGTCCAGGGCGACTGCATGTAGTAGTTCCACATCCACCAGCCCGCCAGCAGGGCGGCCGCGAAGACGATCAGCGTGGAAAAATATTTCACTGCATTGAATTTCATGGTGCGTATCCCTGTGCCAGCAGAAAAAGCGCGGCGGCGACGCAAAGTACGAAAAGCGAGAGATCCAGCAGCGTTGGATGCCAGATATCCCCCGAGTAGATCCAGCCGCGCAGCAGCGGATGAAGAATAAGCCAGAAGAAGAAGCCGAGCAGGACCGCTTTAAACAGCGGCGGAAAAAACAGCGAGGCGCCGAACACCAGGTCGGTCAGGGGCCCAGCCGCATGAAAGGGAAAAATAGCCACGCATCGTCCTTCTGATATTACCCTGGCACCGGTCTCAAAAAGCGTAGATGAGCCGTTGGGGCTTTGCCCGGGGTTTGTAATTTGTCCTTTAAACTCGCAGAATAGTGTAAAATCTGGCTTGATAGCTAGCAAGCTAATTATAAGGAGATGAAATGGATACGCCCCTTGGAACGGATTTGTCTCGCCTGGTGCGCATCTGGCGCGCGTTGATCGATCAGCGACTGAAGCCGCTTGAGCTGACGCAGACGCACTGGGTCACGCTGCACAACATTCATCAGCTGCCGCCGGAGCAGTCGCAGATTCAGCTGGCGAAAGCGATCGGCATCGAGCAGCCGTCGCTGGTGCGCACGCTGGATCAACTGGAAGAGAAAGGATTGATTACCCGCTCGACCTGCGCGAACGATCGCCGCGCGAAGCGCATCAAGCTGACGCGTCAGGCGGAGCCGATTATTGAGCAGGTTGAGAGCGTGATCGACGCCACGCGCGACGATATTCTTGCCGGCATCAGCCGCGACGAGATCAACCAGATGGTGACCCTTATCGCCCGTCTGGAGAAAAACATTCTCGAGCTACAGAATCGGGAAAAATAAAAAAACCGACGCCGCGGCGTCGGTTTTTTTTTGCTGAGGCGATGCGATCAGCGCGGCGAAACGGTGATCTGGCTCCCGTTAGACGCCAGCGCGACGCGCTGCCCGACAGAGTAGCGGCTGGCCGCCTGCTTCTGCACCACCATGATGGTATTGCCATCATCCTTGCGGATTTCCAGCTCGACGCCGTCGGTTTTATTCATTGCGCCCTGAACGCCCTGGCCCGCCAGGCCGCCGGCGATCGCGCCGCCTGCGGTGGCCAGGCTGCGTCCGGTGCCGCCGCCGATGGTGTTGCCGAGGAAGCCGCCCAGCACCGCGCCGCCGATAGCGCCGATCACGTTGTTGTCATCGCCGCCCTGAATCTTAACCGGACGGACCGAGACCAGCGTGCCGTAAGACACGCTCTGAACCTGCTTAGCCTCACTGGCACTGTAGGTATCGCCTGACAGAGTACTGGTATTTGAGCAGCCAGCCAGCGTAATGCCAGCCAGTGCGACAGCAACGAAACGCTTGATCATTTGTAACTCCTTTCTTAAGCAATGCGCCATGTGTATCGCGAAATCCTGCAAACAGTATAAGACACAAAGCAAATTAATCTTAGTCTGAGTAAAACAGGTTGAAGCCAAGCATAGACTATTGGCGATCAACAAAAATTCAACTAAGGGCGAAAAAAAGTTGCGCAAGGTTATTTGTTGCTTAAAGTCGGGAAAACCTCAGGTAATCGTCGAATCGGGCGCGATAATTTGCCAGACTGAGGGGTGTTAATCGCACTTCCGCCACCCAGTAAGGACCAGGAATGAAATCAGGACGTTATATCGGCGTTATGTCAGGCACCAGCCTGGACGGCGTTGACGTGGTGCTGGCCGCCATTGATGAGCATATGGTGGCGCAGCAGGCGAGCTATTCTCATCCGATGCCGGGCGAGCTGCGCCAGCAGATTCTGGCGATCAGCCAGGGCCAGCAGCTGACGCTTTCGCAGCTCGGCCAGCTCGATACGCGCCTTGGCCGGCTGTTCGCTGACGCGGTCAAAGCCCTGATGCATCGCGAGGCGCTGGAGCCGGGCGATATCGTCGCCATCGGCTGTCACGGGCAGACTGTCTGGCATGAACCACAAAGCGAGGCGCCAAATACGCTGCAAATTGGCGATAATAATCAGATTGTCGCCGCCACCGGTATCACCGTGGTTGGCGACTTTCGCCGCCGCGATATGGCGCTGGGCGGGCAGGGGGCGCCGCTGGTGCCGGCATTTCATCAGGCGCTGCTGATGGATGCGGTGGAGCGCCGCATGGTGCTGAACATCGGCGGCATCGCCAATCTTTCGCTGCTGATCCCCGGTCAGCCGGTACGCGGCTTCGACACCGGCCCCGGCAATATGCTGATTGACGCATGGATCTGGCGCCACCAGGGCAGGCCTTTCGACCAGGACGCAAGCTGGGCGCGCAGCGGCAGCGTGGTGCCCGCGCTGCTGGAGCAGATGCTGCGCGATCCCTGGTTTGCGCTGCCGCCGCCGAAAAGTACCGGGCGCGAATATTTCAATCTGGGCTGGGTCGAGCGTCAGCTGCAAACTTTCCCAGGCCTGGCGCCGCAGGACGTGCAGGCGACGCTGACCGAGCTGAGCGCCGTCACCATCGCCCATCAGGTGCAGCTTAACGACGGCTGCGACCGGCTGCTGGTGTGCGGCGGCGGCGGCCGCAATCCGCTGCTGATGGCACGCCTCGCCGCGCTGCTGGCAGGAACCGAAGTGGCCACCACCGACGCTGCGGGCATTCGCGGCGACGATATGGAGGCGCTGGCGTTCGCCTGGCTTGCCAGCCGCACGCTCTCCGGTCTGCCCGGCAATCTGCCCGCCGTGACCGGCGCGGCGGCAAAAAGCGTGCTCGGCGCTATCTATCCAGCTAATCCGCTCTACTGACAGTAAGGAGAATCACGATGAAACAGGGGTTAATGCTTGTCGCCACATTGCTGCTGAGCGGCTGCGGTCTGCTGCATAAGCAGGCTGAAGGGCCGCAAACGCTGCACTACCGCTGCGGCACCCTGCCGCTGACCGTCACGCTCGACAACGCCAGCGAGCAGGTCAGCTTTATCATGGACGGCCAGCCGCTAACGCTGAAGCGGGCGATCTCCGCCTCAGGCGCGCGCTACAGCGACAGCGACGAAAAATATGTATTCTGGACCAAAGGCGACACTGCCTTTATCGAACGTGACGATAAAATCGTCGTTAACGACTGTCAATTGCAGCCAGCCAACCAGCCTGTTCATTTTGAGTAACCTATATGAGCGCAAACTTCACTCTGCAAGATATTGCCAGCCTGCGCCGCGAATATACGCGCGGCGGGCTGCGTCGCAAAGATCTGCCGGACCAGCCGCTGGCGCTATTTGAAACCTGGCTGCGCCAGGCGTGCGAGGCGCAGCTGCCCGATCCCACCGCCATGACCGTGGCAACGGTTGACGATCAGGGACAGCCTTACCAGCGCATCGTGCTGCTTAAGCACTACGACGACAGCGGCCTGGTATTCTACACCAACCTCGGCAGCCGCAAGGCGCAGCAGCTGGCCAGTAACCCGCGCATTTCGCTGCACTTTCCCTGGCACTTTCTGGAGCGTCAGGTCATGGTGCTGGGCGAGGTTGAGAAGCTGTCGTCGCTGGAGGTGCTGAAATATTTCCATAGCCGCCCGCGCGACAGCCAAATCGGCGCCTGGGTATCGCGTCAGTCGAGCCGGATATCGGCGCGCGGCGTGCTGGAGGGAAAATTCCTCGAGCTGAAGCAGAAATTTCAGCAGGGCGAGGTACCGCTGCCGAGCTTCTGGGGCGGATACCGGGTCAAATTTCATACCATGGAGTTCTGGCAGGGCGGCGAACATCGCCTGCATGACCGTTTTCTCTACCAGCGCGACGACAACGGCTGGAAAATCGACCGCTTAGCCCCGTAAAACAGCGTTTTTCTCCTCTCTCAGCGCTGGCACAGAAGTCGCCAGCGCTTTATGCTATAGCCCTCTTTTTTTTCTTCCGCACTCAGCGGAAAGCTGTGTACCAGCATAGGTGCAGTCTGATCAATTTGGAGTCAGTGATGACCAGCAGTAACCTGATACAACAATTGCAGGAACGAGGCTTAATCGCCCAGGTAACGGACGAGGAAGCGCTAGCAGAGCGACTGGCGCAAGGGCCAATCGCCCTCTATTGCGGCTTCGATCCGACCGCTGACAGCTTGCATTTGGGCCATCTGGTGCCGCTGCTCTGCCTGAAACGTTTTCAGGATGCCGGACACAAGCCGGTCGCGCTGGTGGGTGGTGCCACCGGTCTGATCGGCGATCCCAGCTTTAAAGCAGCAGAACGCAAACTCAACACCAGCGAAACCGTAGGCGAGTGGGTGGAGAAGATCCGCCGTCAGGTCGCGCCTTTCCTCGACTTCGACTGCGGCGACAACAGCGCTATCGCCGCCAACAACTACGACTGGTTCGGCGGCATGAACGTGCTGACCTTCCTGCGCGACATCGGCAAACACTTCTCTGTGAATCAAATGATTAACAAAGAAGCGGTTAAACAGCGCCTGAACCGCGACGACCAGGGGATCTCCTTTACCGAGTTCTCCTACAACCTGCTGCAGGGCTACGACTTCGCCGAGCTGAACCAGCGTCACGGCGTGTCGCTGCAGATTGGCGGATCCGATCAGTGGGGCAACATCACCTCCGGTATCGATCTGACGCGTCGTCTCCATCAGAACCAGGTCTTCGGCCTGACGGTGCCGCTGATCACCAAGTCCGACGGCACCAAATTCGGCAAAACCGAAGGCGGCGCGGTGTGGCTCGATGCGAAGAAAACCAGCCCCTATAAGTTCTACCAGTTCTGGATCAATACCGCGGACGCCGACGTCTACCGCTTCCTGAAGTTCTTCACCTTCCTCAGCCTTGACGAGATCAACGCGCTGGAAGAGGAAGACAAGAACAGCGGCAAAGCGCCGCGCGCGCAGTACGTGCTCGCCGAGAGCGTCACGCGCCTGGTGCACGGCGAAGCGGGCCTGGCGGCGGCGAAGCGCATTACCGAGAGCCTCTTCTCCGGCGCGCTGAGCGACATGACCGAAGCGGACTTCGAACAGCTGGCGCAGGACGGCATGCCGACCGTGCAGCTGGGCGCGGAAGACGATCTGCAGCAGGCGCTGGTGAATGCCGAGCTGGTGCCGTCACGCGGCCAGGCGCGCACCATGATTGGCTCCAACGCCGTCGCTATCAACGGCGAGAAGCAGTCAGACGCGGAGTACCGCTTCAGCGAGAGCGATAAGCTGTTTGGCCGCTACACGCTGCTGCGTCGCGGGAAAAAACATTACTGCCTGATCGTCTGGCAGTAAGCGCTTCAGGGCCGGTTTCCGGCCCTTTTTTATGGCAGGCAAGGGCAAGGCAGTTCAGAACATAATGAAAAATATTCTCGCAATTCAGTCGCATGTGGTATTCGGCCACGCTGGCAACGCCGCCGCCGAATTTCCGATGCGGCGCATGGGCGCCAACGTCTGGCCGCTCAACACCGTACAGTTCTCAAACCATACCCAATACGGCCACTGGACGGGCACGGTGATGCCCGCGACGCACCTGACGGAGATCGTCAAAGGCATCAGCGCTATCGACCGGCTGAAAACCTGCGATGCGGTACTGAGCGGCTATCTGGGCTCGGCTGAGCAGGGTGAACAGATCCTGGAGATTGTGCGCATGGTGAAAGCCGCCAACCCGGACGCCTGGTTTTTTTGCGATCCGGTGATGGGACATCCTGAAAAAGGGTGCATCGTGGCGCCTGGCGTGGCGGAGTATCACTGCAAGTACGCCATGCCCGCCAGCGACATTATCGCGCCGAATCTGCTGGAGCTGGAGATGCTCAGCGAGCGCAGCGTCACCAACGTAGAAGAGGCGATCGCGGCGGCGCGCGCGCTGATTGCGCAGGGCCCGCGCGTGGTGCTGGTGAAACACCTGGCGCGCGCCGGACGACGCAGCGATCGCTTCGAGATGCTGCTGGTCACGGCGCAAGAGGCCTGGCATATCAGCCGTCCGCTGGTCGATTTCGGCGTGCGTCAGCCGGTCGGCGTCGGCGACCTCACCAGCGGCCTGCTGCTGGTCAATCTGCTGCACGGCAAGGATCTGAAGCAGGCGCTGGAACACGTTACCGCCGCCGTGTATGAAGTGATGCTGACCACGCACGCGATGGGTGAATATGAGCTGCAGCTGGTAGCGGCGCAGGAGGCTATCGCCCAGCCGACCCAGCACTTCGCCGCCGAAGCGCTCTAAATCTGCCGGGCCGATATCGTATCGGCCCCATAAATTACGCCGCGCCTTCCGCCTTCAGCGCCGCCTGCACCGCAGGCCGCTGTGAGGCCCGTTCAAACCAGGCCTCCAGCGCCGACAGCCCTTCCAGCTCCAGCTTCAGCGCATGCGCCCAGCGCACCATCACGTACAAATAGGCGTCCGCCACGCTGAAGCGCAGCCCCATCAGCCACTGCTTGTCCTTCAGCGCCTTGTCGACGAAGCGAAACTGCTGCTCCAGCCGGGCGCGCAGCAGAGGCTTGTAGCTGTCGGGCGTATCGGCCTTAAACAGCGGCGTGAAGGTTTTATGCAGTTCGCTGCTGATAAAGCTCAGCCACTCCAGCGTGTGATAGCGCGTCAGGCTGCCGACCGGCGCCAGCAGCTGGCGATCGGGCTTCAAATCCGCCAGATACTGC
This sequence comes from Pantoea phyllosphaerae, assembly GCF_051025595.1. Lineage (NCBI taxonomy): Bacteria > Pseudomonadati > Pseudomonadota > Gammaproteobacteria > Enterobacterales > Erwiniaceae > Pantoea > Pantoea phyllosphaerae. The sequence goes on from NZ_JBPFDE010000023.1 coordinate 26,092, forward strand.
ACAATCGCCACGCCTTCGGTCAGGAGAGTGCCGTCATCCAGCTCCAGCGCCGGCACCTGGCCTTTTGGATTGATTTGCCAGTAATCTTCGCTGCACTCGGTGACTTTTTTCGTCAGATCGACATTAACCTGTGTGAAGTCGAGCCCGCACTCACGCAGCACGATATGCGGCGAAAGCGAGCAGGCGCCAGCCTTACAGAAGAGTTTCATCACGGACCTCCGGATTGCGACAGGATCATTGCAGCTTAATGCCTCGTCGCCGAATTGCCAGTGACCGCGATCAAGCGTCGGCCCTGGCCCGGAAAAGGATAAAAAAAAGCCGGGCGCATCGCCCGGCTGCCTGTCACCTGAACGATCAGGCCTCTGCTTTTTGCAGCTCTTCCTGCGGCGTCTGCGCCATGCGGTTCAGCAGCGGCGCGGTGAGCAGCATCAGCACGGCGATCACGCCGGTCACGATGCCGATCTGCTGGAAGACGCTGCTGTAGACGTTCAGTGAGGCGAGCGGATCGGTTACGTTCTCCGGCACGGCCATCAGGCCCGCCACTTTACCGGCGATCATCGCTGCGCCAGCGGTGGTGAGGAACCAGGAGCCCATGATAAAGCCCATCAGGCGTTGCGGCACCAGCTGCGCCACCATCGCCAGACCGAGGCCGGAGATCATCAGCTCGCCGATACTCTGCAGCGCATAGCTCAGGATCAGCCAGTTAACCGAGACGATACCGGCATCGGAGGCGAATTTCGCGCCCAGTGGCAGTACCAGGAAGGCGGCCGAGCAGAGCACCATACCGATAGCGAATTTAAACGGCATCGGCAGACGGTCGCCCAGCTTGTTATAAACTGCCGCCAGCAGGGGGCTCGCCAGCATAATCCAGAACGGGTTGAGCGCCTGGAACTGCTCAGGTTCGAAAGTAATGCCCAGAATAGTATGCTCGACGTTGCGAATCGCAAAGAAGTTAAGCGAGGTCGGCATCTGCATATAGAGCACGAAGAAGACAATCGCTTCGACCATCAGCAGGAATGCCACGATCATTTTGCGACGCGCCGCGCCTTTCAGCGAGAAAGCCTCTTTGGCGAAGATCAGGATAATGCCCAGCGCGACCACACCCAGGGTCATACGCGCGATAGTCTGGTTGTGCAGCAGCCAGGTGGCGATAGCGATCAGCATCACCACGCCCACCAGCGTCATCAGCAGCTTGCCGACGTTAAGCGGCGCGAAGTCCGGCTTCGAGCCGTAGTTTTTCACCATACCCTTGCAGAACAGGAAGTTGAGCAGAGTAATCACCAGCCCGATGACCGAAAGGGAAAAGGCGACGCTCCAGCCATATTTCGCCGCCAGCCAGGGGGTCAGCATCATTGAGAAGAGCGAGCCGACGTTGATTGACATGTAGAACATGGTGAAGGCGCCGTCGAGGCGTGGGTCATCTTTCTCGTAACAGGTAGAGAGCAGCGAAGAGGGATTCGCCTTAAACAGCCCGCTGCCTACCGCGATGGTCGCCATGCCGACGTAGACCATGCCGACGTGATGACCGGAGAAGGCCACCAGCGCGTAACCCAGCGCCAGTACGATGACGCCCAGCACGATAACGCGCTTGGTGCCCAGCACTTTATCGCCCAGCCAGCCGCCGATGGCCACCAGACCATAAACCAGCGCGCTAAAAGAGGCGAACAGCGTAATAGAAGCCGCTTCCGACATGCCCAGCTGTTTAACCAGATAAACAGCCATGATGGCCTGCAGGCCGTAGAAACCGAAGCGCTCCCACAACTCAATTGAGAAGATCAGATAGAAGGCCTTTGGCTGTTTGAACGCATTGAGGCTAACGGCCTCATCGGTGTGTTTGTTTGCAGTTGACACGTGTACCTCAGTTTTTCGCGTACCCTGTTTTACGACAGGAAATAAGTCCGCGTCATGTCAGGATTCCATGCGCGACATTGTTATTAGTAGGGAAAAGCGGCGCCTAATGTGGCTGATAACGCGCATCAGGGCAAGAATTTTTTGAATGCTGAAAAGCCTGGTCTGTGTAAGGTTTAAAAACCGATCTGACTTTGTAAAATGGGTTTTAATTTCAGCAGGAATCATTCTACCAGAATAAACGTTTGTCTATCACTTGCTCAGGCTAACAATAACCATATAAGCTGCCTGGCACTGATTTAACAGGTCAGGGTATCGTCGTTTGATAATTGACCGGATTATTATGCTGGTATTAACGGATTTATCAGCTAATTTGAACAACAAAACAGCAAAAAGGCTTCCAGTAATGAGAACGAACAGGTAAAAGTTGATCCTTCGCACAGAACCGCCAATTAATTCATCAGGTAAAAAAAGAAAGCGTTTGCGCATGCGGTCAGGGGCAAAAAAATGCGATTTTTGCCATCTCGACATCAAAATAGCGATCCGCTAACCTCGACATTTCCATCTACAGGACGTATTCATGGCCGCTTTATTAAACCTGGCGCTGGTGGGCGATTACCGCGCCAGCGCCGTTGCCCATCAGGCAATTCCTCTGGCTATCGAGCGCGCCGCCGCGCATCTGGGCGCCGCCGTCAGCTTCCGCTGGCTCCCTACTGACCAGCTCGGCGATTTAAGCGTCGTGAAAGAGAGCGACGCCGTCTGGGTTGTGCCGGGCAGCCCTTATAAAAATGATAAGGCGGTGTTTGACACCCTACGCTGGGCGCGAGAACAGCAGCGCCCGCTTCTCGGCTCCTGCGGCGGTTTTCAGTACGCGGTGATTGAGTATGCCCGCAACGTGCTGGACTGGCAGGATGCGAATCACGCCGAGACCGACGAGGGTGGCCGCATGGTAATTGCGCCGCTCAGCTGTTCGCTGGTGGAGCAGCGGGGCGAAGTCAGGTTCGCGCCGGGTTCGCGCATCGCCGAGGCCTATGGCGCGCAGTCAAGCGATGAGGGCTACCACTGTAATTTCGGCGTTAACCCCGCCTTCAGCGAGGCGCTGGAAGGAGAGAATCTGCGTATCACCTCCTGGGATGCTTCAGGCGATGTGCGCGGCATTGAGCTGACCGATCACCCTTTCTTTGTCGCAACGCTGTTCCAGTCGGAGCGGGCGGCGCTGCAGGGGAAAGATTCGCCGCTGGTGATCGCCTGGCTGCAGGCGGCGCTGGCAGGGCGCTAGCGTATCACGGGCGCGACGCGCCCGTTAGATTTCCGTCTTGTCGGGGAACTCGCACAGATCTTCAATCAGGCAGGCGCCGCAGCGCGGCTTGCGCGCAACGCAGGTGTAGCGGCCATGCAGGATTAGCCAGTGGTGGCAGTCCACCTTAAACTCAGCGGGCACGACTTTCAGCAGCTTCGCTTCTACCTCTTCCACGTTCTTGCCTGGCGCGAAGCGGGTGCGGTTGCTGACGCGGAAAATGTGGGTATCCACGGCGATGGTCGGCCAGCCGAAAGCGGTGTTCAGCACCACGTTGGCCGTTTTGCGCCCGACGCCTGGCAGCGCCTCCAGCGCGGCGCGATCTTCCGGCACCTCGCCGCCGTGCTGCTCCAGCAGAATACGGCAGGTCTTGATCACATTCTCAGCTTTGCTGTTAAACAGGCCGATCGTCTTGATATGCTCCTTTACGCCCTCTACGCCCAGCGCCAGCATCGCGGCGGGGGTATTCGCTACCGGATAGAGCTTCGCGGTCGCCTTATTGACGCTGACGTCGGTTGCCTGCGCCGACAGCAGCACGGCAATCAGCAGCTCGAACGGGGAGGTAAAATTGAGTTCGGTGGTGGGATGCGGGTTATTGTCCCGCAGCCGGGTAAGGATTTCTCTGCGTTTCGCCTGATTCACACCGCTTTCCCTGCAGGCGCGTGCGGCGCGGCCGCCGCTGCTTCAGCGTCGCGGCGGGCGGCGCGCTGTTTCAGTTTCTGATCGATCAGGTATTTCGCGGCCAGCAGCATGCCGAGGCCGATAAAAGCGCCTGGCGGCAGCATCGCCAGCAGCATCGGCGAGTCGAAGTGCACCACCTCAATGCGCAGCGCCCTGGCCCAGGGGCCGAGCAGCTGATCCGCGCCGTTAAACAAGGTGCCGCTGCCGATCAGCTCGCGAATCGAACCCAGGGTAACCATGGCGCAGGTGGCGCCCATGCCGATGGCGAAACCATCCAGCGCCGCAAGGGGAATGCTGCTTTTTGAAGCGACCGCTTCGGCGCGGCCGACCACGATGCAGTTGGTGACGATCAGCGGAATAAAGATGCCGAGCGACTCATACAGGCCATAGGCGTAGGCGTTGATCAGCATCTGCACGCAGCTCACCACCGAGGCGATGATCATCACGTAGATTGGAATGCGGATTTCCGACGGCACCCAGCGGCGCGAGGCGGAAATGGCGCTGTTGGTAATGGTCAGCACCAGCGTGGTCGCCAGGCCGAGCCCCAGCGCGTTGGTCGCCGTCGAGGTGACGGCCAGCAGCGGGCAGAGCCCCAGCAGCTGCACCAGCGCCGAGTTGTTTTTCCACAGGCCGCCTACCAGCAGGTTTTTGGCTTCACTCATTTGCGTCTCCACATTCGGGCAGCGACGAGACGTTGCCGCTCAGCGTTTCAATCAGTAGCGCGGCGCGCTTAGTGGCGTTCACCACCGCGCGCGGCGTAATGGTGGCGCCGGTAAACTGGTCAAACTCGCCGCCATCTTTCTTTACCGCAAAGGCTTTGTCATTGGCGCCGTGCACCACTTTGCCGTTGAAGCTGTTAATCCAGTCAGAGATCCGCAGCTCGATTTTGTCGCCAAGGCCGGGGGTTTCATGATGTTCAATGACGCGTACGCCCAGCACCTTGCCGTGAAAATCGGCGCCGACCAGCATCTGTATCGCACCAGAATAGCCATCCGGCGCGGTGGTCTCAAGCGCGGCCGCTACGGGCAGATCCCCTTTGCGCGCCAGATAGAGGTGGTGCGGCGCGGCGTTGCCCAGCGCGGGGTCGGTGACAAGGTAACATTCGCGCTGGATCTGATTATCGTACAGATCGACCGGCACCACCTGATCCAGCAGGTTTTTTTGATTCAGCGCCGTCTGATGGGCAATGGTCGGTTTGGTCACGTAGTTCACCACGGCGGTCAAACCGGTAGTGAACACCGCGAACAGCGCCAGGGTAACGGCGTTTTTACGGATAGTCTCAAGCATCGATCACTCCTTGCGATGGCCGTAGACGCGCGGCTGCGTGTAGTAATCGATCAGCGGCACACAGATATTTGCCAGCAGCACGGCAAAGGCGACGCCGTCGGGATAGCCGCCGAAGCTGCGGATCAGCCACACCAGCAGACCGATCAGCGCGCCGTAGAGCAGACGTCCGCGGTTGGTGGTGGAGGCGGTCACCGGATCGGTGGCGATAAAAAACGCGCCGAGCATGGTGGCGCCGGAAAAGAGGTGTATCAGCGGCGTATTTAGGCTCTCCGGCGAGATTAGCCAGCCCAGCGTGGCGCAGAACCCCAGCGACAGCAGCATCGCCGCTGGAATATGCCAGCGAATGGCGTTTTTCCACAGCAGGAACAGGCCGCCGACCAGATAGCCAAGGTTGATCCACTGCCAGCCGAGGCCGGCCAGCACGCCGGTATAGATCGGCTGCGCCAGCAGCTGCTCCGCGCTGTGCCCGGCGCGCAGGCCGGTTTTAAAGGTATCCAGCGGCGTCGCCTGGCTGACGCCGTCAACGCCGAGCTGCAGCTGCTGCATGGTATCGCCCGCCAGCGTATGGCTGGTAAAGATCATGCTCAGTGAGTCGAGCAGGCCGGGCTTCACCGCCTGCAGCGCGTCGGGCGGCAGCCAGCTGGTCATCTGCACCGGGAAGGAGATCAGCAGCACTACATAGCCGACCATTGCCGGATTGAAAGGGTTTTGCCCAAGACCGCCGTAGAGTTGTTTAGCGATCACGATAGCGAACAGGGTGCCGATGACCACCAGCCACCAGGGCGCAAGCGGCGGCAGGCTGATGCCGATAAGCACGGCGGTCAGCAGCGCGGAGTTATCCGCCAGGCTGGGCGCTATCGGCGCCTTGCGCAGCCGCAGGATGGCCGCTTCCGCCAGCCACGCGGTCAGGACCGCCAGCAGCACCTGCAGCACGCTGCCGTAGCCAAAGAAATACCACTGCGCGGCGAAGCCGGGAACCGCCGCCAGCACCACCAGCAACATAATGTTGCCGGTGCTGCGACGGTTATGGGTATAGGGAGAGCTTGCGATACGAAAAGCCATTTATTCCTCAAACGTCGACGGCGGCTGCGCTTTACGCGCTTTCGCCCGGGCGATAGCGGCAGCGACCGCTGCCTTGCGCGCGTCATCCGACGGACGCGCATCACGGTTTGCAACGTCGAGGGTCACGACGTCCTTTTCTGATGCCTGCGCGGCAGCGGCTTTCTTCGCTTTGGCGCGGGCGATGGCGGCTTCAACCGCCGCCTTGCGCGGGTCGACCGCTGGCGCGTCGTCGAC
>NZ_JBPFDE010000024.1:0-27483 GCF_051025595.1 Pantoea phyllosphaerae
CAGGGTCTGCGCTTCGCAATCCGCGAAGGCGGCCGTACCGTTGGCGCGGGCGTTGTTGCTGAAGTTATCGCTTAATTGCGTTAGCAGGTGGCCTTCGGGCCACCAGAGCAGAAAAGAGCACTTCGGTGCTCTTTTTTTATGCCCGGTGTTTGCTCATGTCGCCAAATCCACACTAATCTTAGGTTTGAAATAAAAACGATTCTCATTTACTCTTTGATCATAAAACGATCGAGGTGAGCAGTAAATGTACGTCTGTTTGTGTAACGCCGTTAGTGATAAAACCCTTCGCGAGGCGGTTCGCCGCTATCAGCCAAAATCTATCCAGCAGTTGCGCCAGCTTGTCCCGGTCGGGAAGCAGTGCGGCAAGTGCATCCGCGTAGCGCGAGAAATCATGGAAGATGAGCTGCAAAATGTGCCGCTCTATAAAGAGATCGCCTGATTCTCCATACGTACTGGCTTTAATACCCACAAATTCTGTCGCGTTTTTTTGACTTCTTTTTATCCGCATCTACGCTCTTATTTAACTGGAAGCGGAGGAAGCAAAATGAAGGGCGACATTAAAATCATAAGCCATCTTAATAAATTGCTGGGAAATGAACTGGTTGCTATCAATCAGTACTTTCTTCATGCGCGGATGTTCAAAAACTGGGGGCTGATGCGCCTCAACGACACGGAGTACCATGAATCCATCGACGAGATGAAGCATGCTGATAAATATATCGAGCGCATTCTGTTTCTGGAGGGGATTCCCAACCTGCAGGATTTAGGCCGGCTGCGCATTGGCGAAGATGTAGAGGAGATGCTGCGTTCCGATCTCCAGCTGGAGCTGGAAGGGGCGAAAGATCTGCGCGAAGCTATTGCCTATGCCGATAAGGTGCACGACTACGTCAGTCGCGACATGATGATAGAAATCCTCGCGGATGAAGAGCACCATATCGACTGGATTGAGACCGAACTCGATCTCATCAATAAGCTGGGCATTCAGAACTACCTGCAGGCGCAAATCCGGGAAAGAGACGAAGAGTAAATTAGCCGTGAAGCACCTCCTTAGAGAGCCCGTTTTTGCCGTCAGAGAGCAAAAGCGGGCTTGTACTTTTACGCCTTATTTTGATGCACTCGCCCGCCTGTACTCCGCTGCACCACATTCCGCCGCAATAATACCGCTATAAAATAAGGTTAAAAACAGAACACGGGTTGCTTCCTGAGCAGATTTACGTATAATGCGCGGGCTTGCCAATATTAGCAGGCGCGATTCGAGCAGAATCGCAGGCGGCAGCATGTTAGGTCGCCTGACAATACTCCCAATTGTGGAGTTATATGCTGAACGATTACACTCTCCCATCAATCGTAATGGGTGCGAGTAGTAATTTTTTTCGTCTATAAAAAGTTTGGAGCTCTGGTCTCATGCAGAACCAAAGAATCCGTATCCGTCTTAAAGCGTTTGATCATCGTCTGATCGATCAATCAACCGCGGAAATCGTTGAGACCGCCAAGCGCACTGGTGCGCAGGTTCGTGGTCCGATCCCGCTGCCGACTCGTAAAGAGCGCTTCACCGTTCTGATCTCTCCGCACGTCAACAAAGATGCGCGCGATCAGTACGAAATCCGCACTCACAAGCGTCTGGTAGACATCGTTGAGCCAACTGAAAAAACCGTTGATGCTCTGATGCGTCTGGATCTGGCTGCCGGTGTAGACGTGCAGATCAGCCTGGGTTAATCAGGTCATCGAGCGATTGAGAGGTTGATACAATGATTGGTTTAGTCGGTAAAAAAGTGGGTATGACCCGCGTCTTCACTGAAGACGGCGTCTCTATCCCAGTAACCGTAATCGAAGTTGAAGCAAACCGCGTTACTCAGGTCAAAGGCCTGGAGAACGATGGTTACCAGGCAATCCAGGTTACCACCGGTGCGAAAAAAGCGAACCGTGTGACCAAACCTGAAGCTGGTCATTTTGCTAAAGCTGGCGTTGAAGCTGGCCGTGGTCTGTGGGAATTCCGCACCGCTGAAGGTGAAGAGTACTCAGTTGGCCAGAGCATCAGTGTTGAAATTTTCGCTGACGTTAAAAAAGTAGACGTAACCGGTACCTCTAAAGGTAAAGGTTTCGCAGGTACCGTTAAGCGCTGGAACTTCCGTACCCAGGACGCTACCCACGGTAACTCCCTTTCTCACCGCGTTCCGGGTTCTATCGGTCAGAACCAGACTCCGGGCAAAGTGTTCAAGGGCAAGAAAATGGCAGGTCAGCTGGGTAATGAGCGCGTAACCGTTCAGAGCCTGGATGTGGTACGTGTTGACGCTGAGCGCAACCTGCTGCTGGTGAAAGGTGCTGTCCCGGGTGCGACCGGTAGCGACCTTATCGTTAAACCAGCTGTGAAGGCGTAAGGGGATAGCAATGGAATTAGTACTGAAAGACGCGCAGAGCGCGCTGACTGTTTCCGAAACTACCTTCGGTCGTGATTTCAACGAAGCGCTGGTTCACCAGGTTGTTGTTGCTTACGCTGCAGGCGCCCGTCAGGGTACCCGCGCGCAGAAAACGCGTGCTGAAGTAACTGGTTCAGGCAAAAAGCCGTGGCGTCAGAAAGGCACCGGCCGTGCGCGTTCAGGTTCTGTAAAGAGCCCGATCTGGCGTTCAGGTGGCGTGACCTTCGCTGCGCGTCCGCAGGACCACAGTCAAAAAGTTAACAAAAAGATGTACCGCGGCGCGCTGAAAAGCATCCTGTCCGAACTGGTACGTCAAGATCGTCTGATCGTTGTCGAGACGTTCTCTGTAGAAGCACCGAAAACCAAGCTGCTGGTACAGAAACTGAAAGACATGGCGCTGGAAGACGTGCTGATCATCACCGGTGAACTGGATGAGAATCTGTTCCTGGCCGCTCGCAACCTGTACAAGGTTGACGTGCGCGATGCAGCGGGTATCGACCCAGTTAGCCTGATCGCCTTCGACAAAGTCGTTATGACTGCTGATGCAGTTAAGCAAGTTGAGGAGATGCTGGCATGATCCGTGAAGAACGTCTGCTGAAAGTACTGCGCGCGCCGCACGTATCTGAAAAAGCGTCTGCTGCGATGGAAAAAACCAACACCATCGTTCTCAAAGTTGCTAAAGACGCGACCAAAGCAGAGATCGTTGCTGCTGTTGAAAAACTGTTCGAAGTAGAAGTTAAAGACGTGAACACCCTGGTTGTTAAAGGGAAAACTAAGCGTCACGGACAGCGTATCGGTCGTCGCAGCGACTGGAAAAAAGCTTACGTCACCCTGAAGGAAGGCCAGAACCTGGACTTCGTCGGCGGCGCTGAGTAAGTCGGAGGAGAAAGACAATGGCAGTTGTTAAATGTAAACCGACATCTCCGGGTCGTCGCCACGTCGTTAAAGTGGTAAACCCTGAGCTGCACAAGGGCAAACCTTTTGCCCCGCTGATCGAAAAGAACAGCAAATCCGGTGGTCGTAACAACAATGGTCGTATCACTACCCGTCATATCGGTGGTGGTCACAAGCAGGCTTACCGTATTGTTGACTTTAAACGCAACAAAGACGGTATCCCGGCAGTTGTTGAGCGTCTTGAGTACGATCCGAACCGTTCTGCGAACATCGCACTGGTTCTGTACAAAGACGGCGAGCGCCGTTATATCCTGGCCCCTAAAGGCCTGAAAGCCGGCGACCAGATTCAGTCTGGCGTTGATGCTGCGATCAAAGCAGGTAACACCCTGCCGATGCGTAACATCCCGGTGGGTTCTACCGTGCACAACGTAGAAATGAAGCCGGGCAAAGGCGGTCAGATCGCTCGCTCTGCTGGCGCTTACGTGCAGATCGTTGCGCGTGAAGGCTCCTACGTTACCCTGCGTCTGCGTTCAGGCGAAATGCGCAAAATCGAAGCTGATTGCCGCGCAACCCTGGGCGAAGTCGGCAACGCTGAGCATATGCTGCGCGTTCTGGGTAAAGCTGGTGCAACTCGCTGGCGTGGTGTTCGTCCGACCGTTCGCGGTACCGCGATGAACCCAGTCGATCACCCGCACGGTGGTGGTGAAGGTCGTAACTTTGGTAAGCACCCGGTCACTCCGTGGGGCGTTCAGACCAAAGGTAAGAAGACCCGTAGCAACAAGCGTACTGATAAATTTATCGTACGTCGCCGTAGCAAATAATTTTAGAGGATAAGCCATGCCACGTTCTCTCAAGAAAGGTCCTTTTATTGACCTGCACTTGCTGAAGAAGGTAGAGAAAGCGGTGGAAAGCGGAGACAAGAAGCCCCTGCGCACCTGGTCCCGTCGTTCAACGATCTTCCCTAACATGATCGGTTTGACCATCGCTGTCCATAATGGTCGTCAGCACGTTCCTGTCTTTGTTTCCGACGAAATGGTCGGCCACAAGCTGGGTGAATTTGCACCGACACGCACTTATCGCGGCCACGCTGCTGATAAGAAAGCCAAGAAGAAATAAGTAGGAGGAAGAGATGGAAACTATTGCTCAACATCGCCATGCTCGTTCTTCTGCTCAGAAGGTTCGCCTTGTTGCTGACCTGATTCGCGGTAAGAAAGTGTCGCAGGCTCTGGATATTCTGACCTACACCAACAAGAAAGCGGCTGTACTGGTTAAGAAGGTCCTGGAATCTGCCATTGCTAACGCCGAACACAACGATGGCGCTGATATCGACGATCTGAAAGTCGCGAAAATTTTCGTAGACGAAGGCCCGAGCATGAAGCGCATTATGCCGCGTGCTAAAGGTCGTGCAGATCGCATCCTGAAGCGCACCAGCCACATTACTGTGGTTGTGTCCGATCGCTGAGACTCTGGAGACTAGCAATGGGTCAGAAAGTACATCCTAATGGTATTCGCCTGGGTATTGTAAAACCATGGAACTCTACCTGGTTTGCGAACACCAAAGAATTCGCTGACAACCTGGACAGCGATTTTAAAGTTCGTCAGTTCCTGACTAAAGAACTGGCAAAAGCGTCTGTATCCCGCATCGTTATCGAGCGTCCGGCTAAGAGCATCCGTGTGACCATTCACACCGCTCGTCCGGGTATCGTTATCGGTAAAAAGGGTGAAGACGTAGAGAAGCTGCGTACGGTCGTCGCGAACATCGCTGGCGTACCTGCACAGATCAATATCGCCGAAGTCCGTAAGCCGGAACTGGACGCGAAACTGGTTGCTGACAGCATCACTTCACAGCTGGAGCGTCGCGTGATGTTCCGTCGTGCGATGAAGCGCGCTGTTCAGAACGCCATGCGTCTGGGCGCTAAAGGTATCAAAGTTGAAGTTAGCGGCCGTCTGGGCGGAGCTGAGATCGCACGTACCGAATGGTACCGTGAAGGTCGCGTACCGCTGCACACTCTGCGTGCTGACATTGACTACAACACCTCTGAAGCGCACACCACTTATGGTGTAATCGGCGTTAAGGTATGGATCTTCAAAGGCGAGATCCTGGGTGGTATGGCTGCTGTTGAACAACCGGAACCGGCTGCTCAACCTAAAAAGCAGCAGCGTAAAGGCCGTAAGTAAGGAGAGTCGCTGATGTTACAACCAAAGCGTACAAAATTCCGTAAAGTGCACAAAGGCCGCAACCGCGGTCTGGCGCAGGGTACGGATGTTAGCTTCGGTACTTTCGGTCTGAAAGCTGTTGGCCGTGGTCGTCTGACTGCTCGTCAGATCGAAGCAGCACGTCGTGCTATGACCCGTGCAGTTAAGCGTCAAGGTAAGATCTGGATCCGTGTATTCCCGGACAAACCGATCACCGAGAAGCCGCTGGAAGTGCGTATGGGTAAAGGTAAGGGTAACGTGGAGTATTGGGTTGCCCTGATTCAGCCTGGTAAAGTCCTGTATGAAATGGACGGCGTACCAGAAGAGCTGGCCCGTGAAGCCTTCAAGCTGGCAGCAGCAAAACTGCCTATCAAAACCACCTTTGTTACTAAGACGGTGATGTAATGAAAGCAACAGAGCTGCGTGAAAAAAGCGTTGAAGAGCTGAACACTGAGCTGCTTAATCTGCTGCGTGAGCAGTTTAACCTGCGCATGCAGGCAGCATCTGGCCAACTGCAGCAGACCCATCTGCTGAAACAGGTTCGCCGTGATGTTGCACGCGTTAAGACTTTACTGACTGAGAAGGCGGGTGCGTAATGACCGATAAAATCCGTACTCTGCAAGGTCGTGTTGTTAGTGACAAAATGCAGAAATCTGCAGTTGTCGCTATCGAGCGTTTCGTGAAACACCCGATCTACGGTAAATTCATTAAGCGTACGACTAAGCTGCACATCCATGACGAGAACAACGAATGCGGTATTGGTGACGTGGTTGAAATCCGCGAAACCCGTCCGCTGTCCAAGACCAAATCCTGGACTCTGGTTCGCGTCATCGAGAAAGCCGTTCTGTAACAGGAACTGCTTTTTCTGAAGAAACCCTCTGCCTCGGCAGAGGGTTTTTTTTTGCCTGCTATCCACCCCATTCCCAGCAATGGCTAAATAATCGGCTGCAGACCTGTTCATAATGGCTAACGCTTGTGCTGCGGCAAGGGCACCGCAGTCTGTTTCTCATTTGGACAAGGAAGCGTAGCGTGAAAAAGGAATCCCCCGACCGGCTTCGTCGGTCTCTGCTTAGCGTGCCGCTGCTGGCGGCGATCCCTTCTGTTGGCCTGACAAAAAAAGAGACGATACTATCCATGCATCACTCACCGCAGCAGAAGGGCAATGGGATGCAACGGACTCTGTTACTAAGAAATGCTGAGAGGGTCGTCTGTATGGATGATGCGCGCCGCGAGATTCGCAACGGCAGCATCTACATAAAAGGCGACAAAATTGAAGCGGTCGGCTCAGCGGACGAGCTGCCGCAAAGCGCAGACGAGATTATCGACCTGCGCGGGCACATCGTGGTCCCGGGTCTGATTAACACGCATCACCATATGTATCAAAGCCTCACCCGCGTTGTGCCGTCAGTGCAAAACGGTGAGCTATTTAACTGGCTGACGCACCTCTATCCCATCTGGCAGAAGCTGACGCCAGAAATGATTCATGTCTCCACGCAGACGGCGATGGCCGAGCTAATGCTCTCCGGCTGCACTACAACCAGCGATCACCTTTACGTCTATCCCAACGGCTGCCGGCTCGACGACAGCATCGCGGCGGCGGCGGAGATGGGCATGCGCTTTCACGCCAGCCGCGGCAGCATGAGTGTCGGTCAGAAGCAGGGTGGCCTGCCACCAGACAGCCTGGTAGAGAGAGAGGCGGCAATCCTCGAAGATACTCAGCGCGTTATCGAGCGCTACCACGACAGCCGCCGCGGTGCCATGCTGCGCGTCGTCGTCGCGCCCTGTTCTCCTTTCTCAGTTAGCCGCGAACTGATGAAAGAATCCGCGGCGCTGGCTCGTCACTACAACGTCTCTATGCATACCCACCTGGCGGAGAACGACAGCGATATCCGCTACAGCCGCGAGAAGTTCAATATGACGCCGGCGCAATATGTCGAGGATCTCGGCTGGGTAGGGCACGATGTCTGGCACGCGCACTGCGTGAAGCTTGACGATCACGGCATCGCGTTATTTGCACGCACCGGTACCGGCGTGGCGCACTGTCCCTGCTCCAATATGCGTCTTGCCTCCGGTATCGCGCCGATAAGGCATATGTGCGATGCGGGCGTTAGCGTCGGACTCGGGGTCGACGGCTCCGCCTCTAACGACAGTTCCGACATGATCGGCGAAGCGCGTCAGGCGATGCTGCTGCAGCGGGTCGGCTTTGGCCCCGACGCGATGAGCGCGCGCCAGGCGCTGGAGCTCGCGACGCGGGGCGGCGCGAAGGTGCTGAACCGCGATGACATCGGCGTTATTGCGCCCGGCATGCAGGCGGACCTGGCGGTCTTCGATCTTAACCGGCCGGGGCTGGCCGGGGCAGGGCACGATCCGGTCGCGGCGCTGGTCTTCTGCAATCCAGGTCAGGTGGCCTATAGCGTTATCAATGGAAAAGTGGTGGTACGTAACGGGGAATTAACAGTTATCGACCTGCCGAACGTGCTTCATCGTCATAACCAGCTGGCCGCACAGCTGATGGCCTAAAGGCGTTAAACAGGGAGACAATGGCGAGTGTCGAAAAATAAGGCAGATTACATTTGCTACTGCTGAGACTATTCCCTAGAATACGCCCTCCCTGTTATCAGGGAAAATAAGCGGCTCCATTGCTGAGCCGTTCATTTTTTCTACCCATCTGTGAGAACCGGTGTTATAATGCCGCGCCCTCAAATATGGGGCTTTCTAACGACCTGAATTTTGGGTCCCGAAGTAGTAGTTGACATTAGCGGAGCACTAAAATGATCCAAGAACAGACTATGCTGAACGTCGCCGACAACTCCGGTGCACGTCGCGTAATGTGTATCAAGGTTCTGGGTGGCTCGCACCGTCGCTACGCAGGCGTCGGCGATATCATCAAAGTTACCATCAAGGAAGCAATTCCGCGTGGTAAGGTGAAAAAAGGTGATGTCCTGAAGGCGGTAGTGGTGCGCACCAGGAAGGGTGTTCGTCGCCCGGACGGTTCTGTCATTCGCTTCGATGGTAACGCATGCGTTATTTTGAACAATAACAGCGAGCAGCCAATCGGAACACGTATTTTTGGGCCGGTAACTCGTGAACTTCGTACTGAAAAGTTCATGAAAATTATCTCTCTGGCACCAGAAGTACTCTAAGGAGCGAACAATGGCAGCGAAAATCCGTCGTAACGACGAAGTTATCGTGCTGACCGGCAAAGATAAAGGTAAGCGCGGTAAAGTTAAGAATGTCCTGTCTTCTGGCAAGGTCATCGTT
The DNA here is from genome assembly GCF_051025595.1 of Pantoea phyllosphaerae. Taxonomy (NCBI): domain Bacteria; kingdom Pseudomonadati; phylum Pseudomonadota; class Gammaproteobacteria; order Enterobacterales; family Erwiniaceae; genus Pantoea; species Pantoea phyllosphaerae. Next base: position 8,769 of record NZ_JBPFDE010000024.1, read on the forward strand.
GAAGGCATCAACCTGGTTAAGAAGCACCAGAAGCCGGTTCCGGCTCTGAACCAACCAGGTGGCATCGTTGAAAAAGAAGCCGCTATTCAGGTTTCTAACGTTGCGCTTTTCAATGCGGCAACCGGCAAGGCTGACCGTGTAGGCTTTAGATTCGAAGACGGCAAAAAAGTCCGTTTCTTCAAGTCTAACAGCGAAACTATCAAGTAATTTGGAGTAGTACGATGGCGAAACTGCATGATTACTACAAAGACGAAGTAGTCCAGAAACTCATGACAGAGTTTGGCTACACTTCTGTCATGCAAGTCCCTCGGGTCGAGAAGATCACCCTGAACATGGGTGTTGGTGAAGCGATCGCTGACAAGAAACTGCTGGAAAACGCAGCAGCTGACCTGGCAGCAATCTCCGGTCAAAAACCGCTGGTCACCAAAGCACGCAAATCAGTTGCAGGCTTCAAAATCCGTCAGGGCTATCCGATCGGCTGTAAAGTAACTCTGCGCGGCGAGCGCATGTGGGAGTTCTTTGAGCGTCTGATCACCATTGCTGTACCGCGTATCCGCGACTTCCGTGGTTTGTCCGCGAAGTCTTTCGACGGTCGTGGCAACTACAGCATGGGCGTTCGTGAGCAGATCATCTTCCCAGAAATCGACTACGACAAAGTCGATCGCGTTCGTGGTTTGGATATCACCATTACCACTACTGCGAAATCTGATGATGAAGGCCGTGCTCTGCTGACTGCCTTTGACTTCCCGTTCCGCAAGTAAGGTAGGGTTACTTAATGGCTAAGCAATCAATGAAAGCACGCGAAGTTAAGCGTGTGAAATTAGCAGACAAATTCTTCGCAAAACGCGCTGAACTGAAAGCGATCATTTCTGATGTGAACGCAACCGACGAAGATCGTTGGAACGCTGTTCTCAAGCTGCAGACTCTGCCGCGTGATTCCAGCCCGTCTCGTCAGCGTAACCGCTGCCGTCAAACAGGTCGTCCGCACGGTTTCCTGCGGAAGTTCGGGTTGAGCCGTATCAAGGTCCGTGAAGCCGCTATGCGCGGTGAAATCCCGGGTCTGAAAAAGGCTAGCTGGTAATTGTCACCAATTGAATCACGGGAGTAAAGACAGATGAGCATGCAAGATCCGATCGCGGATATGCTGACCCGTATCCGTAACGGTCAGGCCGCGAACAAAGCTGCGGTCACCATGCCTTCCTCCAAGCTGAAAGTGGCAATTGCCAACGTGCTGAAGGAAGAAGGTTATATTGAAGATTTCAAAATCGAAGGCGACATCAAGCCGGAACTGGAACTGACTCTTAAGTATTTCCAGGGTAAAGCTGTTGTAGAAAGCATTCAGCGTGTCAGCCGCCCAGGTCTGCGCATCTATAAGAAAAAAGATGAGCTGCCGAAAGTTATGGCGGGATTAGGTATTGCTGTTATTTCTACCTCTAAAGGTGTCATGACTGATCGTGCAGCGCGCCAGGCTGGTCTTGGCGGCGAAATTATCTGCTACGTAGCGTAATCGGAGGAAACTATGTCTCGTGTTGCTAAAGCACCTGTCGTTGTTCCTGCCGGCGTAGAGGTAAAACTCGACGGTCAGGTAATTTCGATTAAAGGTAAAAACGGCGAGCTGACTCGTACTATCAATAATGCCGTAGAAGTTAAGCATGCTGACAATGCACTGACCTTCGCCCCGCGCGACGGTTTTGCAAACGGCTGGGCGCAGGCGGGTACCGCTCGTGCACTGCTGAACGGCATGGTTATCGGTGTTACCGAAGGCTTCACTAAGAAGCTGCAGCTGGTTGGTGTTGGTTATCGTGCTGCCGTCAAAGGCAACGTGGTTAACCTGTCACTGGGTTTTTCTCACCCGGTTGATCATCAGCTGCCCGCGGGTATCACTGCAGAATGTCCGACTCAGACTGAAATCGTGCTGAAAGGCGCTGATAAGCAGGTGATCGGCCAGGTTGCAGCTGACTTGCGCGCCTACCGTCGTCCTGAGCCTTACAAAGGCAAGGGTGTCCGTTACGCCGACGAAGTCGTGCGTATCAAAGAGGCTAAGAAGAAGTAAGGTAACACTATGGATAAGAAATCTGCTCGTATCCGTCGTGCGACCCGTGCACGTCGCAAGCTCAAAGAGCTGGGTGCTACTCGCCTGGTGGTACATCGTACCCCGCGTCACATTTACGCACAGGTGATCGCCCCGAACGGTTCCGAAGTTCTGGTTGCTGCTTCTACTGTAGAAAAAGCTATCTCTGAACAACTGAAGTACACCGGCAACAAAGATGCAGCTGCCGCAGTAGGTAAAGCTATTGCAGAGCGCGCTATCGAAAAAGGCATCAAAGATGTTTCTTTCGACCGTTCCGGTTTCCAATATCATGGTCGTGTCCAGGCACTGGCAGATGCTGCTCGTGAAGCTGGCCTTCAGTTCTAAGGTAGAGGTCTAGGATGTCACACATCGAGAAACAAGCTGGCGAACTGCAGGAGAAACTGATCGCGGTAAACCGTGTTTCTAAAACTGTGAAAGGTGGTCGTATCTTTTCCTTCACCGCACTGACTGTAGTGGGTGATGGTAACGGCCGCGTTGGTTTTGGTTACGGTAAAGCGCGTGAAGTTCCGGCAGCGATCCAGAAAGCGATGGAGAAAGCCCGTCGCAACATGATTAACGTCGCGCTGACCAACGGCACCCTGCAGCACCCGGTTAAAGGTGCGCACACGGGTTCCCGCGTGTTCATGCAGCCGGCTTCAGAAGGTACCGGTATCATCGCCGGTGGTGCAATGCGCGCCGTTCTGGAAGTCGCTGGAGTTCATAACGTTCTGGCTAAAGCCTATGGTTCTACCAACCCGATCAACGTGGTTCGTGCAACTATCGACGGCCTGGAAAACATGAATTCTCCAGAAATGGTCGCTGCCAAGCGTGGTAAATCCGTTGAAGAAATTCTGGGGTAATCACGATGGCTAAGACTATTAAAATCACTCAAACCCGTAGCTCAATCGGCCGCCTGCCTAAGCACAAAGCCACTCTGGTTGGTCTGGGTCTGCGTCGTATTGGCCACACCGTTGAGCGTGAAGACACGCCAGCAGTACGCGGTATGGTCAACGCGATCTCTTACATGCTGAAAGTAGAGGAGTAACAGATGCGTTTAAATACTCTGTCTCCGGCCGAAGGCTCTAAGCACGCTTCCAAGCGTCTGGGTCGTGGTATCGGTTCTGGCCTCGGCAAAACCGGTGGTCGTGGTCACAAAGGTCAGAACTCTCGTTCTGGCGGTGGCGTACGTCGCGGTTTCGAGGGTGGTCAGATGCCTCTGTACCGTCGTCTGCCGAAATTCGGCTTCACCTCGCGCAAATCATTCGTGACTGCAGAAGTGCGTCTGTCTGATCTGGCGAAAGTGGAAGGCGGTATCGTTGACCTGAGCACGCTGAAAGCAGCCAACATTATCGGTGTTCAGATCGAATTCGCGAAAGTGATTCTGTCTGGTGAAGTTTCTGCACCGGTAACGGTTCGCGGTCTGCGTGTCACCAAAGGTGCTCGTGCTGCAATCGAAGCTGCTGGCGGTAAAATCGAGGAATAAGTAGCAGATGGCTAAACAACCGGGATTAGATTTTCAAAGTGCCAAGGGCGGATTTGGTGAACTGAAACGCAGACTGCTGTTTGTAATCGGTGCACTGATTGTCTTCCGAATTGGCTCTTTTATTCCGATCCCTGGTATTGATGCCGCTGTACTTGCCAAACTGCTTGAGCAACAGCGTGGCACCATCATTGAAATGTTCAACATGTTCTCTGGTGGTGCCCTCAGCCGTGCTTCAATCTTCGCGCTGGGTATTATGCCGTATATTTCGGCCTCTATTATTATCCAGCTGCTGACGGTGGTTCATCCAGCGTTGGCAGAGATTAAGAAGGAAGGGGAGGCTGGCCGTCGTAAGATTAGCCAGTACACCCGCTACGGTACGTTGGTATTGGCAATATTTCAGTCAATCGGTATTGCTACCGGTTTACCGAATATGCCTGGGATGCAGGGCCTGGTGTTGAATCCAAGCTTTGCCTTCTACTTTACCGCTGTTGTAAGTCTGGTTACCGGGACAATGTTCCTGATGTGGCTGGGCGAACAGATTACTGAACGTGGTATCGGCAACGGTATTTCGATCATTATCTTCGCGGGTATTGTTGCGGGTCTTCCGCCGGCCATTGGCCATACCATCGAGCAAGCGCGGCAAGGCGACCTGCACTTCCTTCTGTTGCTGTTGGTTGCAGTTCTCGTATTTGCAGTGACCTTCTTCGTTGTTTTCGTTGAGCGTGGCCAGCGCCGCATTGTGGTGAACTATGCGAAACGTCAGCAAGGTCGTCGTGTATACGCTGCACAGAGCACACATTTACCGTTGAAAGTGAACATGGCGGGCGTTATTCCGGCTATCTTTGCTTCCAGCATTATTCTGTTCCCCGCGACGATAGCATCCTGGTTCGGGGGCGGTACCGGTTGGAACTGGCTGACAACAATTTCGCTGTATTTGCAGCCAGGACAGCCGCTATATGTGCTACTCTATGCGACTGCAATCATCTTCTTCTGCTTTTTCTATACGGCGTTGGTTTTCAACCCGCGCGAAACGGCAGATAACCTGAAGAAGTCTGGTGCATTCGTACCGGGAATTCGTCCGGGAGAGCAAACGGCGAAGTATATCGATAAAGTAATGACGCGTCTGACCTTAATCGGCGCACTGTACATTACTTTTATTTGCCTGATCCCGGAGTTCATGCGTGATGCGATGAAAGTTCCCTTCTACTTTGGCGGTACATCACTGCTCATCGTAGTGGTCGTCATCATGGACTTTATGGCTCAAGTGCAAACTCTGATGATGTCTAGTCAGTACGAGTCTGCATTGAAGAAAGCAAACCTGAAGGGCTACGGCCGTTAATTCAGGCGCTTGAGAAGTTACGGAGAGTAAAAATGAAAGTTCGTGCTTCCGTCAAGAAATTATGTCGTAACTGCAAAATCATCCGTCGCGACGGTGTCGTACGTGTGATTTGCAGCGCCGAGCCTAAGCATAAACAGCGCCAGGGCTGATTTTTTCACATATTTTTCTTGCAAAGTCGGGTTGAGCTGGCTAGATTAGCCAGCCAATCTTTTGTATGTCAATGCGTTTCCATTTGAGTATCCTGAAAACGGGCTTTTCAGCATGGGGCGCATTTATTTAATTATAGGAGTGCATAGTGGCCCGTATAGCAGGCATTAACATTCCTGATCATAAACACACCGTTATCGCATTAACTTCGATTTTCGGTATCGGCAAGACCCGTTCTAAAGCCATCTGTGCTGCAACGGGTATCGCTGAAGATGTTAAGATCAGTGAGCTGTCTGAAGAACAGATTGACCAGCTGCGTGATGCGGTTGGTAAATTCGTTGTTGAAGGTGATCTGCGCCGTGAAATCACCCTGAGCATCAAGCGTCTGATGGACCTTGGTTGCTACCGTGGTTTGCGCCATCGTCGTGGTCTGCCAGTACGCGGTCAGCGTACTAAGACCAATGCACGTACCCGTAAGGGTCCGCGCAAACCGATCAAGAAATAATCGGGGTGAGTAAATAATGGCAAAGGCACCAGTTCGTGCACGTAAGCGTGTAAGAAAGCAAGTCTCAGATGGCGTGGCTCATGTCCATGCTTCTTTTAACAACACCATCGTTACCATTACTGATCGTCAGGGTAACGCGCTGGGTTGGGCAACCGCCGGTGGTTCCGGTTTCCGCGGTTCACGTAAATCTACTCCGTTTGCTGCTCAGGTCGCTGCAGAGCGCTGTGCAGAAGCCGTGAAAGATTACGGTATTAAGAACCTGGAAGTTATGGTTAAGGGTCCGGGTCCGGGTCGCGAATCAACAATTCGTGCTCTGAACGCCGCAGGTTTCCGCATCACTAACATTACTGATGTGACTCCGATCCCTCACAACGGTTGTCGTCCGCCGAAGAAACGTCGCGTATAACGCCGCGTTTTTAGGATAGTTGGAGAAAGAAAATGGCAAGATATTTGGGTCCTAAGCTCAAGCTGAGCCGTCGTGAGGGCACAGACCTTTTCCTGAAGTCTGGCGTTCGCGCGATTGATTCCAAGTGTAAAATTGAACAAGCCCCTGGTCAGCATGGTGCGCGTAAACCGCGTCTGTCTGATTACGGCGGCCAGTTGCGTGAAAAACAAAAAGTTCGTCGTATCTACGGCGTGCTGGAACGTCAGTTCCGCAACTACTATAAAGAAGCAGCACGTCTGAAAGGCAACACCGGTGCAAACCTGTTAGCTCTGCTGGAAGGTCGTCTGGATAACGTAGTTTACCGTATGGGCTTTGGTGCCACTCGTGCAGAAGCACGCCAGCTGGTCAGCCACAAGTCTGTAATGGTTAACGGCCGCGTTGTTAACATCGCTTCTTATCAGGTATCTCCGAATGATGTCGTAAGCATCCGCGAGAAAGCCAAAAAGCAATCTCGCGTGAAGGCCGCTCTGGAGCTGGCTGAGCAGCGTGAAAAGCCAACCTGGCTGGAAGTTGATGCGACTAAGATGGAAGGTGTGTTCAAGCGTATTCCTGAGCGTACCGATCTGTCTGCGGACATTAACGAACACCTGATCGTCGAGCTTTACTCCAAGTAAAGCTTAGTACCAAAGAGAGGACACAATGCAGGGTTCTGTGACAGAGTTTCTAAAACCGCGCCTGGTAGATATCGAGCAAGTGAGTTCGACGCACGCCAAGGTGACCCTTGAGCCTTTAGAGCGTGGCTTTGGCCATACTCTTGGTAACGCACTGCGCCGTATTCTGCTTTCTTCCATGCCGGGTTGCGCGGTGACCGAGGTTGAAATTGATGGTGTACTGCATGAGTACAGCACCAAAGAGGGCGTACAGGAAGATATCCTGGAAATCCTGCTCAACCTGAAAGGGCTGGCGGTAAGAGTTCAGGGTAAAGATGAAGTTATTCTGACCCTGAATAAATCTGGCATTGGCCCTGTGACTGCAGCCGACATTACCCATGACGGTGATGTCGAAATCGTCAAGCCGCAGCACGTGATCTGTCACCTGACCGATGAGAACGCCGCTATCAGCATGCGTATCAAAGTTCAGCGTGGTCGTGGTTATGTGCCGGCTTCTGCCCGAATTCATTCGGAAGAAGATGAGCGCCCAATCGGCCGCCTGTTGGTCGACGCTTGCTACAGCCCTGTAGATCGTATTGCCTACAATGTTGAAGCAGCGCGTGTAGAACAGCGCACCGACCTGGACAAGCTGGTCATCGAAATGGAAACCAACGGCACAATCGATCCTGAAGAGGCGATTCGTCGTGCGGCGACCATCCTGGCAGAACAACTGGAAGCTTTCGTTGACTTACGTGATGTACGTCAGCCGGAAGTGAAAGAAGAGAAACCAGAATTCGATCCGATCCTGCTGCGCCCTGTTGACGATCTGGAATTGACTGTCCGCTCTGCTAACTGCCTTAAGGCAGAAGCTATCCACTACATCGGTGATCTGGTACAGCGTACTGAGGTTGAGCTGCTTAAAACGCCTAACCTGGGTAAAAAATCTCTTACCGAGATTAAAGATGTGCTCGCCTCACGTGGTCTTTCTCTGGGCATGCGCCTTGAGAACTGGCCGCCGGCAAGCATTGCTGATGAATAACCGGATCACAGGTTAAGGTTTCACTGAGAAGGATAAGGTCATGCGCCATCGTAAGAGTGGTCGTCAACTGAACCGCAACAGCAGCCATCGTCAGGCTATGTTCCGCAACATGGCCGGTTCTCTGGTTCGTCACGAGATCATCAAAACGACTCTGCCGAAAGCCAAAGAGCTGCGCCGCGTAGTTGAGCCGCTGATTACTCTTGCCAAGACCGACAGCGTAGCTAATCGTCGTCTGGCATTCGCCCGTACTCGTGACAACGAGATCGTGGCAAAACTGTTTAACGAGCTGGGCCCGCGTTTCGCGAGCCGTGCCGGTGGTTACACTCGCATTCTGAAGTGTGGCTTCCGTGCTGGTGACAACGCTCCGATGGCATACATCGAGCTGGTTGATCGTCCAGAAGCTCAAGCAGAAGCTGCCGCAGAGTAATCTGTAGCATCGTAAAAAACCCGCTTCGGCGGGTTTTTTATTGCCTGAAATTTACCCCGTCTTCTAAGATCGCTATTCTGGCTAATTCAGGAGGTGTTCATGTGGTTAATCGACCAGCTGGCTGAACAGCATATTCGGGCAGCACAGGAAAAAGGGGAGCTTAGCAATCTCCCGGGCGAAGGCGCACCGCTTGAACTGGATGACGACAGTAATGTCCCGGCCGAATTACGCAGCGGCTACCGACTACTTAAAAATGCTGGCTTCTTGCCGCCAGAGCTAGAAATGCGGCGCGAAGCGTTAGAGATAAACGATTTGCTGCGCAATCTCGAACCGGACGATCAGCGCTACCGCGAGCAGAGCAAACGGCTGCTGGTGCTGGAACTTCAACTGCGCCAGGCGGGTATGAATACTGATTTTTTACAGGGCACCTACGGCGAAGCGCTGCGTGAACGCCTGTTAAAGGAGGAGTAGTGTACCGTATTGGACAACTGGCAAAGCTTGCTAATGTCAGCGTCGACACCATCCGCTTCTATGAGAAACAGCAGATGATGGGGCATGAGATCCGCACAGAAGGCGGCTTTCGCCTTTATAGCGACAGTGACCTGCAACGCCTGAAGTTTATTCGCGTCGGCCGGCAGATGGGTTTCGGGCTGGATGCGATTCGCGATCTGCTCTCGATCCGCGTCGATCCCGCGCACCATACCTGTGAGGAATCCAAGGCGATAGTTCAGGCGCGCTTGCAGGAAGTGAATACTTTAATTAGCGAATTACAAAACGTGCAGCGCTCGCTGCAGCGCTTGGCCGATGCCTGCTGCGGTGCCGCACACAGCAGCGACTGCTGTTCGATACTGGAAGCGCTTGAGAAAGGAACGGATCCCAGGCCGGAACATATGCACCGGCGGGATTGAATTCTGCGCTAAAGGGCCTATATTGAAGCGGTCGAAACGAGGAGACGATGATGAGTAAATATCAGCATACCAAAGGCGAGATTCGCGATAACGCCATCCAGGCCCTGTTACACGATCCGCTTTTCCGCCAGCGCATCGAAGAGAAGCAAAAAGGGAAAGGCAGCTATCGGCGTAAAGAGAAACATGCGAAACGTGGCGGTTGGGAGGCCAGTGATAAGAAAAGCGCTTATCACTGGCCTTCTGCTTTTTGGGCATAAAAAAGCCGCCTTATGGGCGGCTAATTTTTAGATTTTACCGTTCTGCTGCTTCAGCAAATCTCGAATCTCGCTCAGCAGCACCTCTTCGTTTGAGGGTTTTGCTGCCGGTTTTTCGACTTCTTTTTTCTTGTACAGCTTGTTCATCAGCTTTATGGCGATAAAGATAGCGAACGCAACAATGATGAAGTCGAACACAGACTGAATAAAAACGCCATATTCCATAACGACCGGCGGCGTAGCGCCTTCGGCGGGTTTCAACACCCACTTGAACTGTTTGAAGTCGACTCCGCCGATCAGCAGTCCCAGCGGCGGCATAATAATGTTTGCCACCAGTGAAGAGACAATTTTGCCAAAGGCGGCGCCGATAATCACACCGACGGCGAGATCGACCACGTTGCCGCGCATTGCAAAGTCACGAAACTCTTTGAAAAAACTCATACTTATCTCCTTTCCCTTGCCAGTGGCTAAAGTCTAACAAACCTTACGGCAATTGCCATCTACGCGGCGGCATTTGTTAACCTTGCTCCGCCGCCGCGCTTAAAGGAAGAAGGGGCTTGGCTGGAACAAACGCTCAACGTCCGGCACAAACTTTTTATCGGTCAGGAACATAATGACGTGGTCGCCCTGCTCGATACGCAGATTATCTTTGGCAATAAGCACCTCCTCGCCGCGTACCACCGCGCCGATTAGCGTCCCTGGCGGCAGCTTAATGTCATTAATCATGCGGCCGACCACGCGCGAGGTGGTTTCATCACCGTGGGCGATCGCTTCGATCGCCTCAGCGATACCGCGTCGTAAAGAGGAGACGCCCACGATATCTGCTTTGCGCACGTGGCCCAGCAGCGCGGAGATCGTCGCCTGCTGCGGCGAGATGGCAATATCGATCACGCTGCCCTGAACCAGATCCACATAGGCACGACGCTGGATCAGCACCATCACTTTTTTTGCGCCCATTTTTTTCGCCAGCATCGCCGACATGATATTCGCTTCGTCGTCGTTGGTGACCGCAATAAAAAGATCGACCTGATCGACATGCTCCTCCGCCAGCAGCTCCTGATCCGACGCATCGCCGTAGAAGACGATAGTATCCTGCAGCTGCTCGGCCAGTTCGGCGGCGCGCCGCGGATTACGTTCGATCAGCTTCACGCTGTAATTTTTTTCCAGCCGCTGCGCGAGGCCGAAGCCGATATTACCGCCGCCCACCAGCATGATGCGCTTATAGGGCCTTTCCAGGCGCTGCATCTCGCTCATCACCGCGCGAATATTCTGGCTGGCGGCGATAAAGAAGACCTCGTCGCCCGCTTCCACAATGGTTGAGCCTTGCGGGCGGATAGGGCGATCCTGACGGAAAATGGCGGCGACGCGAGTATCAATATGCGGCATATGCTCGCGCAGAATAGAGAGCGGATTGCCCACCAGCGGCCCGCCGTAATAGGCTTTAACTACCGCAAGACTGACGAGGCCCTCTGCGAAATTCACCACCTGCAGGGCGCCGGGATACTGGATCAGCCGATAGATATTTTCGATCACCAGCTGTTCGGGCGAGATGAGATGATCAATTGGCACCGCTTCAGGAATAAAGAGTTTCTCAGCGTCACGCAGATAATCCGCCGCGCGGATACGGGCGATACGGTTAGGCGTATTAAACAGCGAATAGGCTATCTGACACGCCACCATATTGGTCTCATCTGAGCTGGTGACCGCGACTAGCATATCGGCATCTTCCGCGCCCGCTTCGCGCAAAATACGCGGATGCGATCCGTGGCCCTGAACGACGCGCAAATCAAATTTATCCTGCAGCTGACGTAAGCGGTCAGGATCGGTATCAACCACCGTTATGTCATTGTTCTCGCCGACCAGGTTTTCCGCCAGCGTGCCGCCTACCTGACCGGCGCCCAGAATGATAATTTTCATTGCGTCTCGTGCTCTTTGGTTAGTGCGCTTTTATCAGCTTAGCGTAGAAAAATCCGTCCCCGCCGTCGATAGTCGGGAAGAGCTGCAGCCCGCTGATTTTGCCGCCCGGCAAGGCTTCGGCGCGCGCGTCAGCGTGGCGCGACAGAAAGGCGGCGATCTGCGCTTCATTCTCGTCCGGCAGCACAGAGCAGGTCGCATAGAGCAGGGTGCCGCCTGGTTTCAGATGCGGCCAGATGGCGTCAAGAATGTCGCGCTGAAGCGAAGCCAGCTCGGCGATATCCCGATCGCGACGGAGCCACTTGATGTCGGGATGACGGCGAATAACGCCGGTAGCGGAGCAAGGGGCGTCCAGCAAAATACGATCGAACTGACGTTCGCCGCACCATGCCGCCGGGGTCCGTCCGTCGCCCTGTTTTACCTCTGCCTGCATGTTAAGTCGCAGCAGGTTCTCTTTAACGCGCGTCAGGCGCTGAGCGTCGACATCGACCGCCATGACCTGCGCCTCAGGGGCTATTTCCAGGATATGTGTGGTTTTGCCGCCCGGCGCGGCGCAAAGATCGAGGATCTGCTCACCATTCTCAGGCGCCAGCAGCAGGGCGCAGCGCTGAGCGGAAAGATCCTGAACCGTGACCCAGCCGGCTGCGAAGCCCGGCAGCTGGCCCACCGGCGCGGGAGCCTCAAGCCGCAGCGCGTCAGGCGCGGTCTCGTCAGCCATAGCCGCTTTTCCGCTCTCGGTCAGCAGCGCCAGCCAGCTATCGCGGCTGTGGTGCTGGCGATTAACGCGCAGCCACATCGGCGGACGCTGGTTATTGGCGTCCACTATCCGCTGCCAGTTGTCCGGCCAGGCCTTTTGCAGCCGCTGCAGCAGCCAGCCGGGATGCAGATAGCGCTGCGGTGCATGGTCAACTTCGGCGATCAGCTCCGCCTGCTGACGCTGGAACTGCCGCAGCACGCCGTTAATCAGGCCTTTAAGGTTGGCGCGCTTCAGCACTTCAGCGCCGGCGACGGTTTCCGCCAGCGCAGCGTGAGCAGGCACGCGCGTATAGAGCAGCTGATAGATGCCGACCATGATGAGGTAGTGCAGAACGCGCTGTTTACCGCCCAAGGGGCGCGCCATCAGTTTGCCGATAAGGGCTTCGAGCTGCGGTAGCGTACGCAGCACGCCGAAGCAGAGCTCCTGCAACAGCGCGCCATCTTTATCGCCTGTTTTTTTCTGCGCGGCAGGCAGCACCGCGCTGAGCGATTCGCCCTTGTCGATAACACGCTCAATAAGTTGAGCGGCAAGGCTTCGCAGATTGGTTGATTTAGTCATTCGCGTTACGTCATTAAACAAAAAGCCCGGACAGTGCCGGGCTGGAGTCAGGCTAAGACGCGGCCTGACGTGAACCACTCGCGACGCGAGTTCAGCAGGTCCTGCGCCGACATGGCTTTTTTGCCCGCTGGCTGCAGCAGCTGAAGATTCAATACGCCTTCAGCGGTCGCGATCTGAATGCCGTGCTTGTCAGCTGAGACGATTTCGCCTGGCTGTTTCGCGACGTGCGGCAACACGCTGGCCTGCCACACCTTCACCGGCTGCTCCTCAATCAGGAAATAGCTGACCGGCCAGGGATTAAAAGCGCGAATACAGCGCTCAAGCTGGGCGGCAGAGAGCTGCCAGTTGAGACGGGCTTCCTCTTTGCTGAGCTTCTCGGCGTAGTTCGCCTGCGCGTCATCCTGCTTCTCAGGCTGCGCGCGACCGTTCGCCAGCTGCGACAGCGTTTCCAGCAGACCCTGCGGGCCCAGCTGTGCCAGCTTGTCGTATAGCGTAGCGCTGGTGTCCTGCGCGGTAATCGGGCAGTTCAGCTTATGCAGCATATCACCCGTATCCAGGCCGACATCCATCTGCATGATCGTTACGCCGGTTTCACTGTCGCCCGCCCAAAGCGCGCGCTGAATAGGCGCCGCGCCGCGCCAGCGCGGCAGCAGCGAGCCATGCACGTTGATGCAGCCGAGACGCGGCATCGACAGCACCGCCTGCGGCAGGATAAGTCCGTAGGCCACCACCACCATTACATCTGCTTCTAAATCGGCGACCAGATGCTGGTTTTCGACGGGACGCAAAGACTTTGGCTGAAACACCGGGATGTTGCGAGATTGCGCCAGCGTTTTCACCGGGCTGGGCGTCAGCTTATTGCCGCGGCCAGCGGGGCGATCGGGTTGAGTAAAGACGCCGACCACCTGATGCTCAGAAGCGAGCAGCGCGTCGAGATGACGCGCTGCAAAATCAGGTGTGCCGGCGAAGATAATTTTCAGCGGAGCAGACACGGTTATCTCTTCTTTCAACGTCAGGAAGGACGCGCATTCAGGCGCGCCAGTTTTTCCAGCTTTTGCTTAATACGCTGACGCTTGAGCGGCGACAGATAATCAATAAACAGTTTGCCGTCGAGGTGATCGATCTCATGCTGAATGCAGATAGCGAGCAGGCCGTCGGTTTCCAGTTCGAAAGGCTTGCCCTCGCGATCCAGCGCGCGCACTTTTACGCGTTCGGCGCGCGGAACGAAAGCGCGCTGCTCGGGAATAGAGAGGCAACCCTCTTCAATACCGGTTTCGCCGCTTTTATCCAGCAGCTCCGGGTTAATCAGAACCAGACGTTCGTCGCGATTTTCCGATACGTCGATAACGATGATGCGCCGGTGGATATCCACCTGAGTTGCCGCCAGGCCGATACCCTCTTCGGCGTACATGGTTTCAAACATATCGTCGACGATGCGCTGAACCTCAGCGTTAACTTCTTTCACTGGCGCCGCGATTTTGCGGAGACGATCGTCAGGGAAATGTAATACCTGCAAAACTGACATAAATATCCAGATCTGTATGCGATTAAAAAAAGATTATTGCTTCATATTGTAGACTTTTCGAGACCTGATTGACAGCATTCACCCGCAGGAAGCGGCGCGTAAAGCAGGGAGCGAATATGGAATATATCGAGCGCTATTTGCGGCTTTCAGCCGTAGCCGGGCTGACCGGAAAACGCTGGCTGGAAATAGCCAGCGCGCTTAATCAAACAGATGATGCGCAGCAGGTATTAATATCAGCCGGTCTGAATGAGCAGCAACGTCATCAGTTTACTCATCTTTCCTCGCGTCAGATTGCCGCGACCGAAGCGTGGCTTGCGGCAAGCGACCTCCACCATCTGATAACGGCCTTAGACGACCGTTATCCCACCGCTTTACGCGAAATCCATCGTTTTCCGCCGCTGCTCTATATAAAAGGCGAACCCGCCTTGCTCTCTTCTATGCAGCTGGCGGTAGTGGGCAGCCGTAACTGTTCGCACTATGGCCGGCAATGGGGCGAATGGTTTACCCGACAGCTGGCGCTGAGCGACCTGACCATTACCAGCGGGCTGGCGCGCGGTATAGACGGCATCGCGCATCGCGCGGCGCTGGAGGCGCAGGGAAAAACCGTGGCGGTGCTGGGCAGCGGATTGCAGCATCTCTATCCTAAACATCACGGCGCGCTGGCGGAAGAGATTGTGGAACAAGGCGGCGCGCTGGTTTCCGAGTTCTCTCTCTCAACGCCGCCGCGTGCCCTTAACTTTCCGCGCCGCAACCGCGTTATTAGCGGACTAAGCCGCGGTGTGCTGGTGGTAGAGGCGACGCTTAAAAGCGGTTCGCTGGTCACCGCGCGCTATGCGCTGGAGCAAAATCGCAATGTCTACGCTTTGCCCGGCGCGCTGGGTAATGCCGGCAGCGAAGGGACGCACTGGCTGATTCAGCAAGGCGCGTTGCTGGTGGCCCATCCCACCGACATCGTCGAAGATCTTCGCGCTGCACTTAGCTGGCTGCCTTTTACGCAGCCGGAAGGAATATATTCTGAGGACAGCGGTGATGCGGCATTGCCATTTGCTGAGGTGTTGGCTAACGTAGGTGATGAGGTTACACCTGTTGACGTCGTCGCTGAACGTGCCGGCCAACCTGTGCCAGTGATTGCAGCCCAACTGCTGGAGCTGGAGTTAGCAGGATGGATCGCAGCTGTACCCGGCGGCTATGTCCGATTGAGGAGGGCATGCCATGTTCGACGTACTAATGTACTTGTTTGAGACATATATCCACAACGAAGCAGAAATGCAGGTTGATCAGGATACATTGACTGATGACTTAACCGATGCCGGTTTTCATCGTGAAGATATCTACAATGCGTTGAACTGGTTAGAAAAGCTCGCAGATTATCAGGAAGGCCTGGTCGACCCGATTCTGTTAGCTAACGATCCGCTTTCAATGCGCATCTACACGGAAGAAGAAGGCCAGCGTTTAGATGCCGAATGTCGTGGTTTCCTGCTGTTCCTTGAGCAAATTCAGGTGCTCAATATGGAAACGCGTGAAATGGTCATCGAACGAGTCATGGCGCTCGATACGCTCGAGTTCGATCTGGAAGATCTCAAATGGGTGGTGTTGATGGTGTTATTCAATCTTCCGGGATGCGAAAACGCCTATCAGCAAATGGAAGAACTGTTATTCGACGTCAATGAAGGCATGCTGCATTAATTATTGGTTATGCAGCCATCGTTATGAGCAAATCAGCACTCTTCACCGTGCGTAAACAGGATCCCTGCCCCGCATGCGGGGCAGATCTCGTTATTCGCAGCGGTAAACACGGCGCCTTTTTAGGCTGCACAAACTATCCAGCTTGCGACTATATACGGCCGCTAAAAAGTCAGGCTGACGGCCACATCGTCAAGGTGCTCGAAGGGCACGCCTGTCCCCAGTGCGGCGCGGATAAAGCGTTGCGTCAGGGACGCTACGGCATGTTCATCGGCTGTAGCCACTATCCCGAATGCGACTATAGCGAAGCGATAGATAAACCCGATGAAACGCTTATCGCCTGCCCGCAGTGCCTGGAAGGTAAACTGGTGCAGCGTCGCTCGCGTTACGGCAAGACCTTCCACTCTTGCAACCGCTATCCGGCCTGCCAGTTCGCCGTCAATGCAACGCCAGTCGCAGGCATATGTCCGCACTGTGCTTTTCCGCTGCTGGTAGAGAAGAAAACCGCGCAGGGCATTAAACGCTTTTGCGCCAGTAAAAGTTGCGGCAAGGCCGCCGCATCAGAGACTTAAGATAACATCATGCAAAATCAAACTTTTTCCGGTTCGCTGGAGGATTGCCTTGAGCAACTGCGTCAGCAGGCCGTTATTGCTTATCCAACCGAAGCCGTATTTGGTCTGGGCTGCGACCCGGATAGCGAAAGCGCCGTAGCGGCGCTGCTGGCATTAAAACAGCGTCCTGTTGAGAAAGGATTGATCCTCATCGCCGCCGATTATGCTCAGTTGGAACCCTATATCTCCGACCGCGAACTCACCGTCGAGCAGCGTGAACGTATGTTTGCTCACTGGCCGGGCCCGGTGACTTTTGTCGTACCCGCTACGCCGCAAACGCCGCGCTGGCTGACAGGACGTTTTGATTCGCTTGCCATCCGCGTCAGCGATCATCCCGATGTCCAGGCGCTGTGCCGCGCCTTCGGCAAACCGTTAGTATCGACCAGTGCCAACCTGTCAGGCGAAGCACCTTGCCGCACGGTCGAGGCGGTCAGGGCGCAGTTCGGCGCGGCCTTTCCTGTGCTGGCAGGCGAAACCAGCGGTAGGCAGAATCCGTCCGAGATTCGCGATGTGCTAACCGGCAACCTTATTCGTCAGGGATAATTCATGGATCAGTTTGCGGTATTCGGCAATCCCATCAGCCACAGTAAATCGCCTTTGATTCACCAGGCGTTTGCCGAGCAGACGGGCATTACGCATCGCTATGGCCGGGTGTGTGCGCCGCTTGAAGCGTTTCCTGACGCTATCGCTGCGTTTTTCGCGCAGGGCGGACGCGGCGCGAACGTTACGCTGCCTTTTAAACAGCAGGCCTGCGAGTTTGCCGACGAGCTGAGCGAACGAGCGGCGCTTTCCGGCGCCGTCAACACCCTGAAAAAGTGCAGCGACGGCCGCATCCTGGGCGACAATACCGACGGTATCGGTCTGCTGAGCGATCTTGAACGTCTGGCGCTGATTCGCCCGGGCGATCGCATTTTGCTAGTGGGAGCAGGCGGCGCAGCGCGCGGCGTTATCCTGCCGCTGCTTTCCGCTGGCTGTGCGGTGACGGTCGTCAACCGAACTCAGGCGCGCGCGGAAGAGCTGGCGCAGCTTTTTCGCCAGAGCGGCGAGATTGAGGCCTGCAGTTTTGATCAACTGACGGGACGAGCTTTCGATCTTATTGTCAATGCTACCTCCAGCGGCGTCAGCGGCGAGGTACCGCCGCTACCTGTTTCACTGATCGATGCCCAGGTTCGCTGCTACGACATGTTTTATCAGGCTGGTGCGACGCCCTTTTTGCACTGGTGTGAACAGCAGGGTGCACAGCAGCGCGCGGATGGTCTGGGGATGCTGGTGGGACAGGCAGCGCACGCGTTTCAGCTATGGCACGGCGTCATGCCGCAGATAGCGCCCGTTATCGCACGGCTTAAACAGGTGATGCAGCCATGAATCAGGCGATTCAATTTCCCGAGCGCGAAGAGTGGCACGCAGACAAAGAAGCCGTCTGCTTTCCGGCGCTGGTCAACGGCATGATGCTGACCTGTGCCATCTCTGCCAAAGCCCTTGAACAGCGTTTCGGCCAGGGAGAGGCGATGGCCCTGTTTACCGCGCATCGCTGGGATATAGAAGACGAAGCGGAAGCGACCATCGCTAATGACGCGTTCGACGATCAGGAGTGGGTCTGGCTCGCCTCGGCGAGATAGTCATCCTTCCAGCGAACATAATTGTTGGCGGAGTAAAGCAAGCCTGCCATCTCCTGTTCGCTCAGCGGTCGCACCTGGCGGACCGGGCTACCGAGATAGAGATAGCCGCTCTTCAGTCGCTTGCCCGGCGGAACAAGGCTACCTGCGCCTATCATTACGTCATCTTCAATAATGGCGCCGTCCAGTACAATTGATCCCATTCCTACCAGTACGCGATCGCCGATAGTGCAGGCGTGCAGCATCGCTTTATGCCCAACGGTAACATCAGCGCCGATAGTTAAAGGGAACCCCTCCGGGTTGCTGGCGGATTTATGGGTCACGTGCAGCACGCTGCCATCCTGTATATTCGTGCGCGCGCCGATGCGTACCTGATTCACGTCGCCGCGTATCGCGACCAGCGGCCAGATGCTGACATCATCGCCCAGCGCGACGTCGCCAATCACTACGCTAGAGGCGTCAATCATGACGCGCTGCCCACACTGCGGATAACTCTCTTTATAAGGTCGTAGAGCTGACATTTGCGTTCTCCTTGTCTATTCGGCTACAGACTGGGACAGATCGCGGGGCCAGACAAGCGTAAAAGGCCTGCGATCGTTGAAGATCTCTGCAATAAGATTGTTTTATCGCCATACGGAAAAAAAGATCGAAAAAAGGGTTGTGCAATTAAATCGGATCCCTATAATGCGCCTCCACTGACACGGCACAACGGCTTACGGAAGGCGGTGTTCAGGAGGCTCGGGAAGCTGAGCCGCCGGATAAACTTCCTGAAAAAAGGGGTTGACTCCGAAGGAGAGTAGCGTAATATACGCCACCTCGCAGCAGCAGGCACAGCCGCTGACT
>NZ_JBPFDE010000025.1:0-25971 GCF_051025595.1 Pantoea phyllosphaerae
CAGGGTCTGCGCTTCGCAATCCGCGAAGGCGGCCGTACCGTTGGCGCGGGCGTTGTTGCTGAAGTTATCGCTTAATTACGATAACATTTGACGCAATGCATACGGAAAGGGCATCATTTGATGCCCTTTTTGCACGCTGTTATATAGAACCTGGCTCATCAGTGATTTTCGATCATAATCATTGCTGAGACAGGCTCTGTTGCGCGGCGTAGGATACCGAGTTACGCCCCAAAAGCTCATTCGGTTTGGATGCCTCGCCTTGCGGGGCAAAATAGTTTCTGAATTATTGTGGCAGGTTGGTTTATGAGTGCGAATACCGAAGCTCAAGGGAGCGGGCGCGGCCTGGAAGCGATAAAGTGGCTGGCTGTTGTTGCGTTGCTGCTGGTAGCCATCGTAGGCAATTATATCTATCGCGATGTGACGCTGCCATTGCGCGCGCTGGCTGTCGTGGTGCTGATTGCGGCTGCGGGCGGCATTGCGCTGCTGACGGTCAAAGGCAAAGCAACCGTGGCTTTTGCACGTGAAGCACGCACCGAAATGCGTAAGGTCATTTGGCCGACTCGCCAGGAAACGCTGCATACCACGTTAATCGTTGCCGCGGTTACCGCCGTGATGTCACTGATTTTGTGGGGGCTGGATGGTATTCTGGTCCGTCTGGTATCGTTTATCACTGGCCTGAGGTTCTGAGATGTCTGAAGCTCCAAAAAAACGCTGGTACGTCGTGCAGGCGTTTTCCGGCTTTGAAGGCCGCGTAGCACAGTCGCTGCGCGAGCACATCAAATTGCACAACATGGAAGAGCTGTTCGGCGACGTCATGGTTCCTACTGAAGAAGTGGTAGAGATCCGCGGCGGTCAGCGTCGTAAAAGCGAACGCAAATTTTTCCCCGGCTATGTGCTGGTGCAGATGGTGATGAATGACGCCAGCTGGCACCTGGTGCGCAGCGTACCGCGCGTGATGGGTTTCATCGGCGGCACCTCTGACCGCCCAGCGCCGATCAGCGATAAAGAAGTGGATGCGATCATGAACCGCCTGCAGCAGGTGGGTGACAAGCCGCGTCCGAAAACGCTGTTCGAACCGGGCGAAATGGTGCGCGTCAACGACGGCCCGTTCGCCGACTTCAACGGCGTGGTCGAAGAGGTGGATTACGAGAAGAGCCGCCTGAAAGTGTCCGTTTCTATCTTTGGCCGCGCAACGCCGGTCGAACTGGACTTCGGGCAGGTGGAGAAAGGTTAATCACCTTGTTCACATTTTGAATCTTGCAGCAGGCGCGAAATTTAACTATAATTTCGCGCCTTTTGTTTTTATGCGCTGGCAACAGCGTGTGAACTGTTACCACGGGGAGCCTGTTTTTCAGGCGCTATACCCAACTGAGGAAAAATCATGGCCAAGAAAGTACAAGCCTACGTCAAGCTGCAGGTTGCAGCGGGTATGGCTAACCCGAGCCCACCGGTAGGTCCGGCTCTGGGTCAGCAGGGCGTTAACATCATGGAATTCTGTAAAGCGTTTAACGCCAAAACGGAATCCCTGGAGAAAGGTCTGCCTACTCCGGTTGTTATCACCGTATACAGCGACCGTTCTTTCACCTTCGTTACCAAAACGCCGCCGGCCGCCGTTCTGCTGAAAAAAGCAGCAGGCATCAAGTCTGGTTCTGGTAAGCCGAACAAAGACAAAGTCGGTAAAGTAACCCGTGCTCAGGTACGTGAAATCGCAGAAACCAAAGCTGCGGACATGACTGGTGCTGACGTAGAAGCGATGACTCGCTCTATCGAAGGTACCGCTCGTTCCATGGGCCTGGTAGTGGAGGACTAAGAAATGGCTAAGCTGACCAAGCGCATGCGCGTGATCCGTGACAAAGTTGATGCGACCAAACAGTACGATGTTACTGAAGCCGTTGCTCTGCTGAAAGAACTGGCTACCGCTAAGTTTGTAGAGAGCGTGGACGTTGCCGTTAACCTCGGCATCGACGCTCGTAAATCTGACCAGAACGTTCGTGGTGCGACCGTTCTGCCGCACGGTACTGGTCGTTCAGTACGCGTTGCCGTCTTTACCCAGGGCGCAAACGCTGAAGCTGCTAAAGCAGCTGGCGCTGAGCTGGTAGGTATGGAAGATCTGGCTGACCAGATCAAAAAAGGCGAAATGAACTTTGACGTGGTTATCGCTTCTCCAGATGCGATGCGCGTTGTTGGCCAGTTAGGCCAGGTTCTGGGCCCACGCGGCCTGATGCCAAACCCGAAAGTCGGTACCGTCACGCCGAACGTTGCTGAAGCGGTTAAAAACGCTAAAGCGGGCCAGGTTCGTTACCGTAACGACAAAAACGGTATCATCCACACTACCATCGGTAAAGTGGACTTCGACGCTGACAAGCTGAAAGAAAACCTGGAATCTCTGCTGGTTGCGCTGAAAAAAGCAAAACCTGCTCAGGCAAAAGGTGTTTACATCAAGAAAATCAGCCTGTCTACCACCATGGGCGCTGGCGTTGCCATCGACCAGGCGGGTCTGAACGCAGCAGCAAACTAATTGCTGCTTGAAACGGGCGAAAAATTCACCTAGAATCTTACGCCCGTTGTTCTGGTAAAACAGACGCTGAATTTATATCCCGCTGTGACCAGCGCACTTGCTTCGGCAAGGCGACGGAAACGGCGGGGTAGGTTGGAGCCAGGCCTTTCCTGGCCTCCGTCCAAGACCGCAGGCGCGGCCCATCTTCGGATGTGACGCTTAATCCCCTGCGTAGACGGTGACAGAGCCAAAAAGAATTTTTTCTTAACTGGATTCTGCTCACCGTGTTTTAGCGCTTACCTTCCTTTGGGTCGGTAGGTGAAGTGAGTTCCGGAGAAATTCATCTCCGGCCAAAATCCAGGAGCAAAAGCTAATGGCATTAAATCTTCAAGACAAACAAGCGATTGTTGCTGAAGTCAGCGAAGTAGCCAAAGGCGCGCTGTCAGCGGTTGTTGCGGATTCTCGCGGCGTTACCGTTGATAAAATGACCGAACTGCGTAAAGCAGGTCGTGAAGCTGGCGTTTACATGCGTGTTGTTCGTAACACCCTGCTGCGCCGCGTCGTTGAAGGTACTCAGTTCGAGTGCCTGAAAGACACGTTTGTTGGTCCGACCCTGATTGCATATTCTATGGAACACCCGGGCGCTGCTGCTCGTCTGTTCAAAGATTTCGCGAAAGCGAATGCAAAATTTGAGGTCAAAGCTGCAGCCTTTGAAGGTGAGCTGATCCCGGCGGCACAAATTGACCGTCTGGCAACGCTGCCGACTTACGAAGAAGCACTGGCACGTCTGATGTCGACCATGAAAGAAGCCGCTGCTGGCAAACTGGTCCGCACTCTGGCTGCTGTTCGCGATGCAAAAGAAGCGGCTTAAGGCCAAATTCTTTTCATTCGCACTTGCTAACGTATAAACTTTTTCTGATTCTTAGGAACAATTGTCATGTCTATCACTAAAGACCAAATTCTGGAAGCCGTTGCCGCTATGTCCGTAATGGAAGTAGTTGAGCTGGTTTCTGCTATGGAAGAAAAATTCGGCGTTTCTGCTGCTGCTGCTGTAGCTGTTGCTGCTGGCCCGGCTGAAGCTGTTGAAGAGAAAACTGAATTCGACGTCGTACTGAAATCTGCTGGCGCGAACAAAGTAGCGGTAATCAAAGCCGTTCGTAGCGCAACTGGTCTGGGCCTGAAAGAAGCCAAAGACCTGGTTGAAGCAACTGGCGTGATCAAAGAAGGCATCAGCAAAGACGACGCAGCTGCACTTGAAGCTGCTCTGAAAGAAGCTGGCGCTGACGTTGAAGTTAAGTAAGACAACCTTCGGGTTGCAGCCTGAGTAAAATCAGGCTGATGGCTGGTGGCTTTTGGGTCACCAGCCTTTTTGCGCTCAAGAGCCTTGATGGGGTTTCGCACTGTTTGTCCATCGCTGCTCTTCAATATCTTTTTCTATCGACGACTTAATATACTGCTTTCCTGCGCGGGTTCCCTGCCCATGCTAATGCAATGAAATGATTTAAGAGTGATAGAAAGATGTATTGCATGTGGCCTCTGCGCCGCATGAATCAAACAAAATAGTGTTGCATGAACTGTCCTTCAGGACGGACAGCGTGGGTCGACTTGTCAGCTAGCTGAGGAACCCTATGGTTTACTCCTATACCGAGAAAAAACGTATTCGTAAGGACTTTGGTAAACGTCCGCAAGTACTGGACATACCTTATCTCCTTTCTATCCAGCTTGACTCGTTTCAGAAGTTCATCGAGCAAGATTCAGAAGGTCAGTACGGACTGGAAGCAGCCTTCCGTTCCGTCTTCCCCATTCAGAGTTACAGCGGTAATTCAGAGCTGCAATATGTCAGCTATCGTCTGGGCGAACCCGTCTTTGACGTGAAAGAGTGTCAGATTCGTGGCGTGACGTTCTCTGCTCCGCTGCGCGTCAAACTGCGTCTGGTGATCTACGAGCGCGAAGCGCCGGAAGGCACCGTAAAAGACATTAAAGAACAAGAAGTCTACATGGGCGAAATCCCGCTCATGACGGACAACGGTACCTTTGTTATCAACGGTACTGAACGCGTTATCGTTTCTCAGCTGCATCGTAGTCCTGGCGTCTTCTTCGACAGCGATAAAGGTAAAACCCACTCATCGGGTAAAGTGCTCTATAACGCACGCATCATTCCTTATCGCGGTTCATGGCTGGACTTCGAGTTCGACCCGAAAGACAACCTGTTCGTACGTATCGACCGTCGTCGTAAGCTGCCGGCCAGTATCATACTGCGCGCGCTGAACTTCACCACCGAGCAGATCCTCGATCTGTTCTTCGAGAAAGTGGTGTTCGAGATTCGCGACAACAAGCTGCAGATGGAGCTGGTGCCTGAGCGCCTGCGCGGCGAAACTGCCTCTTTCGACATCGAAGCGAACGGCAACGTCTACGTTGAAAAAGGCCGTCGCATTACTGCGCGCCACATTCGTCAGCTGGAAAAAGATGGCATTCAGCACATCGAAGTGCCGGTTGAGTACATCGCGGGCAAAGTGGTCGCGAAAGACTATATCGACGAGAGCACCGGCGAACTGATTGTTCCGGCGAACATGGAACTCTCCATGGACCTGCTGGCTAAGCTGAGCCAGGCGGGCCACAAGCGTATCGAAACGCTGTTCACCAACGATCTGGATCACGGCCCGTACATCTCCGAGACCCTGCGCGTTGACCCGACCAACGATCGCCTGAGCGCGCTGGTTGAGATCTACCGCATGATGCGTCCTGGCGAGCCGCCGACGCGTGAAGCCGCTGAGAACCTGTTCGAGAACCTGTTCTTCTCGGAAGATCGTTACGATCTGTCCGCTGTTGGCCGCATGAAGTTCAACCGTTCACTGCTGCGTGATGAAATCGAAGGTTCAGGCATTCTGAGCAAAGAAGACATCATCGAAGTGATGAAGAAGCTGATCGACATCCGTAACGGTAAAGGCGAAGTGGACGATATCGACCACCTCGGCAACCGTCGTATTCGTTCAGTAGGTGAAATGGCGGAAAACCAGTTCCGCGTTGGCCTGGTTCGCGTAGAGCGCGCGGTGAAAGAGCGTCTGTCGCTGGGCGACCTCGACACGCTGATGCCGCAGGACATGATCAATGCCAAGCCGATTTCGGCGGCGGTGAAAGAGTTCTTTGGCTCCAGCCAGCTCTCACAGTTTATGGATCAGAACAACCCGCTGTCTGAGATTACGCACAAACGTCGTATCTCTGCACTCGGCCCAGGCGGCCTGACGCGCGAGCGTGCTGGCTTCGAAGTTCGAGACGTACACCCGACCCACTACGGTCGCGTATGTCCAATCGAAACCCCTGAAGGTCCGAACATCGGTCTGATCAACTCGTTGTCTGTCTACGCGCAGACTAACGAGTACGGTTTCCTGGAAACCCCGTATCGTCGCGTTATCGACGGCGTGGTCTCTGACGAAATCCATTACCTCTCTGCGATTGAAGAGGGTAACTACGTTATCGCTCAGGCGAACGCCCAGCTGGATGATGAAGGTCACTTCGTTGACGATCTCGTCACCTGCCGTAGCAAAGGCGAATCGAGCCTGTTCAGCCGCGATCAGGTTGACTACATGGACGTTTCCACCCAGCAGGTGGTTTCCGTCGGTGCGTCACTGATCCCGTTCCTGGAGCACGACGATGCTAACCGCGCCCTGATGGGTGCGAACATGCAACGTCAGGCCGTACCGACGCTGCGCGCTGATAAGCCGCTGGTAGGTACCGGTATGGAGCGCGCGGTAGCGGTCGACTCAGGCGTGACCGCCGTAGCGAAACGTGGCGGTACCGTACAGTACGTCGACGCATCCCGTATCGTTATCAAAGTTAACGAAGATGAGATGTATCCGGGCGAAGCGGGCATCGACATCTATAACCTGACTAAGTACACCCGTTCTAACCAGAACACCTGCATCAACCAGATGCCGTGTGTGTCGCTGGGCGAGCCGGTCGAGCGCGGCGACGTGCTGGCTGACGGTCCGTCAACCGACCTGGGTGAACTGGCGCTTGGCCAGAACATGCGCGTCGCGTTCATGCCGTGGAACGGTTACAACTTCGAAGACTCCATCCTCGTTTCCGAGCGTGTGGTTCAGGAAGACCGTTTCACCACCATCCATATTCAGGAGCTGGCGTGCGTGTCTCGCGACACCAAGCTGGGGCCAGAAGAGATCACCGCTGATATCCCGAACGTGGGTGAAGCTGCGCTCTCTAAACTGGATGAGTCCGGCATCGTTTATATCGGTGCAGAAGTGACCGGTGGCGACATTCTGGTGGGCAAGGTTACGCCGAAAGGTGAAACCCAGCTGACGCCGGAAGAGAAACTGCTGCGCGCTATCTTCGGCGAAAAAGCCTCCGACGTGAAAGATTCGTCGCTGCGCGTGCCGAACGGCGTTTCTGGTACCGTTATCGATGTTCAGGTCTTTACCCGCGATGGCGTGGAAAAAGACAAGCGTGCGCTGGAAATCGAAGAGATGCAGCTGAAGCAGGCGAAGAAAGACCTGTCTGAAGAACTGCAGATCCTCGAAGCGGGCCTGTTCGGCCGTATTCAGGCTGTACTGATCTCTGGCGGCGTAGAAGCGGACAAGCTCGACAAGCTGCCGCGCGAGCGCTGGCTGGAGCTGGGCCTGACCGACGAAGAGAAACAGAACGCGCTGGAGCAGCTGGCTGAGCAGTACGACGAACTGAAGCACGAGTTTGAGAAAAAACTTGAAGCCAAGCGTCGCAAGATCACCCAGGGCGACGACCTCGCGCCGGGCGTGCTGAAAATCGTCAAAGTCTATCTGGCCGTTAAACGTCAGATTCAGCCGGGCGATAAGATGGCAGGCCGTCACGGTAACAAAGGTGTTATCTCTAAGATCAACCCGATCGAAGATATGCCTTACGACGAGAACGGCACGCCGGTCGACATCGTACTGAACCCGCTGGGCGTACCGTCACGTATGAACATCGGTCAGATCCTGGAAACGCATCTGGGTATGGCGGCGAAAGGTATCGGCGACAAGATCAACGCCATGCTGAAGCGTCAGGAAGAAGTCGCGAAACTGCGCGAATTCATCCAGCGCGCCTATGACCTGGGCGCGGACGTGCGTCAGCGCGTTGACCTCAACACCTTCTCTGATGACGAAGTGTTGCGTCTGGCTGAGAACCTGAAAAAAGGTATGCCGATCGCGACGCCGGTGTTTGACGGCGCGAAAGAGAGCGAAATCAAAGAGCTGCTGCAGCTTGGCGATCTGCCGACTTCCGGCCAGATCACCCTGTTTGACGGCCGTACCGGCGAGCAGTTCGAGCGTCCGGTAACTGTGGGCTACATGTACATGCTGAAACTCAACCACCTGGTGGATGACAAGATGCATGCGCGTTCAACCGGCTCTTACAGCCTGGTTACTCAGCAGCCGCTGGGTGGTAAAGCACAGTTCGGTGGTCAGCGCTTTGGTGAGATGGAAGTGTGGGCGCTGGAAGCATACGGCGCGGCATACACCCTGCAGGAAATGCTTACCGTTAAGTCTGATGACGTGAATGGTCGTACGAAGATGTATAAAAACATCGTCGACGGCAACCATCAGATGGAACCGGGCATGCCGGAGTCCTTCAACGTACTGTTGAAAGAGATTCGCTCGCTGGGCATCAACATCGAGCTGGAAGACGAGTAAGCACTCGCAAGTACTGGTTATGGGGCGCGCCGTTTCGGCTGCGCGCCCCTGAGAGTTCCACTCCGACGGGAGCTAATCCGTGAAAGACTTACTTAAGTTTCTGAAAGCGCAAACTAAGACCGAAGAGTTTGATGCGATCAAAATTGCGCTGGCTTCGCCAGACATGATCCGTTCCTGGTCATTCGGTGAAGTGAAAAAGCCGGAAACCATTAACTACCGTACCTTCAAGCCTGAACGTGACGGTCTTTTCTGCGCCCGTATTTTCGGACCGGTAAAAGATTACGAGTGCCTGTGCGGTAAGTATAAGCGCCTGAAACACCGCGGCGTGATCTGTGAGAAGTGCGGCGTTGAAGTGACCCAGACCAAAGTGCGCCGTGAGCGCATGGGCCACATCGAACTCGCTTCTCCGACCGCGCACATCTGGTTCCTGAAGTCGCTGCCGTCCCGTATCGGCCTGCTGCTGGATATGCCGCTGCGCGATATCGAACGCGTGCTCTACTTTGAATCATACGTTGTTGTCGAAGGTGGCATGACCAACCTCGAAAAACGTCAGATTCTGACCGAAGAGCAGTACCTTGACGCGCTGGAAGAGTTCGGTGACGAATTCGATGCGAAGATGGGCGCCGAAGCGATCCAGGCTCTGCTGAAAAATATGGATCTGGAGCAAGAGTGCGAGCAGCTGCGTGAAGAGCTGAACGAAACCAACTCCGAGACCAAGCGTAAGAAGCTGACCAAGCGCATCAAGCTGCTGGAAGCGTTCGTGCAGTCTGGCAACAAGCCAGAGTGGATGATCCTGACCGTGCTGCCGGTGCTGCCGCCGGATCTGCGTCCGCTGGTTCCGCTGGACGGCGGTCGTTTCGCGACGTCGGATCTGAACGATCTCTATCGTCGCGTTATCAACCGTAACAACCGTCTGAAGCGTCTGCTGGATCTGGCTGCGCCGGACATCATCGTACGCAACGAAAAACGTATGCTGCAGGAAGCGGTCGACGCCCTGCTGGATAACGGCCGTCGCGGTCGTGCGATCACCGGTTCCAACAAGCGTCCGCTGAAATCTTTGGCCGATATGATCAAAGGTAAACAGGGTCGTTTCCGTCAGAACCTGCTCGGTAAGCGTGTTGACTACTCCGGTCGTTCTGTTATCACCGTAGGTCCATACCTGCGTCTGCATCAGTGCGGCCTGCCTAAGAAAATGGCGCTGGAGCTGTTCAAACCGTTCATCTACGGCAAGCTGGAGCTGCGTGGCCTGGCCACCACCATCAAAGCCGCGAAGAAAATGGTTGAGCGCGAAGAAGCGGTTGTCTGGGATATCCTGGATGAAGTTATCCGCGAGCACCCGGTTCTGCTGAACCGTGCACCGACGCTGCACCGTCTGGGTATCCAGGCGTTTGAACCGGTTCTGATCGAAGGTAAAGCTATTCAGCTGCACCCGCTGGTGTGTGCGGCCTATAACGCCGACTTCGATGGTGACCAGATGGCCGTTCACGTACCGCTGACGCTGGAAGCCCAGCTGGAAGCGCGTGCGCTGATGATGTCTACCAACAACATCCTGTCACCTGCGAACGGCGAGCCAATCATCGTTCCATCTCAGGACGTTGTACTGGGTCTGTACTACATGACCCGTGACTGTGTTAACGCCAAAGGCGAAGGCATGGTGCTGACCGGCCCGAAAGAAGCTGAGCGTGTTTACCGCGCTGGTCTGGCATCGCTGCACGCTCGTGTGAAGGTACGTATTACCGAACACGAGAAAAATGAGCAGGATGAGTGGGTCGCTAAAACCAGCCTCATCGACACCACCATTGGCCGCGCCATCCTGTGGATGATCGTGCCGAAAGGTCTGCCGTTCTCTATCGTTAACCAGGCGCTGGGCAAAAAAGCGATCTCCAAAATGCTGAACACCTGTTACCGCATTTTGGGCCTGAAGCCGACTGTTATCTTTGCTGACCAGACCATGTACACCGGTTTCGCCTACGCTGCCCGTTCAGGCGCGTCTGTCGGCATCGACGACATGGTTATCCCAGAGAAGAAAGTGGAAATCATCACCGAAGCGGAAGCGGAAGTGGCTGAGATCCAGGAGCAGTTCCAGTCTGGTCTGGTTACCGCGGGCGAGCGCTATAACAAAGTCATCGATATCTGGGCTGCGGCGAACGAGCGCGTAGCGAAGGCGATGATGGAAAACCTCTCAACTGAAACCGTGATTAACCGTGACGGCGAAGAAGAGAAACAGGTTTCCTTTAACAGCATCTTTATGATGGCGGACTCCGGTGCGCGTGGTTCTGCAGCGCAGATTCGTCAGCTGGCCGGTATGCGTGGCCTGATGGCGAAGCCAGACGGCTCCATCATCGAGACGCCGATCACCGCGAACTTCCGTGAAGGTCTGAACGTACTCCAGTACTTCATCTCGACCCACGGTGCGCGTAAAGGTCTTGCGGATACCGCACTGAAAACCGCGAACTCCGGTTATCTGACGCGTCGTCTGGTTGACGTTGCGCAGGATCTGGTAGTGACCGAAGATGACTGCGGCACCTTCGAAGGCATCATGATGACGCCGGTTATCGAAGGCGGCGACGTTAAAGAGCCGCTGCGCGAGCGCGTACTGGGTCGTGTGACCGCAGAAGACGTGCTGAAGCCGGGCACCGCTGACATTCTGGTTCCGCGTAATACGCTGCTGGATGAGCACTGGTGTGATGTGGTTGAACAGAACTCTGTCGACACCATCAAGGTTCGCTCCGTTGTTAGCTGTGAAACCGATTTTGGCGTGTGCGCCCACTGCTACGGTCGCGACCTGGCACGTGGTCACATCATCAACAAAGGTGAAGCGATCGGTGTTATCGCGGCACAGTCCATCGGTGAGCCGGGCACACAGCTGACCATGCGTACGTTCCACATCGGTGGTGCGGCATCGCGTGCGGCAGCTGAGTCCAGCATTCAGGTGAAAAACAAAGGTACCATCAAACTGACCAACGCCAAGTCGGTAACTAACTCCGCTGGCAAACTGGTTATTACCTCGCGTAACGTCGAACTGAAAATGATCGATGAGTTTGGTCGTACGAAAGAGAGCTATAAAGTCCCTTACGGCGCGACCATGGCGAAAGGCGACGGCGAACAGGTTGCAGCGGGCGAAACCGTAGCGAACTGGGATCCGCACACCATGCCGGTTATCACCGAAGTCAGCGGCTTTATTCGCTTTACTGACATGATTGATGGCCAGACCATCACGCGTCAGACCGACGAACTGACCGGTCTCTCCTCGCTGGTGGTACTGGATACCGCAGAGCGTACGGCTGGTGGTAAAGACCTGCGTCCGGCGCTGAAAATCGTCGATGAGCAGGGCGAAGATGTTCTGATCCCAGGCACCGACATGCCGGCCCAGTACTTCCTGCCAGGCAAAGCGATCGTACAGCTGGAAGATGGTAAGAAAATTAGCTCTGGTGACACCCTGGCGCGTGTGCCGCAGGAATCTGGCGGTACCAAGGATATCACCGGTGGTCTGCCGCGCGTTGCCGACCTGTTCGAAGCGCGTCGTCCGAAAGAGCCAGCAATCCTGGCGGAGATCAGCGGTATCATCTCCTTCGGTAAAGAGACCAAAGGTAAACGTCGTCTGGTGATTACGCCGGTTGATGGCAGCGAGCCTTACGAAGAGATGATTCCGAAATGGCGTCAGCTTAACGTGTTTGAAGGCGAGCGCGTAGAGCGTGGTGACGTGGTTTCAGACGGTCCGGAATCGCCGCACGACATTCTGCGTCTGCGTGGCGTCCATGCTGTGACCCGTTACATCACTAACGAAGTGCAGGAAGTTTACCGTCTGCAGGGCGTTAAGATTAACGATAAGCACATTGAAGTCATCGTTCGTCAGATGCTGCGTAAAGCTACCATCATGAGCGCGGGAAGCACCGACTTCCTGGAAGGTGAGCAGGCAGAAGTCTCTCGCATCAAGATCTCCAACCGCGATCTCGAAGCGAACGGCAAAATCGGCGCGACCTACGTGCGCGATCTGCTGGGTATCACCAAAGCGTCGCTGGCAACCGAATCGTTCATCTCGGCAGCCTCGTTCCAGGAGACGACTCGTGTCCTGACCGAAGCCGCTGTTGCAGGCAAGCGCGATGAACTGCGCGGCCTGAAAGAGAACGTGATCGTGGGTCGTCTGATCCCGGCCGGTACTGGTTACGCCTACCATCAGGATCGTATGCGTCGTAAAGCCGCAGGTGAAGTGCCAGTGGCACCGCAGGTTACTGCGGATGAAGCCTCTGCCAGCCTGGCTGAACTGCTGAATGCCGGTCTCGGCGGCAGCGACAACGACTAATCGCTCTTCGCGTAATAAAAACCCTGCCTCGGCAGGGTTTTTTTTTGGGATAAAAAAGTGATTAGTGACGGGGTTTTGCCAGCGGCGAGCTGGTTGAGATAGTAAACGTCTGGCGGACAGCATTTCTCTACCCGCCAGAGCAAAAAAAGGCCGGGGCGCACCCTGTGGAACTTCAGCACGCTAACGCTTCACATTTTCAATATCGCCGCGCGTCAGGCCGATATCTTTGAGCTGCGCATCGCTAAGCTGCAGCAGAATCAGGCGCGTCTTACGCCGCTGATGGAGACCCCTCAGGCAGCGCGCGATGGCGCGTAATAGAGACCAGGGCGTAACAGAAAAAGGTTTTGCCGCACAGTTTTCTTCGTATCCCATTTTACTTTCCTCATCAGGTGAACTGAGAAATAGTTTCTGCCTGATGGCGCAAAGGATACAGACGCAAAATTCGACTTTATTTAACATACAGATTGCCCCAGGCAGCGTCTGAATGGTAAAAAATTTGCCTGTCTGTACTGTTTTCTAACTTCTCAGCCTGACAGGAGCCGAACATGACGCGTTATCAACAGCTGGCGATGCATCTGGCACAGCGCATTGAGCAGGGGCTTTACCGCAGCGGTGAAAAGCTGCCGTCAGTGCGCACGCTGAGCCTTGAACATGGCGTCAGCATTAGCACCGTGCAGCAGGCGTACCACGTGCTGGAGGAGAAGCAGCTGATTACGCCGCAGCCGCGTTCCGGCTATTTCGTCGCGCCGCGTAAGGCCGCGCCGCCGGTGCCGGCGCTGACGCGCCCGGTGCAGCGTCCGGTAGAGATCACTCAGTGGGAGTCGGTGCTGGATCTGCTTGAGAGCCGTCAGGAAAGCGACGTGCTGCAGCTGGGCAGCGGCATGCCCAACCTCACCCAGCCGACCCTCAAACCGCTGTGGAAAATTCTCAGTCGGCAGGCGCAGCGGCAGGAAACACAGCTTCTCAGCTATGACAATCTGTATGGCGTAACGGGCTTGCGCGAGCAGGTAGCGCGGCTGGCGATCGACAGCGGCTGTCAGCTGTCGGTTGACGATATCGTTATTACCACCGGCTGCCATGAGGCGCTGTCGGTGTCGATCCGCGCGATATGCGAGCCGGGCGATATCATCGCGGTGGAGTCGCCGTCGTTTCACGGCATAATGCAGACCCTGCGCGGCTTCGGCATTCGCGCCATTGAGATCCCCACCGACTCGGTCACCGGCATCAGTCTGGAAGCGCTGGAGCTGGCGTTTGAGCAGTGGCCAATCAAGGCTGTCATGGTGGTGCCTAACTGCAACAATCCGCTGGGTTTCATTATGCCGGAGGCGCGTAAGCGTGCACTGTTGACGCTGGCGCAGCGCTTTGACGTAGCGGTGATTGAAGACGATGTTTACGGTGAGCTGGCCTGGGAGTATCCGCGGCCAGCCACGTTGAAATCGCTCGATCTGGACGGTCGGGTGCTGCTGTGCAGCTCTTTTTCGAAAACGGTGGCGCCCGGCCTGCGCATCGGCTGGGTTGCGCCAGGACGCTATCGCGATCGCGTACTGCATATGAAGTATATCGCTACCGGCTCCAGCAACACGCTGGCGCAGCATGCGATGGCGGAGTTTATTCGCCAGGGCTACTATCAGCCGCATCTGCGGCGTATGCGTCAGCTTTATCAGCGCAACTACGACTGCTTCAGCTGCTGGGTGCGTCACTACTTTCCCTGCGGCATCTGCGTCTCGCGTCCGCAGGGCGGCTTTATGATGTGGGTTGAACTGCCGGAAGCGTTTGACGCCGTGCGGCTTAATCGCGAACTGCGCGATTCGCATATTCAGATTGCGGTGGGATCGCTCTTTTCCGCATCGGGAAAATATCGCAACTGCCTGCGACTGAGCTTCGCGGTAACGCTGGACGACCGTGTCGAACAGGCGCTGGCAAAAGTCGGACAGGCGGTCGAGCACGCGATAGCCGCCTGCACGGGCGAACACTCTCCACACTCCCTGCAGCATGATGCCCTCCTGGCTAAATAGTTGAGGCAGGGCCAGAGAGGTGAGGGGAGGTTCCGGCCCTGGCCGGGCACATACCCGGCGAAAGCCACTGTAGCGCAGCAGAATAACGGCGCGAGCGAGAAAGCCTGTCGCTGTGCGCCGTTTTCCACTCTTTTTACCGCTGTTGCAGGAGGTTGCCGCTTTTTGCGCGGCGCGTTCCGTGTCAGGCCTCCGGCGGTTCCGCCAGCGCCAGCAACGCCTGGGTCGCAGCGCGCCAGTCCGGCGCCTGGGTAATGGCGCTGACGACGGCGATACTGCCGACGCCGGTTGCCAGCACCGCCGGCGCGCGCGCCAGGCTGATGCCGCCAATTGCCACGGTCGAAACGCCTTTAAGCCGCGCGAGATGCCGCTGAAGCTCCGTCAGCCCCTGCGGCGCTGACGGCATTGCCTTCGTCTCGGTAGGGAAAATATGCCCCAGCGCGATATAGGAAGGGCGTATCGCCATCGCACGATCCAGCTCGCGATCGTCGTGCGTCGACACCCCCAGCCGCAGACCCGCCTCGCGAATGGCGTTCAGGTTCGCGACATCCAGGTCCTCCTGACCCAGATGCACGCCGTAAGCGCGGTGCTTAACGGCCAACTGCCAGTAATCGTTGATAAACAGACGAGCATTGTAACGCTTGCCGAGCGCAATCGACTCGATAATCGATGGCTCCACCGCCGCCGCCTCCCGATCTTTAATACGCAGCTGGATAGTGCGCACGCCGACCTCCAGCAGGCGTGCAATCCATTCCACGCTGTCGACGACCGGATAGAGTCCTAAGCGCGAGGCGGTAGCAGGGAAAGGCGCGTTCATTGTTTCTCCTCGTTCAGCGCGTCGGCTGAGTGGTAAAGCTCGCCGCCGCGGCGGCGAAAGGTTTCAGACATCTGCTGCATGCCGATGGCGATCGGCTGCGCCTCGGCCTGGCTGGCCGCATAGTCGCGCACTTCCTGACTGATTTTCATCGAGCAGAATTTGGGGCCGCACATTGAGCAGAAGTGAGCCACTTTACCCGACTCCTGCGGCAGGGTTTCGTCGTGATAGGCGCGCGCGGTGTGGGGATCGAGTGCCAGATTAAACTGATCCTCCCAGCGAAATTCAAAGCGCGCTTTGGACATGGCGTTATCGCGGATCTGCGCGCCGGGATGCCCCTTCGCCAGATCCGCCGCGTGGGCGGCGATCTTATAGGTAATCAAACCCTGCTTAACGTCCTCTTTATTCGGCAGGCCGAGATGCTCTTTGGGCGTAACGTAGCAGAGCATGGCGCAGCCAAACCAGCCAATCATCGCGGCGCCGATGCCGGAGGTGAAGTGATCGTAGCCGGGCGCGATATCGGTGGTCAGCGGGCCGAGCGTATAGAACGGCGCTTCGTGACAGTGCTCCAGCTGCTCGGTCATATTGCGACGGATCATCTGCATAGGAATATGACCGGGACCTTCAATCATCACCTGCACGTCATACTCCCAGGCGATTTTTGTCAGCTCGCCCAGCGTGCGCAGCTCGGCGAACTGCGCCTCGTCGTTGGCGTCCTGAATCGAGCCGGGACGCAGGCCGTCGCCAAGCGACAGCGAAACGTCGTAGGCGGCGCAGATTTCGCAAATTTCGCGGAAGTGCGTATAGAGAAAACTTTCGCGATGATGCGACAGACACCACTTCGCCATAATCGACCCGCCGCGCGAAACGATGCCGGTCAGGCGCTTCGCCGTCATCGGCACATAGCGCAGCAGCACGCCAGCGTGGATAGTGAAGTAATCGACGCCTTGCTCCGCCTGCTCCAGCAGCGTGTCGCGGAACACCTCCCAGTCGAGGTTCTCCGCCACGCCGTTGACCTTTTCCAGCGCCTGATAAATCGGTACGGTACCGATGGGCACCGGGCTGTTACGCAGGATCCACTCGCGCGTTTCATGAATATAGCGGCCGGTGGAGAGATCCATCACGGTATCGGCGCCCCAGCGTGTCGACCAGACCAGCTTCTCCACCTCTTCTTCAATAGAGGAGGTGACCGCCGAGTTGCCGATGTTGGCGTTGACCTTGACCAGAAAGTTGCGGCCGATAATCATCGGCTCTGACTCGGGATGGTTGATATTCGCGGGAATAATGGCGCGTCCGGCGGCCACTTCCTGACGTACAAACTCAGGGGTGATGTTTTCCGGCAGCTGCGCGCCGAAGCCGTGGCCGTCATGCTGCTGGCGCAGCACTTCGCTGCGAATACGTTCGCGCCCCATATTCTCACGCAGCGCGATAAACTCCATCTCCGGCGTGACGACGCCCTGACGGGCATAGTGGAGCTGGGTAACGCAGCGCCCCGCTTTGGCGCGCCGCGGCTGCGGCAGCCGCTCGAAACGCAGATGATCGAGCCCGTCGTCGGCCAGACGCTGCTGCGTATAGCGCGAGCTGGTGTGCGTCAGCGTCTCGCTGTCGTCGCGCGCGGCGATCCAGTCGGCGCGTAGCTTTGCCAGTCCATGCTGAACATCGATAACGGCATCGGGATCGCCATAGGGACCAGCGGTATCGTAGACCGGCACCGCCTCATTCTCTTCATAGCGCGGACGGTCTTTATCGCCGCCGAGCAGCGTCGGACTGAGCTGGATCTCGCGCATCGGCACGCGAATATCGGCACGGCTGCCCTGGATCCAGATACGTTTCGAGTTGGGAAAGGCGACGCCGCTCTGAAGCGCTTCAATAAAGGCCTGCGCCTGGGCGCGCTGTTCACGTCGGTTGGTTTTGGTCATAGACATAGCAATTTTCCTGTTGAGGGGGAACGTTGCTTGTCCGGAGTTCGGAAGGAGTAACAGAAACGGCAGGCAAAATCGCCAGCGTACTGATGATGTTTACTCTTGTTCCCTTCGCAGGTTCTAACCTGATCAGGTTCCGCGGATCCCGAATTAACGGTCTCAGCCCTTGCGGGCACTCCGACAAGATTTCATTTCACGTTTTAAGCGGCTTAGCTTGCCATTTCACGCCTGGGCAGTGCTCGTGACGGTCACATACTTCAGTATGCTCCCGTCCCTGCGCGCTATCCGGGCGTGAACTGGCGGCGCACTCTACGCTGAAAACGCAAAACGCCGTGCATATCGCACAAAAAACAAAACGGGTTTTTGACGGTAAAGTCGAAAACCCGTTCAGCATAGAAGGGCTTGCGCAGAATAACAAGCCATTTACAACTGCTTGATGTTAAGCCGGACGCGACAGCCTGCTGCTGTCATTGG
This sequence comes from Pantoea phyllosphaerae, assembly GCF_051025595.1. Classification (NCBI taxonomy): domain Bacteria; kingdom Pseudomonadati; phylum Pseudomonadota; class Gammaproteobacteria; order Enterobacterales; family Erwiniaceae; genus Pantoea; species Pantoea phyllosphaerae. The sequence goes on from NZ_JBPFDE010000025.1 coordinate 17,680, forward strand.
CCGCTGTTATGCTCACCAGGCTATTATCCCAGGCAAGCTGGATCAGCTTATCTTCCAGCGTAAAGCGCGCTTCCAGCACTTCGCCGACTTCCGACAGCGCCAGCTGAAAATCAACGCAGTTATCGTCGTCAATGGACTGCTGCAAGTGGCCATCATAGAGCTGCATCAGGCGCTCGGTGTTGGCTTCCAGCGGCGGATAAACCTGCGCAGCGGCAATCATTGGACTGTCGCCTTCCATCTCATTGATGATGCGTTCGTAAATGCTGAAGTGACCGGCAGAAAGGTAGTCGACCAGACCGTGACAAAAATTGTCGAGCGCCTGCTCGTCTAACGTTGTGAGCGCCTCTTTGTTAGGCTTCAGCCCAACCAGGTGGTAATAAGAAACAAGTAGCTGGCGACGGGCGTCCAGCCACGAGTCTACCAGTTCGTTGCTGCCACCTACGCGCTCGGTCAGGACGTTTAACTGGTTAAGCATATCTGACTCCATGTAAAGAAAGTTCCCTTCCCGTCACGCTGCGGCTGGCCTGGTGCCGCCTGCAAGCTGGACGATTTAGGGTATAGTTGTTTGTCTACACACTTAACATCAGGACTTCAGCGTATCGGTAAGACGCTAAGGATGACGATTAGATGCAACATGAGATCTCAAGCGTAGACGCTGGATGGTGGATTGTCAGCCATGAACAGAAACTTTGGTTGCCGCAAGGCGATCTGCCTCACGGCGGCGCCGCTGCGTTCAAGCTTACAGGCAGCAAGGCGCAGGCGGTCGGCGAGTGGCAGGGCGAAACGGTATGGCTGGTGTGTGAGAGCCGCGATCGCGATATGTTCTCGGTGCGTCAGCTGATTGATGAAGAGCCCGGTCTGTTTCAGCTTGCCGGGCGCGCCGTGCAGCTGGCGGAGTTTTACCGCTCGCATCGCTTCTGCGGCTACTGCGGCCACGAAATGCATCTGAGCAAGCATGAAAACGCCTGTCTCTGCGGCCACTGCCGCGAGCGCTACTATCCGCAAATCGCGCCCTGCATTATTGTCGCCATTCGACGCGGCGCTGAAATATTGCTGGCCAATCATGCGCGTCATCGCAACAGCATCTATACCGTGCTGGCGGGCTTTGTCGAGGTGGGCGAGACGCTGGAGCAGGCGGTCGCGCGCGAGGTGATGGAAGAGAGCAACATCCGCGTCAAAAACCTGCGTTACGTTACCTCGCAGCCCTGGCCCTTCCCGCATTCGCTGATGATGGCTTTTATGGCGGAATATGATGGCGGCGATCTGCAAATCGATAACAAAGAGCTGCTGGACGCCGGCTGGTACCGCTACGACGCGCTGCCGCCGCTGCCGCCGCCGGGCACTGTGGCGCGCCGGCTAATCGAAGATACCGTCGCCATCTGCCGCAGCGAGGCGTAAGAAGTGTTACACTACGCGCCTGAAATTGAGAGAGTCCTGAAATGAGTGAACTGAAGAACGATCGTTATCTGCGCGCCCTGTTACGTCAACCGGTCGATATGACGCCGGTATGGATGATGCGACAAGCCGGGCGTTATTTGCCGGAGTACAAAGCGACGCGTGCCGTAGCCGGCGATTTTATGTCGCTGTGCAAAAACGCCGAACTGGCGTGTGAAGTCACCCTGCAGCCGCTGCGCCGCTATCCGCTCGACGCGGCGATCCTCTTCAGCGATATCCTGACGATCCCCGATGCGATGGGGCTGGGACTCTACTTCGAAACCGGCGAAGGCCCGCGTTTTTCTAACCCGGTTACCTGCCGCGCCGATGTCGACAAACTGCCGGTGCCCGATCCTGAGCAGGAACTCGGCTATGTGATGAATGCGGTGCGCACCATCCGCAAAAACCTCAACGGCGAAGTGCCGCTGATCGGTTTCTCCGGCAGCCCCTGGACGCTGGCGACCTATATGGTCGAAGGTGGCAGCAGCAAGGCTTTTACCAAAATCAAAAAAATGATGTATGCCGATCCGGCAACGCTGCATGCGATGCTCGACAAGCTGGCGGACAGCGTCATTCTTTATCTCAACGCGCAGATCCGCGCGGGCGCGCAGTCGGTGATGGTGTTCGACACCTGGGGCGGCGTGCTGACCGGCCGCGATTACCTGGCGTTCTCGCTCCACTACATGCATAAAATCGTCGACAGCGTGCTGCATGAGAACGAAGGGCGCCGCGTGCCGATTACCCTTTTCACTAAAGGCGGCGGACAGTGGCTGGAAGCGATGGCGGCCACCGGCTGCGACGCGCTCGGTCTCGACTGGACCACTGATATTGGCGAGGCGCGTCGTCGCGTCGGCGACAAAGTGGCGCTGCAGGGCAACATGGATCCGTCTATGCTTTATGCGCCAGCTGCACGTATCGAGCAGGAAGTCGCAGGTATTCTTGACGGCTTCGGCGCGGGCAGCGGTCACGTCTTCAACCTGGGACATGGTATCCATCAGGATGTGCCGCCAGAGCATGCGGGCGTGTTCGTCGAGGCGGTACATCGTCTCTCAGGCCAATATCATCAGGAGTAAGTATGGACATTGCTGCACTGCGCGCGGAGCAAATTCAGCGCGCTGCAGAGGTGGTGCGGCAGGATGATTTCGACGTTCTGCCGCCGCGTTTTATCGGCGGCGCCGATGTCGGATTCGAGCAGGAAGGGGCGGTCACGCGTGCCGCCCTGGTGATCCTCGAATATCCCTCTCTCAAGCTGGTGGAGCATCGCGTGGCGCGCATCGCTACCACCATGCCCTACATTCCCGGCTTCCTCTCTTTTCGCGAATATCCTGCGCTGCTGGCGGCATGGGAGATGCTTGAGCGCAAACCGGATCTACTTTTTGTCGACGGACACGGCATTTCGCACCCGCGTCGCCTCGGCGTCGCCTCACACTTTGGCTTGATGGTTGACGTGCCGACTATCGGCGTGGCGAAAAAGCGCCTGTGCGGTCGCTTTGCCGATTTGGACGCCGAACCGGGCTCGCGCCAGCCGCTGATAGACAAAGGCGAGCAGATCGGCTGGGTATGGCGCAGCAAAGCGCGCTGCAACCCGCTTTTCGTGGCGACAGGACACCGCGTCAGCCTGGATAGCGCGCTCCACTGGGTGGAAAACTGCATGGGCGGCTATCGCCTGCCGGAGCCTACGCGCTGGGCGGATGCCGTGGCATCCAACCGCACCGCCTTTCAGCGCTGGCAAAGCGCGCTTTAACGCTGTGCGCGCGGCGCTTTTGCGGTACACTGCCGCCAGCTAAACGATGAAGAGCCCTGTTCATGTTACAAAACCCCGTTCACCTGCGTCTGGCTAAGCTGGAAAGCTGGCAGCATCTGACGTTTATGGCTTGCCTGTGCGAGCGTATGTTCCCCAATTACTGGGCATTCTGCCAGCAGACGGAATTCGCCGATCCGGCGCTTTATCGCCGCCTTCTCGATCTCATCTGGGAAAGCCTGACGGTCAAAGATGCCAAAATTAATTTTGACAGCCAGCTGGAAAAGCTTGAAGCCGCCATTCCCGACGGCGACGCCTTCGAGGTGTACGGCGTCTATCCCGCTATCGACGCCTGCGTGGCGCTAAGTGAAGTGCTGCACGCGATGCTGAGCGGCGAAACGCTGGAGCATGCGATTGAGGTCAGCAAGACGTCGATCACCACCGTAGCGATGCTGGAAATGACCCAGGCCGGACGCGAAATGAGCGACGAAGAGCTGCGCGAAAACCCAGCCGTAATCGATGAATGGGACCTGCAATGGGAGATTTTCCGCCTGCTTGCCGACTGTGAAGAACGAGACCTTGAATTGATCAAAGGTTTGCGTTTAGACCTGCGGGAGGCGGGAATCAGCAACATCGGTATAAATTTTCAGCAGTAAGGCGGGAAAACGTGACTTCAGGCCCGAATTAGCGCGCCTGGAGGCTTCACATCGGCCCCCTCTCTGGTCTACATTTGGGGGGCTGAAAATTGTGGCTATCGGTGCGTGCAGGCTGAAGAGTGCCAGAATATGGCTTTTCCCTCGCACTCGTTGCTTAGCAAGCGATAAATACACTTTAAGGATAACTTATGAACAAGACTCAACTGATTGATGTGATCGCGGAAAAAGCGGACCTGTCGAAAACCCAGGCTAAAGCGGCTCTGGAATCAACTCTGGCTGCGATCACTGAGTCTCTGAAAGAAGGTGATGCTGTACAACTGGTTGGTTTTGGTACTTTTAAAGTGAACCACCGCGCTGAGCGTACCGGTCGCAACCCGCAAACTGGCAAAGAGATCAAAATCGCTGCGGCAAACGTACCGGCATTCGTGTCTGGTAAAGCGCTGAAAGACTCTGTTAAATAAGACGTCGCATTGCGGTCAGAATTTTAAAAGAAGGGGCGAATTCGCCCCTTTTGTATTAGGGGCCAGCTATGCCGAACCTGCGTTTGCCCTCCTGTTTTGCTCTGCTTACTCTGCTTCTGCTTTCCGGGTGCGGTTCTACGCCCGACACGCCTCCTTTTAGCGCCAGCGGTTATCTTGCCGATCGCGGCGCAGTGCGCATCTGGCGCAAAAACAGCCACCTTACGATTCATTTGCGCACGCTCTATACGCCTTTTAACGGCGAGGCGGCAGAAACTACCGACTACGTGTGGCAAGAGGAGAAGCTGATTAGCGTCGCGCGCCACGTCAGCGGCAAGCAGCCTGACGATGTTACTCTGCGCTTCGATCAGGATGGCAGCCTGAGCTTTATGCAGCGGCAGCTGGCCGGGCGACGTGAAGCGGTCGATCCGGATACGGTAGAGCTCTATAAGTTCGATGCGCAGCGGATGCTGGCGCAGAGCAATGCGCTGCTTAGCGGTCGCGTGATGCTGAAGCAGGGCCAGTGGCTGGGCGCGAAGCAAATCGCCCTTTGCGATGGCGGACGTGAGTCGCCCTCTTTTGACGATTACGCGCTGCAGACGCTGGCGCAGCAGCAGCGGCACAGCGCCGCGCCGCTGCTGGTCTCCTGGCTGGAGGCGCCGGAAGGCACGCAGCTGCTGCGCGCGGCATCGGGAGAACGCTGCGATTCACAGCCGAAAGAAGCGGATTTTTAAGGCAGAGAAAAGGGCGCATGGCGCGCCCTTTTTACTTACTTGCGGTTAATGGCGCGATAGCCGATATCGCGGCGGCAGAAGCTGCCGTTCCAGGAAACAGGCTGAGCCAGCTCATAGGCGCGCTTTTGCGCCGCCGCCACGTCGTCGCCCAGCGCGGTAACGCAGAGCACGCGGCCGCCGTTCGTCAGCACCAGATCGTTCTCAAGGCGCGTCCCGGCATGGAATATCTTGCCGTCGTCAACCTGCTCCAGCGGCAGGCCATGAATCTGCTCGCCGTTGACGTAGTCGCCCGGATAGCCGCCCGCTGCCAGCACGACGCCGAGCGCCGGGCGCGGATCCCACTTTGAATCTGTCTTATCCAGCGCGCCGTCGCAGGCCGCCAGGCAGAGTTCAACCAGGTCCGACTGCAGGCGCAGCATGATTGGCTGGGTTTCGGGATCGCCAAAGCGGCAGTTAAATTCGATGACTTTCGGCTGGCCCGACCGATCAATCATCAGGCCGGCATACAGGAAGCCGGTATAGACATTGCCTTCTGCCGCCATGCCGCGCACCGTTGGCCAGATCACCTGATCCATCACGCGCTGGTGGATCTCGTCGGTCACCACCGGGGCAGGAGAGTAGGCGCCCATGCCGCCGGTGTTCGGGCCGGTATCGCCGTCGCCGACGCGTTTATGATCCTGGCTGGTGGCCATCGGCAGCACGTGTTCGCCGTCCACCATCACGATAAAGCTGGCTTCTTCGCCGTCGAGAAACTCTTCGATCACGATGCGATGGCCTGCGTCGCCGAAAGCGTTGCCGGCCAGCATATCTTTAACCGCCGCTTCAGCTTCTTCCAGCGTCATTGCGACGATCACGCCTTTACCGGCAGCCAGGCCGTCAGCCTTGATGACGATAGGCGCGCCTTTCTCGCGCAGGTACGCCAGCGCCACTTCAACATCCGTAAAGTTGCGGTACTCCGCGGTAGGAATATGGTGGCGGGCAAGGAAATCCTTGGTAAAGGCTTTAGAGCCTTCCAGCTGCGCTGCGTTTTTGGTTGGGCCGAAAATCTTCAGACCCGCCGCGCGGAAGGCGTCGACCACGCCAATAACCAGCGGCGCTTCCGGGCCGACGATGGTCAGGTCGATCGCTTCGCGCTGGGCGAACGCGAGCAGGGCAGGGATATCGGTCGGGCTGATATCGACATTTTGCAGCGCGGGCTCCAGCGCAGTACCTGCGTTGCCGGGCGCGACGAATACCGTTTCCGCCAGCGGCGACTGCGCCGCTTTCCAGGCCAGCGCGTGTTCACGACCGCCGTTGCCAATCACTAAAATTTTCATTTTGCTCTCCGGATAATTAATGGCGGAAGTGGCGCATGTCAGTGAAGATCATGGCGATGCCGTGTTCATCAGCCGCGGCGATAACCTCGTCGTCGCGAATAGAGCCTCCCGGCTGGATAACGCAGGTGATGCCGACGGCGGCTGCCGCATCGATACCGTCGCGGAACGGGAAGAAGGCGTCGGACGCCATCGCCGAGCCTTTAACCTCCAGCCCTTCGTCCGCAGCCTTGATGCCGGCGATTTTAGCGGAGTAGACGCGGCTCATCTGGCCGGCGCCGATGCCGATGGTCATATTGTCACGCGCATAAACGATGGCGTTGGATTTCACGAACTTCGCGACCTTCCAGCAGAAGAGCGCGTCGCGCAGCTCCTGCTCGCTCGGCTGACGCTTGCTGACCACGCGCAGCTGGCTCGCTTCCACCATGCCCAGATCGCGATCCTGCACCAGCAGACCGCCGGTAACGCGTTTGAAATCGAGACCGGGGACGCGCGCCTGCCACTGGCCACAAACCAGCACGCGAACGTTCTGTTTGGCCGCCGTGACTTTAAGCGCCGCTTCGCTGGCGGAAGGGGCGATGATCACCTCAACGAACTGACGGCTGATAATCGCCTGCGCGGTGGCTTCATCCAGTTCACGGTTAAAAGCGATAATGCCGCCGAAGGCAGAAGTCGGGTCGGTCTGATAAGCGCGCTCGTAAGCCTCAAGAATCGATGCGCCAACGGCGACGCCGCAGGGGTTGGCATGCTTAACGATAACGCAGGCCGCTTCGCTGAACGCCTTCACGCACTCCAGCGCCGCGTCGGTATCAGCAATATTGTTATAGGAGAGCGCCTTGCCCTGCATCTGCTGCGCGGTCGCCACCGACGCTTCCTGCACGTTCTCTTCTATATAGAAGGCGGCGTCCTGATGGCTGTTTTCGCCGTAGCGCATATCTTGCTTCTTAATGAAGTTCAGATTGAGCGTGCGCGGGAAACGGCCGGCGGGTTGATTGCGCTCGCCATGATAGGCGGGAACCAGTGAGCCGAAATAGTTGGCAATCATGCTGTCGTAGGCGGCGGTATGCTCAAACGCTTTGATCGCAAGGTCAAAACGGGTTTCCAGCGTCAGCGAGTTTTCGTTGGCGTCCAGCTCCGCCACAATGGCGTCGTAGTCGCTGCTCTTAACCACAATCGCCACATCTTTATGGTTCTTGGCCGCCGAGCGCACCATGGTCGGGCCGCCGATATCGATATTCTCAACCGCATCTTCCAGCGTGCAGCCTTCGCGTGCGACGGTCTGCGCAAAGGGATAGAGGTTAACTACCACCATGTCGATAGGTTCGATAGCGTGCTGCGCCATAATAGCGTCATCCTGGCCGCGACGACCCAGAATGCCGCCGTGCACTTTCGGGTGCAGGGTTTTGACGCGTCCATCCATCATTTCCGGAAAGCCGGTGTAGTCAGACACTTCGGTAACGGCAAGACCCGCATCGGCCAGCAGGCGGGCGGTTCCGCCTGTAGAGAGGAGTTCGACGCCGCGGCTGGAGAGCGCCTGAGCAAATTCGAGGATACCTGCTTTGTCTGAGACACTCAGCAGAGCGCGGCGTACAGGACGACGTTGTTGCATGGTGGTTTTATCCCTTGGCTTTGTTTCGCGTAAATAAGAGCGTTACATCAAGCTTAGCGATCTTCTTATGAATAAAAAGAGGCGAAACTTCAGGTAACGCCCCGAAAAGGGGCATCCGTGACGTCGCGGGGCATTGTAGCGAAAACGTTTGCGTGCTGCTCGCAAAAATTCGTTTTGAAATGCATTGTGGATAACTTTGTGGGTAATCACGTATAAGGCGGGCTTTTGCTGTGGAATGCAGCGAACGGTCATTTTTCTGCAATTTAGCTGTTGCGCTCTCTGAACGACTCCCTATAATGCGCCTCCATCGACACGGCACAACGGCTTACGGAATGCAGTGTTGAGGT
>NZ_JBPFDE010000026.1:0-20248 GCF_051025595.1 Pantoea phyllosphaerae
ATCCGTAGCTCAGCTGGATAGAGTACTCGGCTACGAACCGAGCGGTCGGAGGTTCGAATCCTCCCGGATGCACCATACTTCACGATATGAACAGCGTGCCCCGAACTGATATGGCCAGATTCACTGCCAGACAGTACGAGGGAGGAAAACGTTGCATCAACTCTCTTATCCTCTATCTAAATCCTTTTTCAATACGCTCTATTCTCCTTTCTTACTTACCATTCACGCCTGTAACAAAACTCAAACCCACTGAAATTTCCGGCAATTATCTCCGGCATCGCACGATCACCTTTTTCTGAAAAGAAAAATTGCTAATGCTTTCAAAGCATTTGCTGTTCATGTCCCCTGGCGACAACCTGGGCGCATTAAGCTAAAGTAATGGCTCATTTGTTGGATGTCCGGAGTAGCGATGTACGATCAATATGACGCACTGATTTTCGATATGGACGGCACGATCCTTGATTCCGAGCCGACACATCGAAAAGCGTGGCATCAGGTACTGGGACGATATGGATTGACGTTAGACGAATCGCAAATGATTGGTTTCAACGGCGCGCCCTCCTGGCGACTTGCGCAATTTATTATCGAACAAAACCGCTCTTCTCAGGATCCTTACCAGCTGGCCGCCGAAAAAACCGCGGCGGTTAAGACCATGCTGCTGGAAAGCGTGCGTCCGCTTCCGCTGATGGAAGTGGTGAAAGCTTATCACGGCCGCCGTCCAATGGCGGTCGGCACCGGAAGCGAACACAGCATGGCGGATGCGCTGCTCAACCAGCTGGGCGTTCGCGAGCTCTTCACTGCAGTGGTGGGCGCCGACGACGTCGAGCGTCACAAACCTGAACCCGATACGTTTTTACGCTGCGCAGCGCTGATGGGCGTCGAGCCCGCACGCTGTGTCGTGTTTGAAGACGCCGATTTTGGCGTGCAGGCGGCGAAAGCGGCCGGCATGGATGTGGTTGACGTGCGCCTGCTGTGAATGACGTTCTGGCGCTTGCTTCTCTGTTTGGCAGCAGCTTTCTCAGCGCCACCCTGTTACCAGGGAGTTCTGAGGCACTGCTGATTGCGTTACTGGTTGCCAAAAAGGCTTCCGTTTATGGATTGATTGTCGCTGCATCAGTGGGGAATACGCTGGGCGGCATAACCAATATTTTTCTTGGTCGCTTACTGCCGTTGAAACGGCAGGGGCGATGGCATGACACAGCAATAACGTGGTTGCACCGACTGGGACCTGCAGCGCTGTTGCTGAGCTGGATGCCGGTAATCGGCGACCTGCTCTGCGTGCTCGCAGGCTGGATGCGCTTTGCCTGGCTTCCGGTCCTGCTGTTTCTCGCCGTCGGGAAAACACTGCGTTATATCGTTATCGCGACCGCCACCTTACAGGGTTTGCAATGGTGGCATTGATTCGCACAGATTCGAGGCTAGGGTTAACATTATGCTGAACAAAAATAAATTACTGTCCCAGCGGGAGGTTAATGTGATCCCGGACGTATCTAAAGCGCTCTCCTGGCTGGAGGCGCATCCCAATGCCTTGAAAGGTATTGGCCGCGGCATTGAGCGCGAAACGCTGCGCGTAAAGCCTGATGGTCATCTGGCGGAAAGCGGCCATCCCGACTCGCTGGGATCGGCACTCAAGCATGACTGGATAACCACCGACTTCGCGGAAACGCTGCTGGAGTTCATTACGCCGGTGGATCAAAACATTGACCATATGCTGGCGTTTCTGCGCGATATCCATCGCCATGTGGCGCGCGAGCTGGCTGAAGAGCGTATGTGGCCTTTCAGCATGCCTTGTTTGATCGACGACGCCGATCGCATTGAGCTGGCGCAGTACGGCAGTTCGAATATCGGACGTATGAAGACGCTCTATCGTCAGGGGCTGAAAAATCGCTACGGCGCGCTGATGCAGACCATCTCTGGCATCCACTATAACTTCTCGCTGCCGCTGAGCTTCTGGCAGGAGTGGGCGGACGTTAAAGATGCCGAAAGCGGCAAAGAGACTATCTCTGCCGGCTATCTGCGTCTTATCCGTAACTACTACCGTTACGGCTGGGTAATTCCTTATCTCTTCGGCGCCTCGCCGGCGATTAGCTCTAGCTTCCTGCAGGGGCGTGAGAGCAAACTGCCGTTTGAAACCGATGGCAAAGATTCGCTGTGGCTGCCCTATGCGACTTCGCTGCGCCTGAGCGATCTCGGCTACACCAACAAGTCGCAGAGCGGTCTCGGCATTACCTTCAACTCCCTTGAGGGGTACGTTAAGGCCCTGAAAGCCGCCATTAAAACGCCGTCTGAAGAGTATGCCGCGATGGGCACGAAAGATGCGGACGGTAACTGGCTGCAGCTTAATACCAACGTGCTGCAGATTGAGAACGAGCTTTACGCTCCAATCCGTCCGAAGCGCGTAACGCGCTCCGGCGAAGCGCCTTCTGATGCGCTGCTGCGCGGCGGCATTGAGTATATTGAAGTGCGCTCGCTCGACATCAACCCGTTCTCTGCAATCGGCGTTGACGCCAACCAGGTGCGTTTTCTCGATCTCTTCCTGATCTGGTGTACGCTGGCTGACGCGCCAGAAATGAGCGCCGATGAGCTGCTCTGCACGCGTAAAAACTGGAACCGCGTGGTGCTGGAAGGGCGCAAGCCGAACCAGAAAATTTCGGTCGGCTGTAGCGAAACTGAACATTCGCTGGTGGAGGTGGGCAAAGCGCTGTTCGCCGATCTGCATCGCGTGGCGGAAGTGCTCGACAGCAATCAGGGCAGCACGCAATATCAACAGGTGTGCGATCAACTGGTAGCATCCTTTGACGATCCTGAGCTAACCTATTCGGCGCGCATTCTTCAGGCGATTAAAGAGAGCGGCGTCACCGATACCGGCATCGCGCTGGCGGAACAGTATCGTCATATGCTGTGCGAAGAGCCGCTGGAAGTGATCAGCGAAGAAGATTTTACGCGTCAGGCGCTGGAGTCGGTTGCGGCACAGAAGCAGCTGGAAGAGGGCGACAGGCTCGATTTTGAGGCTTACCTTGCCAGTCGGGAAGGCTAGAAAAGAAAAAGGCCACATCAATGTGGCCAAATTAACATCTCTGTTGTCAGGGATGATGATAACAAATGCGCGTCTTTCATATATTCAGACGTTGGGCGAACAGAAAAGTTTCATCGTTTATAAAAAAATTTCAAAACAGGAGGTGACGTATGCCACTACTGGACAGTTTTACCGTTGACCATACCATTATGGCCGCGCCCGCAGTGCGTGTTGCGAAGACCATGAAAACTCCCCATGGCGATACCATCACCGTTTTTGACCTGCGTTTCTGCCGTCCCAACAAAGAGATCCTGACCGAGCGCGGAATCCATACGCTCGAGCATCTCTTCGCGGGCTTTATGCGTAATCACCTTAACGGCGACGGCGTAGAAATCGTGGATATCTCACCGATGGGATGCCGCACCGGTTTCTACATGAGCCTGATCGGCACGCCGGACGAGCAGCGCGTGGCCAGCGCATGGAAAGGAGCCATGGAAGATGTTCTGAAGGTGAAGGATCAGAATCAGATCCCTGAGCTGAATGAATACCAGTGCGGCAGCTATAAGCTGCATTCACTCGACGAAGCGCAGCAGATTGCGCGCAACGTGCTGGCGCATGATATCGGCGTCAACCGCAACGAAGATCTGAAGCTGCCGGCAGAGAAGCTGCAAGAGCTGCACATCTAGTCGTAGTTGGTCACGAGCATTAAAAAAAAACGCCGCATCGATGCGGCGTTTTTTATGGGCGGGCGCTGTCAGGAGCCGACAGAGGACTTAAGCGGCGTCTGCGGCGTAATGCGCACCTGCTTCACCATATTGTCCTGCACGTCAAGAATATCGACGGCGTAGTTCGCCAGCTCGACGCGGGTATTGATCTCGGGGATCTCCTCCAGCGCTTCGAGCAGCATGCCGTTAATGGTGCGCGCTTCCTGTTCCGGCAGATGCCAGTTAAAAGCCTTGTTAATCTCCCGCACGCTGGCGCTGCCTTCTACCAGCACGGAACCGTCATTCTGCGGCAGGACTTCTTCCGCGAGGGTAGGAGACATTGAGGTGGTAAAGTCGCCGACGATCTCTTCCAGGATATCCTCGATGGTGACCAGTCCTTTGATATCGCCATACTCATCCACCACCAGGCCCACTTTCTTCTTGTTGCGCTGAAACTTCACCAGCTGAGTATTGAGCGGTGTGCCTTCCGGTACGTAGTAGATCTCATCGGCGGCGCGCAGCAGCGTCTCTTTGTTGAACTCTTTCTTTTCAGTCATGGTGCGCCAGGCTTCGCGCACGCGCAGCATGCCGACGCAGTCGTCCAGCGAGTCGCGGAACAGCACGATACGGCCGTGCGGCGAGTGGCTGAGCTGGCGCATCACCGACTTCCAGTCGTCGTTGATATTGATGCCGACGATTTCGTTGCGCGGCACCATGATGTCGTCAACGCTGACTTTTTCCAGATCGAGCACTGACAGCAGCATATCCTGATTGCGGCGCGACATCAGGCTGCGCGACTCGTAGACGATGGTGCGCAGCTCTTCTTTGCTCAGCGCCGAGCTGGTGGCGCCCTCGGTTTTCATGCCGGCCATACGCATCAGCAGGCGCGTGATGGTGTTCAGCAGCCAGACCAGCGGCGACATCACAATCTGCAGCGGGCCCAGCAGCATGCTGCTGGGAAAGGCGACCCGCTCGGGATAGAGCGCCGCCACGGTTTTCGGCAGCACCTCCGCAAACACCAGCACCACAAAGGTCAGGATGCCGGTCGCAATGGCGACGCCTTCATCGCCATGCAGGCGCATGCCCACAATGGTGGCGAGCGCGGAAGCCAGAATATTCACCAGGTTGTTGCCGATCAGCACCAGGCTGAGCAGACGGTCGGGGCGGCGCAGCAGCTTTTCTACCCGGCGGGCGGCGCGGCTGCCGTTTTTCGCCTGATGGCGCAGCTTGTAACGGTTAAGCGTCATCATGCCGGTTTCCGACCCGGCGAACCAGGCGGAAACCAGCACCATAACGACCAGAATAATAATAAGGGTGGTGGTTGAAACCTGTTCCAACGCAGAACTTCCTTTTGGTTAAGACGAGTGGGTCAGCAGGTGCTGTAAGATACGACTGCCGAAGTAGGCCATAGTCAACAGCAGCGCACCGCCGCAGTTGAACCAGACAACGCGACGTCCGCGCCAGCCTTCATGATAGTGGCCCCAGAGCAAAACGATATAAACGAACCAGGCAAGAATCGACAGCACCGCTTTATCCACGTTCTCGGCGCTGAACAGGTTATGCATATAAAACAGGCCGGTGCAGAGCACCAGCGTCAGCAGCACAACACCCACCTGGGTAATATGAAACATCTTGCGCTCAATGCTCAGCAGCGGCGGCATATCCTGGGTAAAGGCCAGCTTTTTGTTTTTCAGCTGATAGTCGATCCACGCCAGCTGCAGCGCATAGAGCGCGGCGATGATCAGCGTCGCGTAGGCGAACAGCGACAGGCCAATATGGATCATCATACCCGGCGTGGTTTCAAGATGGGTGATAAAGGCATTAGGCACAAAGGTGGCGAACGCCAGATTGATCAGGGCAAAGCTGTAGACGATCGGCAGCAACAGCCAGCCGCGATTGCGTGAGGCGACAATGGTCATAATGGCGCAGATAAGCAGGCTCACCAGCGAGCCGATATTCAGCAGGCTGAGATTCTGCCCGCTGTCGACGGCGAAGATGCGCTGCTGCAGCGCCACGGCGTGCGCCACCAGCGCGAAACAGGCGGAAAGCACCGCCATTCGTCGCCAGCCGCTATTGCGCTTCAGCAGGCTGGGAATAATCAGTGCAATACTCAGGGAGTAGGCGAACAGCGCCAGAAGCGAGAAAACGGACATAGATCCTTACAGGTATCAGCGAGATGAAAGGAAAAAAGCAGTATAGCGCCAGCAGAAGCCGCCTCCAACCGATCTGAGGCGCAATAGCAGAGATCGTTGCAGCTTCGTGTTATAATCCGCCGCATTATGCCGATCAGGCGCCTCGCGATTTTTTTTGAGTGAGAGACAATGTTTGACAATTTAACCGATCGTTTGTCGCAAACCCTGCGCAATATCAGCGGCCGCGGAAGGCTGACAGAAGACAATATCAAAGACACGCTGCGCGAAGTGCGCATGGCGCTGCTGGAAGCGGACGTTGCGCTGCCGGTGGTGCGCGAATTTATCAACCGCGTCAAAGAGAGCGCGGTGGGTCACGACGTCAACAAAAGCCTGACGCCGGGTCAGGAGTTTATCAAAATCGTGCGCAACGAGCTGGTTGCCGCGATGGGCGCGGAAAACAACGCGCTCAACCTGGCCGCACAGCCGCCGGCTGTGGTGCTGATGGCGGGTCTACAGGGCGCAGGTAAAACCACCAGCGTCGGCAAACTGGGTAAATTCCTGCGCGAAAAGCATAAGAAGAAAGTGCTGGTCGTCTCTGCCGACGTTTATCGTCCCGCGGCGATCAAACAGCTCGAAACGCTGGCGCAGCAGGTCGGCGTCGATTTTTGCCCCTCCGATCTGAGCCAGAAGCCGGTCGACATCGTTAAGAACGCGCTGAAAGAAGCGAAGCTGCAGTTCTATGACGTGCTGCTGGTGGATACCGCCGGTCGTCTGCACGTCGACGAAGCGATGATGGATGAGATCAAGCAGGTGCACGCCGCGATCAATCCGGTCGAAACGCTGTTCGTGGTTGACGCCATGACCGGTCAGGATGCGGCGAACACGGCGAAAGCCTTCAACGAGGCGCTGCCCCTGACCGGCGTCATCCTGACGAAGGTAGACGGCGACGCGCGCGGCGGTGCGGCTTTGTCAATTCGTCATATCACCGGCAAACCGATCAAGTTTATGGGCGTCGGCGAGAAGACCGAGGCGCTGGAGCCATTCTATCCCGATCGTATCGCCTCGCGTATTCTCGGCATGGGCGACGTGCTGTCGCTGATCGAAGATATCGAGAGCAAGGTTGACCGCGATCAGGCGGAAAAACTGGCGAAAAAACTCAAAACCGGCGACGGCTTCGACCTCAATGACTTTCTTGAGCAGCTTAAGCAGATGCGCAACATGGGCGGCATGGCGAGCCTGATGGGCAAACTGCCGGGTATGGGGCAGCTGCCGGACAATGTGAAGTCGCAGATGGACGATAAGGTGCTGGTGCGTATGGAGGCGATTATCAACTCCATGACGCGCAAAGAGCGTGAAAAGCCGGAGATTATCAAAGGCTCGCGCAAACGCCGCATCGCCACCGGCGCCGGCATGCAGGTGCAGGACGTCAACCGCTTGCTGAAGCAGTTCGACGATATGCAGCGCATGATGAAGAAAATGAAGAAGGGCGGCATGGCGAAAATGATGCGCGGTATGAAAGGCATGATGCCCCCAGGATTCCCCGGACGCTAAGCGTTCGGCAATAAAAGCCCGAAAGGTTGCCCTCACAGGTTGCTTTTTGCGCCGAAATGAGTAAAATTTTCGGGCTTTTTATATTGCACCCGGGCCCCGTTCCCTCAATGGGGCCCGGTTGTTTTATTAACTTAAGAGGATGTTATGGTAACAATTCGTTTGGCACGTCACGGCGCGAAAAAGCGTCCGTTCTATCAGGTCGTCGTTACTGACAGCCGCAATGCACGTAACGGTCGCTTCATCGAGCGCGTTGGTTTCTTCAACCCGATCGCATCTGGTCAGGCTGAAGGCCTGCGTCTGGATCTGGACCGCATCGAGCACTGGGTTGGCCAGGGCGCAACGCTTTCCGATCGCGTTAACGCGCTGATCAAAGAAGCAAAAAAAGCAGCTTAATCTGTCACGGTGGTGAGCATGAGCAAAGAAGTTGCCGCACAGCCTCCCGTTAAGCCCCTTGTGTTGGGCAAAATGGGCGCTGCCTACGGCATACGTGGCTGGCTCAAAGTGTTTTCCTCCACCGAAGCGGCCGAAAGTATCTTCGACTACCAACCCTGGTTCATTCAGCGCGCCGGTAAATGGCAGCAGGTTGAGCTGGAAAGTTGGCGGCATCACAATCAGGACCTGATCATCAAAGTCAAAGGCATTGACGATCGGGACGCGGCGACGCAGTTGACCAATTGCGAAATTACGGTCGACTCGGCGCAGCTGCCGGAGCTGGATGACGGCGATTACTACTGGAAAGACCTGATGGGTCTCCAGGTAGTCAACGTTGATGGCTACGAGATGGGCAAAGTCATCGATATGATGGAGACCGGCTCGAACGACGTTCTCGTCGTGAAGGCGAACCTGAAAGATGCGTTCGGTGTGAAGGAGCGGTTAATACCGTTTCTTGATGAACAGGTTATCAAGAAAGTCGATCTCGCTACTGGCGTCATTGAAGTAGACTGGGATCCTGGTTTTTGATCTCCGAATCGCAAGGTAACGTAACGGCGAAAACGATGTGGATTGGTGTTATTAGCCTCTTTCCAGAGATGTTTCGCGCAATTACCGATTACGGGGTAACTGGCCGGGCAGTAAAAAATGGCCTGCTCAGCATCGAGAGCTGGAGTCCTCGCGATTTCGCTCACGACCGGCACCGCACGGTGGACGATCGTCCTTACGGCGGTGGACCGGGAATGCTGATGATGGTGCAGCCCTTACGGGATGCAATCCACGCAGCGAAAGCGGCGGCGGGAGAAGGGGCCAGGGTGATCTACCTGTCACCTCAGGGACGCAAACTTGACCAACAGGGCGTTTGCGAACTGGCGACGCAGCAGAAGTTAATTCTGGTCTGCGGCCGCTACGAAGGTATAGATGAGCGCGTAATCAAAACCGAAATTGACGAAGAATGGTCAATCGGTGACTACGTGCTGAGCGGCGGCGAGCTGCCAGCCATGACGATGATTGATTCAGTGGCCCGGTTAATTCCCGGCGTGCTGGGCAAGCAGGCGTCAGCCGAAGAGGATTCGTTCTCTGACGGTTTGCTGGACTGTCCGCACTATACCCGACCTGAAGTGCTGGAAGGCATGGAAGTACCGGCAGTTTTACTGTCTGGCAACCATGCAGAGATTCGCCGCTGGCGCCTGAAACAGTCGCTGGGCCGTACCTGGCTAAGAAGACCTGAACTTCTGGAAAACCTGGCTCTGACTGAAGAGCAAGCAAGGTTGCTGAAAGCGTTCCAGCGGGAACATCAGCAACAAAACGATGAGGCGGCTGAGTAATCTCCCGCGACTATCAGTTTACCCAGGATAAGAGATTTAATTATGAGCAACATTATCAAGCAAATTGAACAAGAGCAGATGAAACAGGACGTACCTTCCTTCCGCCCGGGTGATTCCGTGGAAGTGAAAGTATGGGTCGTTGAAGGTTCTAAGAAACGTCTGCAGGCATTCGAGGGCGTGGTTATCGCTATCCGTAACCGCGGTCTGCACTCTGCATTCACTGTTCGCAAGATTTCAAACGGCGAAGGCGTTGAGCGTGTCTTCCAGACTCACTCTCCGGTCATCGACAGCATTACTGTCAAACGCCGTGGTGCTGTGCGTAAAGCCAAACTGTACTACCTGCGTGAGCGTACTGGTAAGTCAGCTCGTATCAAAGAGCGTCTTAACTAAGGTATCGCTAACGCGACATCTAAAAGTTAATAGCAAACAAGGGGTTGGCGTGATGCCAACCCCTTTTTTTATGCCAGCGTTTCAGGACGATGCACATGGTATATCGCCGTATTCACCGGGCCGCTCTCCAGCACGATTAAGCCGTAGCGCACATCAATAAAGCGCGCCCCGCAGCGCTCCGCTACCGCGCGACTGGCGCGGTTCTCTTCCGCCGCAAGAATTTCAATAACCTTTATCTCTGGCCGCGCAAATCCCATCTCAAGCAGCAGCGCAACGGCGCGACTGGCGATGCCCTGTCGCTGCATATCGCTACGTACCCAGTATCCCAGGGCGGCGAACTGGCCCGGCTCGCGGGCAAAACGGATCCCGGCGCCACCCAGCAAACGATCCCGATCGTCAACAAGGGCGAACTCTTCCGCTTCGCCCTTTATTCGCTGCTGCTGCGTAAACGCGATCCAGCTCGCTGCCTCTTCGGGTTGATAGTCTGGATGTGCCCATACCATCCAGGGGCGCAGCGTATCCAGCGAGGCGTTGACGGCGGCGGTAAAGGCAGGAATGTCGGCATGGTTAAAAGGACGCAGGCGAACTGAAGAGGCCAGAGAATTCATAAAGTACCTGATGAAAAAAGAGTTTTAGCAAAGCGTATCAGTAGACAGGAGAGAATGCCAAAGTAAGTGTGTAATGTTTACTTTACATAAAGTAGAGGCGACTCCCTTGCGATTCTTTTAATAAAGATATGAAAATTAATACTTTTATCTTAATGGATTCATGCAAGGTATACATATGGTAATAAAAGTGTACATCTGTGGATTGCTTGTTTTACGACCTGTGATAAAGTATCTCTCATCCTGTCAGAGGATCATTAACTGCATAACGAGGAAAAAGGATCGTAGCCATGCAAAAAGACGCGCTGAACAATGTCCACATTGCGAATGAACAGATTTTAATTACGCCGGAAGAGCTGAAAGCGAAGTTTCCGCTGACTGCCCAGCAGGAAGCGCAGATCGCCGCTTCGCGCCAGACCATTTCCGACATCATCGCCGGCCGCGATCCGCGTCTGCTGGTGGTTTGCGGTCCCTGTTCGATCCATGACACTGAAGCCGCTCTGGATTACGCACGTCGCCTCAAAGATCTCTCTGACCAGCTGAAGGATCAGCTCTATATCGTTATGCGCGTCTATTTCGAAAAACCCCGCACCACCGTCGGCTGGAAAGGGTTGATCAACGATCCCTACATGGACAACTCTTTTGATATGGAAGCGGGTCTGCACATCGCGCGCCAGCTGCTGGTAAACCTGGTTGAGATGGGACTGCCGCTCGCCACCGAAGCGCTCGATCCCAACAGTCCGCAATACCTAGGCGATCTCTTCAGCTGGTCGGCGATTGGCGCGCGCACCACCGAGTCGCAAACGCATCGTGAAATGGCGTCTGGTCTCTCAATGCCGGTCGGCTTCAAAAACGGCACGGACGGCAGCCTCGGCACAGCGATCAACGCCATGCGCGCCGCAGCGATGCCGCACCGTTTTGTTGGCATCAACCAGGCGGGGCAGGTTTGCCTGCTGCAGACGCAGGGCAATCCAGATGGTCATGTTATTCTGCGCGGCGGCAAAGCGCCGAACTACGGCCCGGAAGATGTGGCGCAGTGTGAAAAAGAGATGGTCAAGGCGGGACTGCGCCCGGCCTTGATGATAGATTGCAGCCATGGCAATTCTAACAAAGACTATCGCCGCCAGCCTGGCGTTGCCGAATCGGCAATAGCCCAGATCAAAGATGGCAACCGCTCGATTATTGGCCTGATGCTGGAGAGCCACATTAATGAAGGCAGCCAGTCTTCCGAGCAGCCGCGCAGCGAAATGAAATATGGTGTTTCCGTGACGGATGCCTGCATCAACTGGGAAACCACCGAAACGCTGCTGCGCGAGATGCATCAGGATCTGCAAGAGGTGCTGTCGGCGCGTCTGTCACACGAGGTGTAATAAGCAATGGTGGCTGAACTGACCGCGCTGCGCGATCAAATTGATACTGTCGATAAGGCGCTGCTGGATCTGCTGGCGAAGCGCCTGGAGCTGGTGGCTGAAGTTGGCGAAGTAAAGAGCCGCTACGGCTTGCCTATCTACGTACCGGAGCGCGAAGCGTCAATGCTCGCTTCGCGCCGTAAAGAGGCGGAAGCGCTCGGCGTTCCGCCCGATCTGATTGAAGATATCCTGCGCCGCGTAATGCGCGAGTCCTATACCAGCGAGAACGATAAAGGTTTTAAAACCCTTAATCCGGCGCTGCGTCCGGTGGTGATCGTCGGCGGAAAAGGGCAGATGGGCAGCCTGTTTGCGCGCATGCTGACGCTGTCGGGCTACAGCGTGAAGACGCTGGATAAAGGGGACTGGGATCGTGCGCCCTCGCTGCTGAGCGATGCCGGCATGGTGATAATCAGCGTGCCGATTCACCTTACGGAACAGGTGATCGCACAGCTGCCGCCGCTGCCGGAAGACTGTATTCTGGTAGATCTGGCCTCGGTTAAGAACCGTCCCTTACAGGCGATGCTGGCGGCGCATGCGGGCCCGGTGCTGGGTCTGCATCCCATGTTTGGACCGGACAGCGGTAGCCTGGCGAAGCAGGTGGTGGTCTGGTGCGACGGGCGCCAGCCTGAAGCCTATCAGTGGTTCCTGGAGCAGATTCAGGTGTGGGGCGCACGGCTGCACCGCATCAGCGCGGTAGAGCACGACCAGAATATGGCGTTTATCCAGGCGCTGCGCCACTTCGCAACTTTCGCCTACGGTCTGCATCTCGCAGAAGAGAACGTCAACCTCGATCAGCTACTGGCGCTCTCGTCGCCGATTTATCGTCTCGAGCTGGCGATGGTGGGGCGGCTGTTCGCCCAGGATCCTCAGCTCTATGCAGACATCATTATGTCTTCGGAAAGCAACCTGGCGCTGATCAAACGTTATTACCAGCGCTTTGGCGAGGCTATCAAGCTGCTGGAGCAGGGCGATAAGCAGGCGTTTATCGCCAGCTTCAACCGCGTGGAGCACTGGTTTGGCGATCATGCTAAACGCTTTATGGTTGAAAGCCGCAGCCTGCTTCGCTCCGCTAACGACAGCCGACCGTAAAAAACGGCATCCTTCGGGATGCCGTTTCAGTGCGCGACTCACGCATGCCTGCCCCCTGAACCGCAATCAAAAACGGCATCCTTACGGATGCCGTTCTGTTATGCGCTGCGCGGCTCCACCGCGACGACATTCTCGCCGGGATAGCATCCCAGCACTTTCAGCATGCGGGTCAGCCCTTTTAGCTCCTGCAGCGCCTGCTGCATGCTGTCGGACGCCAGATTGCCCTGTACGTCGATATAAAACATCTCTTCCCACGGGTTGCCGTTAATGGGGCGTGACTCTAGCTTGCTCATCATCAGGTTATGCTGACGCAGCACCAACAGCGCCTCTACCAGCGCGCCCGCCTGCTGGCCGGTCGCCATTAGCAGCGTCGTTTTCGCCGGGACCTGATCGGAGACGGCAATAGGTTTACGTGCCAGAACGATAAAGCGGGTATGGTTCTGCTGTTGATTCGCCAGATTGCGCTCCAGCACCTGAAGATGATAGAGCTCGCCGCCTGCCTCGCTGCCCAGCGCCGCCGCTTTCGGCGAGTTCAGCGCCGCGACTTTTTCCATAGCGGCAGCGGTGCTCTCGGTATATTCGATCTTCCAGTGCGGGAAACGGCTAATAAACTGGCTGCACTGCTGGAACGGCTGCGGGTGACTATAAACGGTTTCAATCTGCTGCAGATCGGTGTCGCCTGTTACCAGCACGCAGTGCTCGATAGGCTGGGTCAGTTCGCCCACAATCGAGAGGCTGGTCTGCTGCAGCAGATCGTAAACGTCGTTGATCGCGCCGGAACTGGTGTTTTCAATCGGCAGCACCGCGTAATCAGCCTGGCCGTTTTCAACCTGACGAATAATATCCTGAAACTTGAGGCAGCCGATCTCCACCATATTGTCGAAGTGGCGCGCGGCGTACTGACGTGCGGCGAGATGGGAATAGGAACCTTTCGGGCCAAGGAAGGCGATGCGCGCTGCCAGCGCATGAGCATGGTTAAGGTTTTTTTGCAGCAGCGCCTGTTGCGTCAAAACCGAATCTTCAATGATTTGCTGAAACAGGCGGGTAATGTAGTGCGCATCCAGTTGATGTTTCTTGCCGATTACAATCAGGTGCTCCAGCAGCGCGCGCTCGCGTTCGATATCGCGAATGGGCCGGTGGGTGGCGAGTTTCGCTTCGGCGACCTTCACGGCCAGCGCGCGACGCTCAGCCAGCAGCGTCAGCAGTTTCTCATCAACGGCGCTGATTTGGTCACGCAGCGCCAGCAAGGGATTATCGGGATTCATAGGGCTCACCTGTAAGCTGTCCAATAAAAAAGCCTCCCGGTTGGGAGGCTTTGTTGTTCGTCTTCGCTTTCGTTTTCATACGACGAATCGCCTCCCAGTCAGGGGAAGGTAAAAAAGAAAGCGAAGAAAAACGGCAGACGTTTCATGGTGATTTCCATTCAAAAGGTGATTCGAGAGTACCCGTACTGATTTAAGGCTGTCAATAAAAAACGCGCCCGCAGGCGCGTTTGCTAAAACTTTATGTATCAGATGGCCGGCGTAAAATTTTTCACGCTGGTCGCTGCCCGACGGGCTTCAGACTTATGCTGAACCTTATTCAACTGACGCTCAAGCTTACCGATGAGATCGTTAATCGCCGTATACATATCCTCGTGCTTAGCGCTGGCGACCAGCGTGCCGTTGGGCGTATTGATCGTGGCGTCGGCCACGAATTCTTTCGGCGATTTAGAGAGAACGATGTGCGGATTTATCAGATGAGCTTGCCACTTTTCCAGCTTGGCGAGACGGTCTTCGACATGGTCGCGGATAGCCGCGGTGATTTCCATTTGTTTGCTGGTAATGTTCAGAATCATAGGTCTACCTCTCTGTCATTTCCGTCTGGGTAGATCCAGCATAACGCGCTGAACGATGAAATGTGTGATTTTTATCACGAAAAAATGTCACTTTTTGTCAATGACAATGATTTGTGAGAAAGGCTGGGAATGCGGTCGAAATGCCTTGAATCGATGCGGCGAGAGGCGCATGATTGGCGGGTTACAGCAGCGAGGAATTCACAACATCGTCGATTTTTCGCTCATAAAAAAGCAGCCATTACGGCTGCTTTTTCATTTTTTCCAACTCAATTTTAGCTGGCGCTGTTTGCGGCGATAATTTTCGCCACTTTGTCCGCTTCAGCATTCAGCTGTAGATTACGGTAAGCTTTTTCCATCAGCGGCAGCGCATCGCGGGTGGCTTGCGTATCAGGATAATCGCGCATCATACCTTCAACGCGGTTAACAACCGCGACATAGGCTTCACGCTTAGTATAGAATTGCGCCACCGACAGCTCATATTTGGCCAGGCGGTCTTTCAGATAGACCAGGCGCTTTTGCGCGTCGGCTGCATACTGGCTATTTGGATAGTTACGCAGCAGCTGCGAGAAGTCGCGGAACGCGTCGCGCGCATGGGTCGGATCGCGATCGGAGCGGTCAACACCGAAGAAGCCCTGTAGCGCAGAGTCGTCCAGCGCCATATCCGTCAGGCCGCGCATATAGATAACGTAGTCGATGTTTGGATGAGTAGGGTTAAGACGCATAAAGCGATCTATGGCAGCCTGCGCCAGCGGCAAATCAGCGTTTTTGTAGTAGGCATAGATCAAATCAAGCTGTACCTGCTGAGAATAAGGACCAAAAGGATAACGGTTGTCCAGCGCTTCCAGTTGCTTAATCGCCGCTTTAAAGTTACCGTCCTGCAGCTTTTCCTGAGCGGTAGCGTAGATTTCGGAAGGCGGGCTGTCCGGTACTGTGTCCTTTGAGCTGGAACAACCCACAAGGGCCAGGCTCAGTGTGGCAGCAGCCACCAGATATTTCATACGCGTCATGACGAAATGGTTATCCTCAAATTTGTTATGGCGGAAGCTGTCCGTATAGCTCCCGGTAATGACCAGGTACGATAGCACATTATATTAAACGGCATCGCCGTGAAAACCCAACGTTAACGAAGAAGCTGTATATGGCACAACAAGTTCAACTCACCGCAACGGTCTCCGAAGCGCAGCTGGGACAACGCTTAGATCAAACTTTGGCGGAATTGTTCCCTGATTATTCACGCTCGCGCATAAAAGAGTGGATCCTTGACCGACGCGTCCGCGTTAACGGCGCGATCGTCGATAAACCGAAAGAGAAAGTATTAGGCGGTGAACAGGTCGCCATCGCTGCAGAAATAGAAGAAGAGCAGCGCTGGGAAGCGCAAAATATCCCGCTGAACATCGTGTATGAAGATGACGATATTCTGGTGATCAACAAGCCACGCGATTTGGTGGTGCATCCCGGCGCCGGCAACCCCGATGGCACCGTACTCAATGCGCTGCTTTATCACTATCCCGCCATTGCCGACGTGCCGCGCGCCGGCATCGTGCACCGACTGGATAAAGACACCACCGGGTTGATGGTGGTGGCGAAAACCGTCCCGGCACAGACGCATCTGGTGGAAACGCTGCAGCTGCGCGAAATCACCCGCGAGTACGAAGCAGTGGCGATTGGAACGATGACGGCGGGCGGCACGGTAAACGAGCCCATCAGCCGTCATTCCACCAAGCGCACCCATATGGCCGTGCATCCGATGGGGAAACCGGCGGTAACGCACTACCGTATTATGGAGCACTTCCGCGCTCATACGCGTCTGCGTCTGCGACTCGAAACCGGCCGAACGCATCAGATTCGCGTACATATGTCGCACATTAACCATCCGCTGGTGGGCGATCCGCTGTACGGCGGCCGTCCGCGTCCGCCTAAGGGCGCCTCGGAGCAGTTTATCGCCACGCTACGCGCGTTCGATCGCCAGGCGCTGCACGCGACCATGCTGCGTCTTTACCATCCGATTACCGGAATCGAGATGGAGTGGCATGCGCCACTGCCGCAGGATATGGTAGAGCTGATTGAGGTACTGAAAGCGGATACCGAAGAGTTTCGCGATCAGATGGACTGGCTATGAGTTGGATCCTGCCGGACTGGCCCGCGCCCGCCAGCGTAGGCGCCTGCTCAACGCTACGCGGCGAGGGTGCCAGCCTGGCACCGTGGGATGCGTTTAACCTGGGTGGGCATGTTGGCGACAATCCGGCGCACGTCACTGCCAATCGACAGCGCCTGGTAACGCGCGCCGCCTTGCCGGCGATGCCGCACTGGCTTGAACAGGTTCACGGCACCGATGTGGTTCATCTCCCTGCTGGGCAGACGGAACCCTTACGGGCGGATGCCTGCATCACGCGTGAAGCAGGCGTGGTGTGTGCGGTGATGACAGCGGATTGCCTGCCGGTGCTGTTTTGCTCTTATGACGGCAGCGAAGTTGCCGCGGCGCATGCCGGCTGGCGTGGCCTGTGCGCGGGCGTGCTGGAAAACACGCTGGCGCAGTTCGCTGTGCCAGCCAGCCAGATACACGCCTGGCTTGGTCCGGCAATTGGTCCCGACGCCTTTGAAGTCGGCAGTGAAGTGCGCGATGCGTTTATGGCGCATGACGCCCGTGCTCAGCAGGCTTTCCGTCCCGCGGGCGCGAAGTATTTCGCCGACATCTGGCTGCTTGCGCAGCAGCGGCTGCAGGCGGCGGGCGTTACCTCCGTGAGCATGACGCGCCGCTGCACCTATCATGAGAGTGGTGATTTTTTCTCCTTCCGACGCGACGGAACCACTGGGCGTATGGCTTCTTTAATTTGGCTGAGATAACCTTACGCCACAAGACGATCCAGTAGCGTATTTTTTGCCCATGATGCAGGTCATTAACCTTGAAAATTTGAGGGATGACCTCATTTTAATCTCCAGTAGCATTTTGACCTGTAATGGGAGGAATCATGCGTCTGGATCGTCTTACCAACAAATTCCAACTGGCCCTTGCCGACGCGCAGTCCCTTGCTCTGGGACACGACAACCAATTTATTGAACCTCTGCATCTGATGAGCGCGCTGCTCAATCAGGAAGGCGGATCCGTTCGTCCATTATTAGCCTCCGCAGGCGTTGACGTTGCCACTCTGCGCAGCGGCGTCGAGCAGGCTATCAACCGTTTACCTCAGGTAGAAGGCAGCGAGGGGGATGTTCAACCGTCCGCTGACCTGGTGCGCGTGCTTAACCTGTGCGACAAGCTGGCGCAGAAGCGCGGCGACAATTTTATCTCATCTGAACTCTTTGTCCTGGCTGCCCTCGACTCGCGCGGCTCTTTAGCCGATCTGCTGAAATCGGCCGGTGCGACCACTGATAAGCTAACCAAAGCGATTGAGCAGCTGCGTGGAGGCGACAACGTGAACGATCAAGGGGCTGAAGATCAGCGCCAGGCATTAAAGAAATACACCATCGATCTGACCGAGCGCGCCGAACAGGGCAAGCTCGATCCGGTCATTGGCCGTGACGAAGAGATCCGCCGTACTATTCAGGTGCTGCAGCGCCGTACCAAAAACAATCCGGTGCTGATTGGTGAACCCGGTGTGGGTAAAACCGCCATCGTGGAGGGCCTGGCGCAGCGCATCATTAACGGCGAGGTGCCGGAAGGGCTAAAAGGCCGTCGCGTACTGGCACTGGACATGGGCGCGCTGGTGGCGGGCGCCAAATACCGCGGCGAGTTTGAAGAGCGCTTGAAAGGCGTACTCAACGATCTGTCGAAGCAGGAAGGCAACGTTATCCTGTTTATCGATGAGCTGCATACTATGGTCGGCGCCGGTAAAGCCGACGGCGCGATGGATGCCGGCAATATGCTGAAGCCGGCACTGGCGCGCGGCGAGCTGCACTGCGTCGGCGCGACTACGCTGGACGAATATCGTCAGTACATCGAAAAAGATGCCGCGCTGGAGCGTCGTTTCCAGAAAGTCTACGTCGCTGAACCAAGCGTAGAAGACACCATCGCTATCCTGCGCGGTCTCAAAGAGCGCTATGAGCTGCATCACCATGTGCAAATCACCGACCCGGCGATTGTTGCGGCGGCGACACTGTCGCATCGCTACATTGCCGACCGTCAGTTGCCGGACAAAGCCATTGACCTGATTGACGAGGCAGCGTCCAGCATCCGTTTGCAGATCGACTCGAAGCCGGAATCGCTCGATCGCCTGGAACGCCGCATCATTCAGCTGAAGCTGGAGCAGCAGGCGCTGAAGAAAGAGTCGGATGACGCCAGCATTAAGCGTCTGGAGATGCTGGAAAGCGAACTCGACCAGAAAGAGCGCGAATACGCGGAGCTGGAAGAGGAGTGGAAAGCGGAAAAAGCCTCTCTTACCGGCACGCAGAATATCAAAGCGGAACTGGAGCAGGCGCGTTTGTCGCTGGAGCAGGCGCGTCGCATCGGCGATCTGGCGCAAATGTCCGAGCTGCAGTATGGCAAGATCCCTGAACTGGAAAAACAGCTGGCGGCCGCCACGCAGTCTGAAGGTAAAACCATGAAGCTGCTGCGCAACCGTGTTACCGATGTCGAGATTGCCGATGTGCTGGCGCGCTGGACCGGCATTCCGGTGGCGCGCATGATGGAAGGCGAGCGCGATAAGCTGCTGCGTATGGAGCAGGATCTGCACGCGCGCGTTATCGGCCAGAATGAGGCGGTGGAAGCGGTATCGAACGCGATTCGTCGTAGCCGCGCAGGCTTGTCCGACCCAAATCGTCCCATCGGTTCGTTTCTGTTCCTTGGCCCGACCGGCGTGGGTAAAACCGAACTCTGTAAGGCACTGGCGAATTTCCTCTTCGACAGCGACGACGCCATGGTGCGCATCGACATGTCGGAGTTTATGGAAAAACATTCCGTGTCGCGGCTGGTGGGCGCGCCTCCGGGATATGTCGGCTATGAAGAGGGCGGCTATCTGACAGAAGCGGTGCGTCGTCGTCCTTACTCCGTCATTCTGCTGGATGAAGTAGAGAAAGCGCATCCGGATGTGTTCAACATTCTACTGCAGGTGCTGGACGACGGACGTCTGACGGATGGGCAGGGTCGCACCGTCGACTTCCGCAATACCGTTGTGATCATGACGTCGAACCTGGGTTCCGATCTCATTCAGGAACGCTTTGGCGAACTGAACTATGCGGAAATGAAAGATGTGGTGATGAATGTGGTCGGCCATCATTTCCGTCCGGAGTTCATCAACCGTATCGACGAAGTGGTGGTGTTCCATCCGCTGGGCGAGCAGCATATTGCCTCTATTGCGCAGATTCAGCTGCAGCGACTGTATAAACGTCTGGAGGAACGCGGCTATCAGCTGAATATCTCCAGTGAAGCGCTGAAGCTGCTGGGGGAGAACGGCTACGATCCGGTCTATGGCGCGCGTCCTCTGAAACGTGCGATTCAACAGCAGATCGAAAACCCACTGGCGCAGCAGATCCTTTCTGGTCAGCTGGTGCCCGGCAAAACCATCGAAATGGACGTCAAAGAGGGCGAAATCGTCGCTCATCAGTAACTGACATCAGCCAAACGGGCCCGCGGGCCCGTTTTTTTATGCTAAAAATCGCCAGTTCGATGGATTTTTCAGCGCATTGCCTGGAAAGTGGTCGGTTGATAAAAAAGTTTAAATTAGCACTTGTCAGCCCGACAGAACTCCCTATAATGCGCCTCCACTGACACGGCACAACGGCTTACGGAAGGCGGTGTTCAGGAGGCTCGGGAAGCTGAGCC
>NZ_JBPFDE010000027.1:0-18806 GCF_051025595.1 Pantoea phyllosphaerae
CGGGGCGCGGGTGCAGGGCCGGCGCCCACCGGCCCTGCTCGGTCGCCCGCAGCGGGCGAAATGAAACTGTCCGCCTGTCAGGCGAACGAAACCTGCGCTGCAGCCGAGCGAACAAAATCCGCACCGCCGCCAGGCGAACAAAACCCCCGCCGCCGTCAGGCGGACAAAAAGCGCCCGTTCGCCGCGGCGAACCTCACCCGTCAACGCTTCTCCTGAAGCGCCAGCCACACCAGCAGCTGCAAACTGGCGGAAAAATAATTCTGCTCTGGCGCAAGCCGATCGCTGATATAGCCGGTCTCGTTCAGCGTCAGATCGCGGATCGCCAGCAGGCCGCCGTCGAGATGATAGGGCGCGTTGCTGTTGCCCAGCACGTCGAACCAGGCGGGCGTCGTCAGGCGACCGTAGCGCTGCCAGACGTTCTGAAACGGCACCAGACGCAGGCTCTGCGGATCGTACCACCAGATATTGAGCGGCACGCGCACCGCGTCGTAGCTAAAACGGTTTGAGTAGCCCACCGCAGGCGCCACCGAGCCATCCGCGTTCAGCGCCACCCAGTCGAGCGGCAGGCCCGTTTTGCCGAAATGCATCTCGCCCAGCAGATCCATGCCGTCGTCAATCAGGGCGTTCCACACCTTGAGATGGCTGTGTTCGGCAAATTCGTGCCAGGCCTCGAAAAGAAAATAGGAGGGGTTCAGCACGACGTAGCTGGTCTTGTTGAAGCCCTGTACGCCCGGCAGCATCACCGTACGTCCCGCATAGGTCACCACATTGTGCTTCACAATGGCGCGCTGAATGCGATCTGACGCCTGCTGATAGACCTGCGACGACCACTTATCAGCCGCGCGCTGCAGCGCCCAGGCGATCAGCACATCGCCGTCGGAGGCGTTATTCTTGTCTGCCACCGGTTCGGCGGCGTCCGGCGTGTAGCGCCAGTAGAAGAGGTCGTTTTGGCTATTCAGCAGGTGCTGTCGCGTCCAGCTCCAGAGCGTATCGAACGTGGCGCGATCGTTGTTCGCCACCGCCAGCAGCATGCCGTAGCCCTGCCCTTCGGTATGGCTAACGTTATTGTTAGCGTTATCGACAATACGCCCCTCCGGCGTTGAGAAGCGGCTTTTGAAAGTGCTCCAGCCGTCGGCCGACGCCTGCGCGCTTACCATCATCACCATGAAAAAAATCACCCATCTGAGCCAGGCTGGCTTTGTCATCTCGTCGCTCCGTTAGTACCGATAGTGCAGCGTATTGCCGTCATTAAGCTCCAGCGCCACTGCAACCGCCGCGCCGCCACCCTGCGCGCGCAGCCAGCCGCCGTAAAGTCCCGCCAGCACGGCGGCCAGCGCCGACTGCCAGCTTTTCGCATCCAGCGCGCCGTCGCCCGCTGGCAGCGCATGGTGCTTCAGTAAAATCGCCGCGTCCTGCGGCTGCAGCTGAACAAAGCCCCAGCTGAAGCGGGCCAGCTGCAAATTCATTTCGCGCTCCAGATCCTGCACGGTGCGCGCGTCAGGCAAAGGATAGCGCGCCGCCAGCGAATCGCCCATGTCGTAGAGAAACGCTTCCGCCTCTTCTTTGCCCGCGTTGGCGAGCATGCCTTCTATCATTACGCTGACCAGATCGAACCAGCCCGGCTGATGGGTGTGGCCTGTCGCGCCCGTATGCTCACTCATTAGTTGTCTCCAAACAGATAGCGGAAGTAGAGCTGCGCCGTGCTTTCGCTGTAGTCGCCAAAGGTGTCGTAGCCCAGCTGGCCGCCGACCGTCACCGCTTTATTCACTTTGTAATCCGCGCCGGCGTGCAGGTTGTAGCCAATGCCGTTTTTGCTGTCGCCGTTATAGTAAGCGCTTTTTACCGCGCCGCTCGCCGCATAGGATTCCAGCTGCGCCTGCATCGCCGAATCGTTCGGGAAGTATGCGCTGCGATCCTGGCTGTAAGACTGATAGCCGACCGAGCCGCCAATCTTCACGCTCAGGTCATCAAACTTGCGCGTAAAATCAACAGGGAACGACACCGCCGCATAGTTCTGCGGGCTGAAGTAGCCGCCCTGACCGTAGCTGAAATAGCTGAGGTTTTTGGAGAAATCCATCCATGACAGGCTCATGCCGACCTTCAGATCGCGGTCATCGCTGTGGAAAGGCCGCACGTAGGCGCCTGCCGTGGCATTCAGACTCCTGTTGCTCGCCACGTTATCGCCGATATAGCTGTAGGCGCCGCCGCCGACGTAGAAGCCTGCATCACCGTTGTCATAGCTCAGCAGCGCGTTGCCGCCGTTTTTGGTGACGCCACCCCAGCGCTTGCCGCTCGATTTGTCCTGCACGCCGACGTAAGAGAGCAGGCTGTCGGTCATCGCGCGGCGCTCCCCGGTAAGAACCAGCGTCAGGAAGTCGGTGAGTTTCGGCGACCACTGCACCCCGCCCACCAGCGTGCTGAGATCCTGGCCGAGCGGCGTGCTGCCAAGGTCGATTTTATAGCTGTCGCCTTTCAGCGCCATGTTCAGCTCCACGCCGGATGCGCGCTGCGAATCGGTTGAGCCGCTCGGCACGTCGGTGACCTTCGCCCCCCCCGCCGCAACCACTTTCGCCTGCTCAAGCGCGTTGCTGCCGAAACGACGCCAGGCATCACCCGCCGCGCTGCCCGCCGTCAGCGAAAGCGGCGTCATCATAAAGTCGAAGCGCGCATCGCCGAAAGGCACGGTTGAGAAGGTCAGCGGCGCTTTCGCCTCGGTCAGCTTGCTGAGGCCCGACTCGCCGTCGCGCGCGCGCATCTGCACCTGACCCTGCGCCCAGCTGCCGGTTTTCTCCTGCAATCCTTCCATCATGCTGTCGATCTGGTGCAGGGTGCGCGCCTGCTGAAGCGGCAGATCCCCGCCGCTCGCCAGAATAACGCCTTCAGCGCGGCTGGTGACGCCAGCTGGCGCACTCTGCCACGGCAGCACGCTGCCGTAGCTGGAGGGCGAGCGCCCCACCGGCGAGGTGCTGCGGTTGATAAACGGATTGTCTGCCAGCGCCAGCCCGCCGACGGTTGGCGTCTCGCCGTCTTGCGTGCCCTGTAAACCGATCAGCTGGCCGCGCGCGCTGCGCAGGTAGCCCATCGCCTGGGCGCGATCGCCATTTGCATCGGCGACGCGCGCCAGCAGCAGCAGGCGCTCCGGGGTTGGCTGCGCCTGTAGCCCGCGCAACAGATCGTTCGCGCGTTGCAGGTTGTTCTGCGCCAGCGCCACGTTAATTGCGCCGACGCGAGCGTCCTGGGTCGGGGTATCCTGGGTCAACAGGTAGTCATAGACCACGCCCGCCTCTTTGTTCATCTTGCCGTCCTGATAGAGACGCGCCATGGCGAACATCAGGTCGCGATTCTGCGGGTCGCGCTGCAGGGCGCCAATCAGCCTGTCATAGGCGGCGGCGTACTGCTTCTGCTCGCGCAGGCGATCGACTTCGTTAATCACGTAGCCGTTGCGAATGCCTGCCAGCTGCGTCGGCGTGCTGCGCGCCTGCAGCTCTGGCGCATCAAGGAAGCGCTGCGCCTCGCTGGCCAGCCCCGCCTGGTTCAGCACGGCGACCTGCGCCGCGTAGTCGCCCGCATTGCCCTGCACGCCGCGCTGCATGTTGCCGCGCACGATAGCGACGGCAGTCGCGAGGTCGCCCGCTCTGGCGAGCTTTTGCGCCAGATTGCCCGCATCAGCCGGGTTAGCGGGCGGCGTCTGCGCCAGCGCTTTTAGCGTGTTCACCGCGGCGGCGTTCGCGCCCTGCGCCAGATAGCTGTCGGCGGTCGCCATCTGCAGATTGAAGTTGACGCGCTGCGCCAGCTCGCGCATGTCTGCCGTCTGGGCGCTGGCGGGAATACGCGCCAGCAGCGCGCTGGCCTGCTGCCAGCCGCCGCTTTCGCTGGCGTTGATGGCGGCGGCGTAGCGCTCGCTGACGGCCGCGCCGTCGCGCATCGCAAACTGCATCACGCTGGCGGCCTGCGGCGTATCGCCCTGCGCGCGATAGAGGCGGGCCAGGTCCAGGCGCAGCCAGCCGTCGCTGGGATAGCGCTGAATCCCCTGCTGCAGCGTGGCGATCGCCGCGCTGGCGTCCCCTGCTTTCAGCTGGCGTTTTGCCTGCTGGCGAATCGGATCGCTGCCGCCATTGCCGGCGCGCGGCGCCACGCTCTGGCGCACGCTGTCGGGCAGCGACGCCAGCAGCGTACTCGCCTCGGCGCTGCGGTTTTGCTGACGCAGCACATAGAACAGGCCCTCTTTCGCGCTGCGGTTATCCGCATCGTTTTGCAGGATGGCGCGATAGGCGCGCTCCGCCTCGCTGAACTGACTGCCGCGGCGCAGCACATCGGCGCGGAACAGCTGCGCGGCGATCCCTTTTTCCCCTTCCGCCTGCGTTAGCGGCTCGCTGAGCGAGAGCGCCTGCGCGCTGTCGCCGTTTTTCAGCGCCTGCTGCGCCGCCGCCAGCTGCGCATAGAAGCGCGCGTCATTGGCCTGCTGCTGCCGTTCGGCACCGCGCTCGCCGCCAAGCTGGGCCGAGCGCTGCAGGTAGTCCGCCGCTTCGCCGTAGCGGCCGCCGCGCTGCGCGACGTAGCCCATGCCCGCCAGGGCGTCGGCGTCCTGCGGACTGGCGTTCAGCACTTTCTCAAAGCTGTTTTGCGCGCCGCTGACGTCGCCGCTGTTAAGCGCGTTGAAGCCTGCCCCCTTCTCGGCGCCGCCGACATTTTTACGGTAGTAGTCCATTACCGCTACATCCTGCGGATGGCGCTGCTGCCAGGTCTGATAGCGCGCGGCATCCGACGGCTGCGGGCCGAGCCACAGCAGCGCCTGGCGCAGCGAACGATCGGCCTCCGCGCTGCCGTCCGCCAGCGTGCCGAGCAGATCCATGCCCTCGCGGCGCGTCGCGTCCTGATAGGTCAGGGCTTTGCCCAGCGCCAGCCTGGCGCTGACATCCTGCGGATGCGCCGCCGCGAACTGCCGCAGTTCGTCGACCGCCTGCGGCAGCAGGGTGCGGTCCCCGGCCATTGTCAGGTAGTACTCAGCCGCCACGCTGGCGGGCGGCTCACTGCCGTTAAAGGTGTTGCGCCACGTCTGCAGCGACGCGGCGATATTGCCGCTGCGCGCCTGCTGACGCGCCAGCGACAGCTGCGCCTGTGGAATGGTTTGCAGCTGGCGCGCGTTGTCCAGCTCGCTCAGGCGCGCGTCCTGCGGCGAGACGCTGCTCAACTGCTGGCGGTAGCGCGCTGCGCCTGCAACGTCGCCGCCCTGCTGCGAGTAGAGCGCCAGCAGATAGAGCGCCTGCGTGTTGTTCGGTTCCACCATCAACACTTTTTGCAGCGCGGACTTCGCTAAATCGTCATGCGCCTTCTGGTGCCAGTAGGCCGCCTGATCGAACAGCGCCTGCAGCGCCGGGTTGTCGCTTTCTGCCGCCAGCAGGGGCATCGTGAAGGTCAGCGCGCCGCCCAGCAGCAGCGCGCGACGGATACCGGTACTTATCGTTGTTTTCATTCTGTTCATCCTGACGTCTTACCGGAATCGCGCACGCTGGGCGGGGTGAGTCGACGCCGCGCATGGCGCTGTAGCATGGTGAAAATCGCCGCGCCCGCCAGCCCGGCAAGCATCAGCGCCGCCAGCGCCATCAGCACCGAATGCTGGCTGGCATACCACACCACCATCATGTACCAGGGCATCTCGCCGCTCGGATACTGCGGGCCGACGCGGAAGCTGCGAATGCCGTTTTCGTCGGTGATGATGGCGGTATCGCCACGGATCGCCGCGTTAATGCGCGCCGAGTTTAAATCGCCGTGCAGCCGCAAAAGTTGTTCATCGCTGGTCGCGACCGTCATCACGACGGTTCGGGCAGGATTCCAGGGCGAGCGGTAGCTGACAAAGCCGCGCCACGCCTCATTCGAGGAGAAGTAGCGATCGGCGTCGAGCGGCTGGCGATACCAGTCGCCGGTTAGCCAGCTGCGCACGTTGTCCAGGGTCGAGGGCGTTTTTACGCCGAAGGTGGCGCCGCTGGCCTCGAACGGCGAATGCGCCAGCATCTGCTGGTTAAAGCGGCTGTCGCCGGTGGTGCTAATCGCCAGCACGTCGCTCTTCGCCAGTCGCGCCAGGTGAGCGCCGCCGCTGGGCAGGCCGAACATCACCTGATTCTGCGTCAGCGCCGCGCCGGTAGCGTTGCCCGCGCGCGCCGCCAGATCGAGCAGCGTGGCGATTTCAGCATTGCTCGGTTTCTCCGGCAT
The DNA here is from genome assembly GCF_051025595.1 of Pantoea phyllosphaerae. NCBI lineage: Bacteria > Pseudomonadati > Pseudomonadota > Gammaproteobacteria > Enterobacterales > Erwiniaceae > Pantoea > Pantoea phyllosphaerae. The sequence goes on from NZ_JBPFDE010000027.1 coordinate 6,211, forward strand.
CAGCAGCGTGGTCTGGCTGAAGTCCGCCAGCCGCGTAAAGGGAAATGATGCGCCGACGAAGTAGGAGAGATTTGGCAGCAGCGCGAAGTGGCGCGTGTGGCTCAGGTCGATCCATGACGCCTCTTCAATGCGGCTTTTGATGTTGTTGTTCAGCAGCACGCCGCAGGGCGCGTCCGCTTTCGGCCGAATATTGAAGTAGAGCGAGAGCTGGTTGTCGCCGTAAATCAGCCAGGGATCGAGATGGAGCTGATACTCTTCCTGGCGCGCGTCGCCGCCCAGACGGTGCCACGCCTGTTCGAGCAGGCCGACTTTATTGACCGTCAGGTTGCGCAGAAAGGTGCCGTTCAGCATGACGTTGAGGAAAGAGCTGTTCTCGTCAATCCAGCTCTCCGACGGAAAGCGATAGTTCAGGTTCACCGGCAGGGTATCGCCGTCCCACAGGAAAAGATCCGGCGCGGCGCGAAAGTTCACGCGCAGCGCATCGTGCCAGAGGCCGGTCGACGTCAGGCTCTGGTTCGGATCCAGCAGCTCGGTGAGACGCACCGGGCGGCTGGTGTTGATCCAGCGCGGCGCGTCATAGGGTTTGCGGCTGACGAGAGGCTGCGGCTGAACGGCGAGGCTGCTGGCGTCGGTGTCCAGCGGCTGCGTGGTGAGGCGCAGCGCCGCCTGACGCAGCTGAGCATCATCCTCGCCCGTCACCAGCAGCAGCTTATAAACCGGGTTATTCGGGTTATCCACCAGCGTCAGCTGCGGGCCGCTCGCCTGCGGCAGGGTCAGGGCGCCGATACGATCGCCCGGATGCCCGAACAGGATGCCATTTTGTTCGGGCAGCTCGCCGCGCGATACCGGGAAGCGAATGGTGCGATAGTCGCTCTGAATGCCGAGCCACGATGCGACCAGCGCGGCGGCGCTAATCGCATCCGGCGCGACGTTGCTGGCGAAGCCCATGGCGACTGACGCAGGCGTCATACGCAGCGGATCGATAAACGGACGCGGGAAGTTGCGCAGGCGCGTACCGATATTCAGCTGCTGTCCCTCCAGGCTCAGCGTGGTCTGCGGCAAAATCGTGACCTGATAGTTCTGCGCGCTCTCTTTCTCGCACAGCAGCTTATCCGCATCGTTAATTTTAAAGCTGAGGTTATTGCTGGCGACCACCATCGCGGCGGGGATCTCCAGCTGATAGTCGCTGACGTCGCTGTCGCTGGCGCCAAGGGGCAGCGTGCCGAGCGGCTGGCCGTTGAGCATCAGCTGCAGCGTGGTGTTGCGCGCCGCCAGCGCCTGAGAGACGCGCAGCGACAAATTGAGGTGCGCATTGGTGATCACCTCATCGCCCGGCAGGGTAAAAACGATGCCGGACTGCAGCTGGCCGCCGCTCAGGAAAATGCCCTGCTGCTGGCCCATCTGCGCGACGGAAATGGTGCTGCTGATCGGCTGGTTCAGCGCCGCGGCGGGCGCAGGCGCGCTCACCGGCTGGCCCGGTACAAAGGGCGCGGCGGCGGCGGCGGATGAGAGCTGCCGATCGGCCTGCTCCAGCCCCGCCGGCAGCGGCAGATCTGACAGCGCGCGCTCCTGCTGGATGGCAGGCGCGGTCGTTTCCGACGCAGCAGGCGCACTCGCTTCCGGCGCGACCGGTACAGTCGACTGCTGCGCGGCGGGGGCGCTCGCTTCCGGGGCGACCGGTACAGCCGACTCTGGCGCAGCAGGCGCGGCGCTGTTGACCGGCGCGGCAGAATTATCGGGCGCTTCCGCCCAGCCTGGGTTCAGCCACAGTGCCGCCGCCAGCGATGACGCCAGCAGAGAGTGCGTTACGATTCTCATGCTGTACCATCCTCTTTTACCACAGCAGGCGCGCGGCCTCTGGCGCGCCGATCCTTCCAGGTCAGCCAGAACAGCTCGAACACGGTGCGAATAATGGTGCCCAGCGACAGCAGCGCATTGTCTTGTTTGTACTCTGGCTGAAGCCAGGCGTCGGCGCGCGCCAGCACCACGCGCACCAGCTCGCGCCGACGCGCCAGCGGCATCGCGGCGAAGCGCAGACGAATCGAGGTGTCATCGCCGGAAATTTTGCTCACCGGAATGGTAATCGCCCCCGACTGCAGCAGCAGATCGATCTCTTCAATCTCATCGCTTTCATGACGGTTATCCGGCGCATCCAGCTGCGCGCCGCCCATCGAGAGATTGCTGGTGCGGGTGCGCGACGAAATGCCGCTGGCGTAGTGGATAATCGCCGGGATCTCTACCTCGATGCGGATAGTTTTACGCACCTGCCGCGTTTCACGCGCCACCGCGATTGCCGCCATCAGGATGATCAGGCTAAAGAGCGCCCAGCCAACGTTCAGGGCGATCACGTAAGGGTCGACGCCGAAGTAGTCGTGCATCACCGCGCGCGCCACGCCTGCGGCGATGCCAATGCCCAGCAGCACCGCCACGATGACGTGCGGACGGACAATATGAAAATCGAAGAAGCCCTGATCGAGCAGGCCGCCTTTGTCGGTCACGTTAAATTTGCCGTGCCTGGGCGACAGCAGGGTCAGCAGCGTCGGGATCACCAGGTGGAAACACATCACGGTTTCGTAGATTTCGCCCCAGAAGGTGTAGCGGAAGCGACCGTTCATGCGCGAGTTGACGTAGAGCGACATCACCAGGTGCGGCAGCACATAGGCGAAGATCAGCGACGCCGACGAGTGAATAATGTTGAGATTGAACAGCAGATAGGCGAGCGGCGCGGTCAGGAACACCACACGCGGCAGGCCGAACTGGAAGTGCAGCATGGCGTTGAGGTAGCAGAGGCGCTGCTGCCACTTCAGACCGCGCCCCAGCAGCGGATTATCGACGCGGAAAATCTGCGTCATGCCGCGCGCCCAGCGGGTGCGCTGCACCACATGCAGCCCCAGACGCTCGGTCGCCAGACCAGCCGCCAGCGGAATCGCCAGAAACGCCGAGCCCCAGCCGCGCCGCTGCATTTTCAGCGCGGTATGCGCATCTTCCGTCACCGTTTCCACCGCAAAGCCGCCGATCTCCTCCAGCGCTGCGCGCCGGATCACCGCGCAGGAGCCGCAGAAAAAGGTGGCGTTCCAGTTGTCGTTGCCCTGCTGCACCGGGCCGTAGAACAGCGCGCCTTCGTTGGGAATGGTCCGCGCCGCGCGCAGGTTACGCTCGAAGGGATCGGGCGAGTAGAAGTAGTGCGGCGTCTGCAGCAGCGCCAGCTTCGGGTCGGTCAGAAACGGGCCGACGGTGGCCTGCAGGAAGGTGCGCGTGGCGACATGGTCGCAGTCAAATACGCAGATCAGCTCGCCTTTGGTGATCGTCATGGCGTGGTTCAGGTTGCCCGCTTTGGCGTGGCTGTTATCGTCGCGCGTAATATAGCCAACGCCGACGTCGGCGGCGAAAACCGCAAACTCCGGCCGCTTGCCATCATCCAGCAGATAGACTTTTAGCTTGTCGCGCGGGTAGTCAATACACTGCGCCGCCAGCACCGTATCGCGCACCACGTCGAGGCTTTCGTTATAGGTCGGCACGTAGACGTCGACGGTCGGCCACAGGCTGACATCATCCGGCAGGGGTTCAATGGTGCGCTTTAGCGGCCAGGTGGTTTGCAGAAAGCCGAGAATTAAAATCAGCCAGACATAAATTTCGGCAAGATATAAGCCAATGCCAAGGATCGCTTCCGTTTCGGAATTAAAATGAAGCGTCTCTGTGGTGCGCCACCAGATATATCGGGTGGACATCAGGGCAGAGAAAATAACCATCACCACCGTTATTTTACGGCTCTTGCTGAGTCCCAGTAAAAACATCATCAAAATACTGATTAAGCCAAATATATATTGCTTCTGGCTGTCCATCGGCGTAATGACGATTACCGCCGCCGCTGGTGCAAGCACCAGCAGCAACAGGTAAAACCCGATTTTATTCATGATTCACCCTGGAAAAGCGCTGTTTTTTATAGCCCGGCGACGCCAGGCAATTAATAGTGGCTACTGCGGATCGGCGCCTGAACTTCACCATTGCCGACGGAAATATTGAGAATATTCGCCACGCGTTTTCCAATCAGTTCAATATCGAACGCGGCGGCGGACGCAGGGCTGAAATCGTAAACCGACTGCTGGGAGGCGTTGGCTTCCGCCACGCTCTCATCGCGATGCACCACTCCCAGCAAGCTGTCGCCCAGCCGCTGCTGCATAAAGGCGGTGACGTCGCGGCTAATATTGCGGCGGTTGTCGCTCTGGTTCAGCACGAAGTAGTGCCCCAGCTGATTATTCAGCGGCTGGCCAATCATGCGGTTATTTTCAATTTGCGGTAACAGCGAAACCGAGGCGGTGTCGGCCAGCATCACCACCAGATGCATTTGCGCCAGCGCGCTCATCGCTTTTAGCGCCGGGCCAGGGCCAGGCGGAAAATCGGCGACGATCACCAGGCCGGGGTAGTTCAGTACCGTATCCAGCCCGCGCCGCAGGAAATGGGGATCTTTCGCCAGGTTCTCTTCAAAACGTTCGCGCTGCAACTCGGTTACGTCGCCATAAGGGAGGACGAAAATGTTGCCGCCGGTGGTGAGGATCGACTGGCTCCAGTCCGCCTGCTCTTCCGAGCGCGCGACAAAGCCGCGGCCGTCGTTGAGCGGCACGCCAAAATGCAGGCGCAGGGCGTTCTGCACGTCAAAATCGATCGCTAATACCTTGCTGCCCGCCCGCGCTAATCCCCAGGCCAGATTGGCTGCCAGCGTGGTTTTTCCGACTCCCCCTTTCGGCGAGCACACACAAACTAACGGCATAGCGCAATCTTCTCCAGTAACGGTTTGAGCAGGGTTTCTTTCGGCAGGCTGACCGGCTCGCTGTGGCGCGCGCGAAACAGACCGCCAAAGCGGCGCTCAGACGCGGCCGCGGGCAGGCTAAACGCCTGGACGGGCGGCGCGGAAACGGACGCAGCGGGTACGCTAAGCGGCGGAGCAGTCGAGGCGGGAGCGGGTGCAACCGCAGGCGACGCCACAGCGTCAGGCGGCGCCGGGAAGAGCGAAGAGCGGGGCGTAGCTGCCGCTGGCGGGCGATCCGTCAGGCTATCGAGAATGCTGCTGCGTGCGCCGATGGGCTGCAACGCCGCCGGCTGACGCATCAGCGGCGAATCGGGCGGCGCGCGAAACTCATCGCCGCGCAGCGGCTGCGGCTGCGGCAGATCGATACGCTGGCTGCCGCTGAACGGCGTTGAGGCGTCTTCATTCGCCAGCTGGCGAATAAGCGCCCACTGGCTATTTTCGGCGGGTTGCTGCAGCTGGCCTGACATATCTTTAAAGGCGATATCGAGCGTTTGCGTTTTTTCTTTGAAACGCTGCAGATCGTCATAGTTTTTCATCGGGCCATGGCCTGCATTAAGGAAAAATTTGCCAGGAATATATCACATTCATTTAGGTCAGGTGAGAAAAATCTGATTATAAAAGACGCACATTCAATAAAAGAGTTTTATCTTTATGATTAATATAAAGCCCGGTAAAAGCTATCCCCGCCCGCCTTGCCAATAAATTAATTAATTAACCTTAACTTAAATAGAGAGAACGTTACCGGCGTTCAATAATAAAAATTACGCCTTACCCTTTGATGGTGCTACCAATAACCTGTCGAGACCTTGCTGCGTTTTTTCTTAATGCAAACCTGGCAGGCGTTTTACGCTTCAGATAAAGCATCGCAACAGCTGCTCACGTCAGCGGCGATAATCTTTTGCGCAAATTTTTTTCCAGCGGATGGTGATGTATCAGATGGCGTGAAGAGTCGGCATTAAAAAGGCTCCTTGCGGAGCCTCTCTGTTTAAACCATCCCTTCTGCCGCGCCGACCGGCTGATTTTCATCCTGGTCGACGGCGAAGCAGGCGATCTGCTGGTCGCCGTAGCGCTTCAGCTTCGGCTGTAGCTGCACGCAGGTGCCGAAACGGCGGCGGCAGCGCGCGTTAAAGGCGCAGCCCGGCGGCGGATTGAGCGGGCTGGGCAGCTCGCCGGTCAGCTTGATGCGTTCGCGCCGGTCGTCTGGATTGAGACGTGGCGTGGCCGACAGCAGCGCCTGCGTATAGGGGTGGCGCGGATTGCTGAAGATCGCCTCTTTGCTGCCCTTCTCTACACAGCGGCCCAGATACATCACCATCACCTCATCCGCGATATGCTCCACCACCGAGAGATCGTGCGAAATAAAGACGTATGAGAGCCCCATCTCCTGCTGCAAATCCATCATCAGGTTAAGCACCTGCGCACGCACGGAGACGTCGAGCGCCGAGACCGGTTCGTCGGCGATCAGCACGTCGGGTTCAAGCATCAGACCGCGCGCGATGGCGATACGCTGACGCTGGCCGCCAGAGAACATATGGGGATAGCGATCGTAATGCTCAGTTTTCAGGCCGACCTTCGCCATCATCTCCAGCGTCTTCTCTTTACGCTCCGCCTTGCTCAGCGCGGTGTTAATCAGCAGCGGCTCCTCAAGGATCTGGCTGACTTTCTTACGCGGATTAAGCGAACCGTAGGGGTTCTGGAACACAATCTGGATTTTCTGACGACGCAGCTTCTGCGCCTGCGGATCGTGCTTCAGCAGATCCTGACCGTGCCAGAAGAGCTGACCTTCGGTCGGCGTTTCAATCATGGTCAACAGGCGGCCGAGCGTCGATTTGCCGCAGCCGGACTCGCCGACCACCGCCAGCGTTTTGCCGCGCTCCAGATTAAAAGAGACGCCGTCCAGCGCTTTTACCAGGCGCTCCTGACCAAAAAGGCCTTTCTTCACCGGATAGTGTTTTTTCAGGTCAATCGCCTGCAGCAGGTAATCCTGCCTGGTATTATCAAGACTCATAGGTCGGTCTCCCGGCATCATCCAGCGGATAGTGACATTTGGACTGACGCCCCGGAATGTCGCGTAAGGCAGGTTCTTCTTTACGGCAGCGATCGGTGGCGTAGGGGCAGCGCGGATTCAGCAGGCAGCCCATCGGCCGGTCATATTTGCCCGGCACCACGCCCGGCAGCGACGCCAGACGCGCCTTATCGGCAGCGAACTCCGGCAGCGCGCGCAGCAGCGCCTGCGTATAGGGATGGCGCGGCGCCTTAAAGATATCGCCTGCCTTGCCGCTCTCGACCACCTGACCCGCATACATCACGATGATGTGGTGCGCGGCCTCCGCCACCAGCGCCAGATCGTGCGTAATCAGGATCAGCGCCATATTCTCCTGCTGCTGCAGCGCCAGCAGCAGCTCGATAATCTGCGCCTGAATGGTCACGTCCAGCGCCGTGGTCGGCTCGTCGGCGATCAGCAGCTTTGGCCGACAGGCGATCGCCATAGCGATCATCACGCGCTGGCTCATGCCGCCCGACAGCTGGTGCGGATAGACATCCAGTCGCGACGCCGGATCGGGGATGCCGACCTGCGTCAGCAGGTCGATAGCGCGCTGACGGCGGGTGCGGCGGTTGCCGCCCTGATGCACCTTGATCGCTTCCATAATCTGGTAGCCGACGGTGTAGCAGGGGTTCAGGCTGGTCATCGGATCCTGGAAAATCATCGCCACTTCCGCGCCCACCAGCTGGCGGCGCTCTTTCTCGGAGATGCGTTTCAGGTCGCGCTGATTGAACTCCAGCTTCTCCGCCATCACTTTGCCGGGAAAGTCGATCAGGCCCATAATCGCCAGCGAACTGACCGATTTGCCCGAGCCGGACTCGCCGACGATTCCCACGACCTGCCCCTGTTCAACCTGATAGCTGATGCGGTCGACCGCGCGGAACGGTGTCTTATCGTCGCCAAAATGCACCGATAATTTATCTACATTTAATAACGCCATCTCGGTGCCTCTTACTGCTTGAGTTTCGGGTCGAGGGCGTCGCGTAAGCCGTCGCCCATCAGGTTAAAGGCCAGTACGGTGAGCAGAATGGTCAGACCGGGAAAGGTCACCACCCACCAGGCGCTTTGCGCATACTGCAGTACGTCGGAGAGCATGGTGCCCCACTCCGGCGTCGGCGGCTGCGCACCCATACCGAGAAAGCCCAACGCCGCCATATCGAGAATGGCGTTGGAGAAGCCCAGCGACGCCTGCACGATCAGCGGCGCCAGACAGTTAGGCAGAATATTGACGAACATCTGACGCAGCATGCCCGCACCCGCCACGCCGGAAGCGGTGACGTAGTCGCGGTTCACCTCAACCAGCACCGCGGCGCGGGTAAGACGGATATAGTGCGGCAGCGCAACAAAGGTCAGCGCGATAGAGGCGTTGACGATCGACGGGCCGAAGATTGCCACCAGCACCAGCGCCAGCAGCAGGCTCGGCAGCGCCAGCATAATATCCACGATGCGCATGATAATCGCGTCCACTACCCCGCCGAGGTAGCCCGCCAGCAGGCCGAACACAACGCCGAGGATCAGCGACAGCACCACCACCATACAGCCCACCAGCAGCGACAGGCGTGCGCCATACATCAGACGCGACAGCACGTCGCGGCCTACATCGTCGGTGCCGAGGATATAGCTCCAGCTGCCGCCTTCCTGCCAGACTGGCGGATGCAGCAGCGCATCGCGGAACTGCTCTGCGGGCGCGTGCGGCGCCAGTGCCCCGGCGAAGATGGCGATCAGCAGCATCAACACCACATAGACCAGGCCGATAACCGCGCCTTTATTGCGTTTAAAATAGTGCCAGAACTCCTGAATGGGGGTCATCGGCTTGGGTGCAGCGGGTACGCTTGCGGGATCAACAACAGACATGACGCCCCCTTATTTCTTATGTCGTATGCGCGGATTGACCACGCCGTACAGCAGATCAACCAGCAGGTTGACCAGGATAATCAGCACCGCCGTCAGCAGCACGCCGCCCTGCACGACCGGATAGTCACGGCGTTGCAGCGCTTCGATCAGCCAGCGGCCGAGGCCGGGCCAGGAGAAGATGGTTTCCGTCAGGATGGCGCCCGCCAGCAGCGTGCCGACCTGCAGGCCGATCACCGTGACCACCGGCAGCATGGCGTTGCGCAGCGCATGAACCACGATAACGCGCATGCGCGTCAGGCCTTTCGCGCGCGCGGTGCGGATATAATCTTCGCCCAGCACTTCCAGCATCGCCGAACGCGTCATACGCACAATCACCGCCAGCGGGATGGTGCCGAGCACGATAGCGGGCAGGATCATATGCATCACCGCATCCTTGAAGTCACCCGCCTCGCCCCAGAAGAAAGTGTCGATCAGCATAAAGCCGGTGAGCGGATTGCTGTCGTCCAGGAAGACCGTGTCGCTGACGCGCCCGGAAACCGGCGTCAGGTTAAGCTGTACCGACACCAGCATGATCAGCATGATGCCCCACCAGAAAATGGGCATGGAGTAGCCGGTCAGGGAGATGCCGACCGCGGTATGATCGAAGACAGAGCCGCGCTTCACCGCGGCAATAACGCCTACCGGGATGCCCACGGCGACGGCGAAGATCATGGCGCAGATGCCCAGCTCCAGCGTGGCTTTGAAGCGCGGTACGAACTCATCCCATACCGGGATGCGGCTCTTGAGCGAAATGCCCAGATCGCCATGCAGCACGCCGTAAATGTAGTGAACGTACTGTTTCCACAGCGGCTGGTCGAGGCCAAAGGCCGCCATCAGCTGGGCATGACGTTCCGGGGTGATCCCGCGTTCGCCCGCCATGATCAGCACCGGATCGCCGGGGATCATATGCACAAATGCGAAGGTCAACAGGGTGATGCCGATAAATGTCGGGATGACAAGTCCCAGACGTCGGAGTATGAACTGCAGCATAAGCCGGATTCTCAGTCTTTTCCCGCCGCGATAAGCCGCGGGATCTATTGCTCACAACTCGCTCCCGAAAAAATCGCGGGCGCGACGCAAAGGGCGTTAACCGTCATCTTTCGCTACGCAGGCGCGAGAGCCCTGGCCCGACGTTTACCGCGGCAAATGTCGGAGACTGGTCGGCTCGCCGCTTTCCTGCAGCGCGAAGATGTTGGGTTTTATTCGAAGAAGTTAGCCGAAAATGCGCGTCGACCGAGCGGGCAAGCGCCCGCTCAGGGGCCGAACAGGTCGGCCCTTATCACAGGCGTTATTCCTGGATATCGACGTTTTCGAAATGGTGTTTGCCTAACGGATCGACCACGTAGCCAGAGACTTTTTTACTCACCGGCTCAAACACCGTAGAGTGCGCGATAATCAGCGCTGGCGCCTGGTCATGCATCACTACCTGCGCCTGCTTATAAAGCTCAATACGTTTATTGTGGTCTGACTCGGCGCGCGCCGGCTGGATCAGATCTTCAAACGGCTTGTAGCACCAGCGCGAGTAGTTAGAGCCATCTTTTGCCGCCGCGCAGCTAAACAGCGTGGCGAAGAAGTTGTCCGGATCCCCGTTGTCGCCGGTCCAGCCCATCATCACCGACTGGTGTTCGCCCGCTTTCGCGCGCTTCAGGTATTCACCCCACTCGTAGGTCACGATTTTGGCTTTCACGCCGATTTTCGCCCAGTCAGCCTGAACCATTTCCGCCATACGGCGCGCGTTCGGGTTGTAAGGACGCTGTACCGGCATCGCCCACAGGTCGATAGAGAAGCCGTCCGGCATACCCGCTTCTTTCAACAGCGCTTTGGCTTTTTCCGGATCGTAGGCGTAGTCCTGAATCGCGTCGTTGTAGCCCCACATGGTCGGCGGGATCAGGTTCTTCGCGGCCTGGCCTGCACCCTGATATACGGCATCGATAATCGCCTGCTTATTCACCGCCATGGTCAGCGCCTGGCGCACCTTGACGTTATCCATCGGCTTCTTCTCGGTGTTGAACGAGAGGTAGCCAACGTTCAGGCCCGGCTGCTCCATCAGGTTGATTTTGGTGTCTTTCTTCATGCTGGCGATATCGGCCGGATTCGGGTACGGCATCACCTGGCACTCGCCCTTCTGCAGCTTGGCGTAGCGCACAGAGGCATCCGGCGTGATAGAGAAGACCAGACGATCGATTTTCGGTTTGGTGCCCCAGAAATCCGGGTTGGCCTTATAGAGAATGCGCGAATCTTTCTGGTACTGCTGCAGCACGAACGGACCGGTACCGACCGGGTTCAGATCGAGCTTCTCCGGCGTACCGGCTTTCTGCATCTTGTCCGCATACTCTTTCGACAGAATCGACGCGAAGTCCATGCCGAGGTCGGCGAGGAACGGCGCTTCCGGACGCGTCAGGGTAAAGCGCACGGTGTAGTCATCGACTTTCTCGATTTTGCCGATCAGCTTCGGCATATCCATGCCTTCGAAATATTCGTAGCTGCCGCCAGAAACGTTGTGGAAGCTGTTGTTTTTATCCAGCTGGCGCTCGAACGAGAACACGACGTCGTCGGCGTTGAATTCACGCGTCGGCTTAAACTCTTTGGTGGTCTGCCACTTCACGCCTTTACGCAGGTGGAAAGTGTAGGTTTTGCCGTCATCGCTGACGTCCCACTTTTCCGCCAGGCCAGGCTGCAGCTCGGTGGTGCCGATTTTGAACTCAACCAGACGGTTATAGATTGGCACGGAGCTGGCGTCATAGGTGGTGCCAGAGGTGAACAGCTGCGGGTTAAAACCTTCCGGTGAGCCTTCTGAACAGTAAACGAGGGTTTTTGCCTGAACACCTGCGGCGACGGTCATAGCAATCAGGCTCAGACCGACCTTCAGCATCCTGGATTTGGCCAGGGAGTTGATCATGCTTTTGCTCCATTGTGATGTGATGTTGTGTGTATTGCCCGACCTCTGTTTTTTTTATGCGGTTCAGGCGGACCACGGACGTGGTCGAAAGTGCGGAGCGTTCTTGTTGTGTTTTCCCGACGCCGTGGAAACTGCCGGATCACGCCGCTTCTGCAACTTTATTGACGCATCAATTTGTCAACAGTTGCAATGAACGTCAATACAGCCGCGAGTTATTTACACAGAGTGTGAGGAATAGCAAGCAACGGTAAAAAAAAGCTTTCTGGCTTAATTGCCAGATATTGCACAGCGCTTTTCACTGACAGACCTTATAACTCACTAAGCCGGGCGATAATTGACAGTGATTCTCACCGCTAAAAAACATCGGCACCTGCGTGATAAATGTTGAATAACTGAACGAATTAGCGTGCGTTATCGCGTCCAGGTAGTGGAAAATGCTGGGATCCAGGCATAAGCAATCCGCATGAAGATAAAAAAGGTCATAAGAAAAACGCGATGCGAAATAAGCCTCTGAGCCAGACGCGGCGCGCGTTAGCACGTTGAAAACGGCAATAATCAGAGGAAACCCGCCTGAACGGTAGCAATAAGGAATTTGGTCAGGTTTTTAGACAAAGTGTGGGAAAAAGTAGAAACAATCACAGGCGATATTATATCGAAAAAAGATCCGGGGAAATTGCTGGATACGCGCGGCTGGCGCCTCACAAAAACTTATGCGAATGACACTTCCAATCGCGCCTGTTTTTATCAGAAGGCGTATTCAGGCAGGAAGTAAATCTTATTAAAACAGGCGCAAACATGCTGCCCTAAAGGCCTCATCCGAAATATTTTTCAAACAGGCCGCACCCAGGCTTAAATGCGGATGGCATGGACGGAGGCGCAAAGCGTCCCGCGACAGGGATGTCGCGGGCCGAGCGAGCATGGATGCCTTGAGCGACTTTGCGATCCGTCCATGC
>NZ_JBPFDE010000028.1:0-10673 GCF_051025595.1 Pantoea phyllosphaerae
AAGCAGAGTTTTTGAAATGTAAGGCCTTTGAATAAGACAAAAGGCTGCCTCATCGCTAACTTTGCAACAGTGCCCAGCCCGTGTTAGTGCCATGCGTCAAAGGCCCGGAACTGAAATTCGCCGCGAACACGGCTGGAACTCATTTGATATTGGTCCGCGCTCTCGACGAGGAGACGGGCGTCATTGGAACCGTTGACAACTCACAGCTCATCGGCCTCATAAAAGCTGCGCACGCACAGCGTCTCTTTGATTTGCTAGGCGCGGAGTTCGACTCCGGCAAGAGGACTCTGTACGACGTCCTTGGTGACGTCTATGCCGAGCACTTCGACACCCTCGGGCGCCTATCTCTGTTCCATGAGCAATTGTTTAGCGAAGCGACGCACGGGGCGCCCTATGTTCTCACCGCCAGAGTTCGACGCGACTTCCGAGCCCTGCCATCGGTTGAAACGGTCGTGGCAAACGCCATTGGGCGAATCGAATCGGTTAGTACTGCGGTCGAACGTAAGGCCGTTCTCGTCGGCGAGGCTTTTCGTGCCGCCCAAGGCAACGAAGATCGCCTGACCAAAACGCTGCGCTTCCTCGCCAACCAGCGGAGCTGGGCAAGATGGTTGGGGACCATTCTCATGCGAAGTGGATTTTGCCAGCCCGCCGATGTAAACTCGCTGCATCACCTCGCTGACCAGGCGGCACAAGGTTGGCGTGACTATTTCCTGCGGGCGGCCATCGGTCGCCGAGCCGCGGAGTCGGTAAGGGTCGTGGAAGAAAGCGAACAGAGGCTGATCGAATTCATCCGGGGCCGCTGCGCTCCAATGTTGTCAATAAACAATCCCGATAGCGAGAAATTCGCAGTCTAATTCTAGCGAGGCACAAATGAAGGTTACGTTTTCCGGCCGTCTGACCCAAAACCCGACAGTGATTGAGGTTCCTGGCGACAAGTCCATCTCTCACCGCGCGGTGATGCTCGGCTCTCTGGCTAAAGGGGTTACCACGGTTCGGAAGTGCTTGCTGGCAGCAGACGTGGTCAGCACCATCGGAATGATGCGAGCCATGGGAGTAAGCATTGAGATTGCGAACGGGCAGGTAACCATCACTGGGGCCGGCGAGAGTGGGCTCACGCGGCCAAATGCGGAACTGGACGCGGGCAACGCGGGTACTGCGATGAGGCTTATGGCCGGAATCTTGGCCGGGCAGCCCTTCGAAAGCGTGCTGGTTGGAGACCATTCTTTGTCGAAACGGCCGATGGGGCGTGTGGCGACCCCCCTTGGCCAAATGGGGGCGCAAATTCAGCTGTCAGCTTCCGGGACCGCTCCGATGAGGATCACCGGCACGCCAAAGCTTCGGGGCATCACTTACGATTTGCCCGTGGCCAGCGCCCAGGTGAAGTCGGCGGTACTGTTGGCCGGCCTCTATGCGGATGGAGCCACCACCGTGATAGAAAGGAAACCCACCCGCAACTACACGGAAACCATGGTGGCCGCCTTCGGAGGCAACGTCTCCGTCAACGGGCAAGAAATCCAAGTGGAGCGAAGCAGCCTGAAGGGCCGGGACGTTGTTGTTCCCGGCGACATATCGTCCGCAGCCTTTTTTATGGTGGCGGCTGCTATCAATCCTGGCGCCTCAATTACCATCAGGAACGTGGGAATAAATCCGACACGCACCGGCATTGTGGACGCACTGCGGCTCATGGGCGCGCGGGTAGAGCTTTCGGACCGCCGCAGCTCTGGTGGAGAGGAAGTCGCTGATATAACGGTCACCGGTGCCGAGCTGTCCGGAATCGAGCTCGACGCGGACATCGCGCCCCGGATGATCGACGAGTTCCCCGTGTTCTTTATTGCCGCGGCGTTTGCCAACGGGACCACTGTAGTGCGCGGAGCGGAGGAGCTCAGAGTTAAGGAAAGTGACCGTATTGAGACCATGCTCGTCGGGTTGCGCCAGCTTGGCGTAGTCGTCGAATCCAAGCCCGACGGCGCCGTGATATCGGGCGTGGGCAGTCGAATGCTCAAGGGCGGTGTCTCAATTGAGACGGCGTACGACCACCGAATCGGGATGGCTTTCGCCATCGCCAGCTCCCGCTGCGAAGACGGGATAACAGTCGTGGATGCGGAGGCGATCGGGACGTCGTTTCCGGGCTTTGGAGATCTGTGCGCCGGCTGCGGTCTGGCGAGCTCGCAATAAGCAATCTCATCACGAGGGGCGTTATGCGCACAGTTTGGATCACGGGCCTGAGCGGAGCGGGCAAGACAACGCTGTCGGCAGCTATTGCTCGCCAGCTTCGAGTGCGCGGTTGTCCAGTATGCCTCTTGGACGGTGACGTTGTACGGCAGGGCCTGAGTCGAGACTTGGGCTTTGCGCCTGCTGACCGAACTGAGAATGTGCGCCGGGTCGCGGAGGTTGCAAGGCTGGCCAACAACTGTGACATATTCGCAGCCGTCGCGCTCGTTTCCCCCTTTGAGGAGGACCGTAGAGCCGCACGGGACATCATCGGGCCCGACCGATACGTCGAGGTATTCCTTGATGTCCCCCTGTCAGTTTGTGAGGCTCGGGATGTCAAGGGGCACTACCGAAGAGCACGCGCTGGGACTCTACGCGCCTTTACCGGCGTGTCTCAGATTTACGAGGCCCCGAAAGCCCCGCAGATTTGTATCAGCGACCCCGGGTTCGATATTGAGGCCACAGCAGCCGACATCATACGACGCGTCACGGGCACGTGACGTCGCAGAAGACGACCGCCTGGAGGACTAGGGTCATTGTCTGCCGGCGGCGCGCAGGCACCTCTTTTAGATTCCTATCTCTGAGGGTCCAAAGCGCCCCTCACACTGCTTCCGTGCGGAAAGAGGGCCGCGTCCTGAGAGATCTCCGCACGACCGACACGGTCTCGCAGCACCTCTCGAGCTTGTGCGCGTGATCGGACAAAGAACGAATTGCGGTGCAGTCTGCCTGGATGCGAACGCGCCGATCGGCTCTCCAGATCACACAAACCTCAGGCGGTAACCGCCGACACTTGATTCTATTGTCGATGCGCCGCGCAAGCGGGCGAAGCTACTCGCGTGTGCGCAACCGGACTGCGTGCCACTCTGCACAAAATAACATTCTGGCGCTTCGTGTGTTGAATCACGAGCAAAACTGAGCCAGGCGTCACGTCCAAAACTGAGCCACTAAGTTGACGAAGAAATGGACTGTTCGGATGTGGATAAGTCTACTGCGTGATCTGTCTGGGGTGCTCCTTTGGCCGTTTTGGTTCGTGTGGCTCTGATGATCGAAGACGGTTGTGCAGTCGAGTGCCTGAAGCGCCAGCTCTGGTTGCCGGTTTCGACGATGTGGCAGTGATGGGTGAGTCGGTCGAGTAGCGCGGTGGTCATCTTGGCGTCGCCGAACACGCTGGCCCACTCCGAGAACGACAGGTTGGTGGTGACGACCACGCTGGTGCGCTCGTACAGCTTGGACAGCAGGTGGAACAGCAAGGCCCCACCGGCTTGACTGAAGGGCAAATAGCCCATCTCGTCGAGGATGACGAGATCCACGTACATGAGCCGATGTGCCAGTTGCCCGGCCTTACCTTGAGCTTTCTCGGCCTCCAGCAGATTGACCAGCTCGACGGTCGAGAAGAAGCGCACCCGCTTACCATGTGCACGGATGGCATGAACACCCAGGCTTGTGGCAAGGTGTGTTTTGCCCGTGCCAGGGCCGCCCACGAAGACCACGTTGTGGGCTGAGTCGATGAACTTGAACTCGTGCAGCTGACGCACCAGCGCCTCGTCCACCTGCGCCTGATCAAAGGCAAAGCCAGCCAGGTCGCGGTGGTGCGGGAATCGGGCCGCCCGCATCTGGTAGGCCATGGAGCGCACTTCCCGATGTGCACCCTCGGCCTTGATGAGCTGATGCAGCAGGGCTTCGTGGTCGAGCGATTTGAGCCGGGCGATGCCCAGCAGTTCCGGCCAGGCACTGGCCATGCCGTGCAGGCTCAAGCCCTTGAGGCTTGCTGCGATGTCATTGGACATGGTCATCCTCCTGGGACTGGCGCAGGCTGTCGTAGCGCGACACGTCGGCCTGAGGCGGCTCGTGCAGCGTCAGTGAAGGCAAGGCTGCTTCAGGCAGGCTTTGCACGGCTTGGGGCTCCTTGAGCCTGGCCAGCACGTTGAGCACATGGTCTGCGCTCACGCGGCCCGATTGCAGCGCCAACTCCACGGCCACCAGCACGTCATCGAGCCCGTGCAGGGTGATGGCCATGAGCACCTGGGCCATCACCCGGTCGCCGCCAGGGTGGCGAAGCAGGTGCGCTTGCAGATGCTGCAAGGGCTCGGGCATGGTCTTGAAGGGGGCGCCGTTGCGCAAAGCGCCGGGCTTGCGTTCGAGCAAGCTGACGTAGTGCCGCCAGTCGTACAAGGTCTGGCCACGCTCGAAGCTGCGCGGCAGGCTCACCGGCTGTTCTGGCGATTCCGAGTTGGCACCGACCACCACCAGGCGATCGGGATAAGCCCGCACGCTGACACTGGTGTGGGCCCACTCGCATGGCACGCTGTAGCGATTGCGCTGGTAGTGGATCAGCGAGGTGGCTGTGACCCTGGCCATCTGCTCGACATAGCCATCAAATGGCGCAGGGTTGGGCATCAGGTGCGTCTGCTCTTGCTGCCAGACGTCGGCGATCGTCAGCTCTGGCCACTCGGGGTGAGGCAGCTCATGCCAGGCGTCCAGGCAAGCCTGGTGCAGCCACGCATTGAGGCTCTCCAGGTCGGGCCAGCGGCGTTCCGCTGCCTCCATCCAGATGCCACGACGGCGATCCTGCACGTTCTTCTCGACGATACCCTTCTCCCAGCCAGCGGCGCGGTTGCAGAACTCTGGCTCGAACAGGTAGTGACCCGTCATGGCCTCGAAGCGCGCATTGACGGTGCGGCTCTTGCCCTGACCAACCTTGTCGACGGCGGTCTTCATGTTGTCGTAGATGCCCCGGCGCGGCACGCCACCAAAAGCCGCAAAGGCTCGGGCATGGGCGTCGAACAACATCTCGTGGGCCTGGCTGAAATAGGCGGTGAGCATGAAGGCCCGACTGGCCGCCAGCTTGGTGTGCGAAGCCTCCAGGCGTTTGCGCAGGCCGCCCACGAACAGGTACTCGCAGCTCCAGTCGAACTGGAAGGCCTCGCCCATCTCGAAACTCATGGGTACGAAGGCCATTCGGGTTGGCGCGTCGGACTGTGCCTGCTGCCAGCGCTTGGCGAACTCATAGACCGGGCCTCGGCTGCCAGGGTAGCCCACGGCCTGCAGTGCCCGGAACATGGCCTTGATGCCACGGCGCTCGCGCTTGTTGCGGTGGCTGTCGGCCTTTAGCCAGGTGGCCAGCTGTTCCTTGTAGGGATCGAGAACGCTGGGAAGAGAGGCCCGCTTGGGGTAGCGGGGCTCGACCATCTCGTCGGCCTCGAGCCACTTGGCGGCTGTATTGCGGGAGATGCCCAGCCTTCGGCTGGCTTCGCGCACGCTCAGGTGGTCACGGTGGACCATGCGGCGCAATTTGCTCAATGTGCTCACGTTGATCACTCCTGCACCCCACTGCTGCAAAAAACAGCAGGGTAGGTGGATAACGTGGCTCAAAATTGGGCGTGACGGATGCCCTTTAGTGGCTCAGTTTTGCTCGTGATTCAACAGACTGGGTTTCCATTCAGTCGGAGGGCGCTCCTCGCGTTTGTTGGGGTCGGAACGGCCGTCGTTGTCCCGATCCCATTTCAGTTCGGTGAAGGGCGGCTTCCAGTCGCAGCTCAATAGCCGCGTGACGAAGATCCTTGGGCGCTCTTCACTGCCAAGTGGTATCCCAAGAAACGTGACTTCTTCAGTGCCTTGGAACGGCGGTAGCGCCCTTATGCGTCGCTCATGCGAAGGCTCGTTGGCAGCGGCGGTACTCAGGAATATCGCCTGGGCTTGGCCGAGGGCGTACTCGTCGAAGGCGAACCTCGCCAGGAACCGGGCATCCGCATCCAGCATCCATTTCCGCAGCCACAGGACCGCTTTCCCGTCAGTCCTCGAGATAGCCGTCTTGCTGGGATTCCAAAGGTAGGCGCCGGGATCAAGAAAACGGTCCTTCAAGAAGTACTTTGCCAGTACATCTGACGTGGCGTAGAAAAAGCGGAACACCTCGACGCAGGGGATGACTAGCGCATAGGGGTCTTCGCCAGATCCGAATGCGACAAACAGTCCATGACGATCATGGTCGCTGAGCTGGCTTGCCCACTTGGCGCGAACGGGAACCACATAGTTGCCTTGGTCGTCCTTGTGGTCGCGAGTGATTACTGTGATGTTCGACCTATCGCAGTTGATCTCCCGGCGCATCCAGCGCTCGAATTCGAGCCGGTCCACGAGGTCGTTCGCGAGGCGTCCGTCATGCAGGACAGCGTTGAGATGAA
Source organism: Pantoea phyllosphaerae (assembly GCF_051025595.1). Lineage (NCBI taxonomy): Bacteria > Pseudomonadati > Pseudomonadota > Gammaproteobacteria > Enterobacterales > Erwiniaceae > Pantoea > Pantoea phyllosphaerae. The sequence goes on from NZ_JBPFDE010000028.1 coordinate 6,390, forward strand.
GGCGCGGAAGCTCGCCAACGGGCACGAGCATCCGCCGCTGACGTCCCGTGACCCTGCCCCAATCCACAGGGGAGTCTTCCCAGTTGGCCAATTCCGCCAGGTCCGCACGGATAAGGAGGTCGCCGGCAGCTGCGGCTGGATTTTCGGTCAGTGCGCCGAAGCTGGTTATTCGCCAATAGCCTGGCAGGAGCAGGCTTTCGTGCTGGACCGGTTCTTTAGCCATGGCTCACGCATTCGCAACAAGCGTTGGCTATTTACACGGATCGCGGCACATTCGCAAATAGCGAAGTCTTTCAGACCGGCTTCCCTTGACAGCATCGCCATTTCTGACGATGCTGGCCAAGTCCCGATTTACTCCAGGAAGAAGGCCATGAGATACCCCGGCGGCAAGGGCGGTGCCGGCGTCTACCAGACGATCATCAACAACATCCCGCCTCACGACACGTACATCGAAACGCACCTGGGCGGCGGCAACATCCTGGAGCGCAAGCGGCCCGCTGCCCGCAGCGTCGGCATCGACGTTGATCCCGAGGTGATCGAGGTCTGGCAGCAGCTCGACGTGCCCGGCCTGGAGCTGCACCACGGCGACGCCGTGGCTTGGCTGGAGTCCCACCCGTTCACCGGCTCCGAGTTCGTCTACGTCGATCCGCCCTACGTGATGGACAGCCGGCGCGGCGGCAAGCTCTACCGCCACGAATACGACGACGCCGACCACCTGCGGCTGCTCGACGTGCTGGCCGGCCTGCCGTGCGCGGTGATGGTGTCGGGCTACAGCTCAACGATCTATGACAGCTCTCCCTTGGCGTCATGGAGAACCATCGAGTTCAACGCGATGACGCGCGGCGGCATCGCCATTGAAAGGCTCTGGATGAACTACCCCGAGCCGGCCGAGCTGCACGATCTGCGCTACCTCGGCAGCAACTTCCGCGAGCGCGAGCGCATCAAGCGGAAGAAAGCCCGCTGGCAAGCGAAGCTCGCCAAGCTCGATCCGCTGGAGCGGGCGGCGATCATGGAATGCCTGCGCGAGCTGGAGGCGGCCGAGTAGGTCACGCCTGCGCCTGGTTGTGCAGCGCCCATACGCGCTTGACCTGGCTTTCACTGCACCCGGCCAGCCTGGCCGTCTCTGGAATGCTGTGGCCTGCGGTGCGCAGCGCCACGATGCGTTCATGCACCTTCGTGTTGGCCTTGCGGCCGGTGTAGCGGCCGGCGTCCTTCGCCAGCTCGACGCCCTGCCGCTGCCGCTCGCGGCGATCCTCGTAGTCGTCGCGGGCCATCTGCAACGCCAGCTTCAAAAGCATGTCCTGGATCGACTCCAGCACCACCTTTGCCACGCCCTTCGCCTCGGCGGCCAGGTCGGACAGATCGACCACGCCAGGGACAGCCAGGCGCGCGCCCTGGGCGCGGATCGAGGCCACGAGGCGTTCGGCCTCGGGCAGCGGCAGGCGGCTGATGCGGTCGATCTTCTCCGCAACGACGACTTCACCGGGTTGCAGGTCGCCGATCATGCGCAGCAGCTCGGCGCGATCGGCGCGAGCGCCCGAAGCCTTCTCGCGGTAGATGCCGGCGACGTAGAAGCCGGCGGCCCTGGTGCTCTCAACGATGGCGGCCTGCCTGGTCAAGTCCTGCTCGTCGGTGCTGACGCGCAAGTAGATGCGCGCGACCTTGAAGGCGACGCCGGCGGCCTGGTGCTCGGTCGGTTCAGATCAGCAATGCACCATCACCGTGAAAGCGCCGGCAGCACCGGCGCAGTAGGGTTGTGGGGGGACACCAGTTATTTCGGGAGGTTTTCTTCCGCCTCAACAGGTCCGGCGGCCATCGCGACGAGGCGCGCCGCGATACGCTTGCGCAGTTGCTCGGGGAGCGGGCGCGACGACAGCGCCTCGTGAATCCACAGCCCATCGGCGGCAAGGCGCGAAATGAACCTGTCCAACTCGGCAGCGTCGTTTCCAATCGGCGCAGGAGGTGCCCAGCGGTCGATGACCTGTTGCCACAGATCGCCAAGCTGCCGATTGTCGGAGCTTTCCAGTATGAGCAGCAGTTCGACCCGCCGGGCAGCTCTTGCGCAGGTGTTGATGTAGGCGGCGTGTCGTTCGGCGTCTGTCGCCCTGTCCGAGGTGTTGCCGGCGCTCGCTTCCAGCTCCTGTTCCCATGAGCGAGTCAGATGCTCATGGGTGGCGAGGATCAGGGCTTCGCGCGACGGGAAATGATACAGAAGGCCGGCGCGTGTCATGCCGGTTTCGAGCGCTACGGCGTCGAGGGTGACGGCGGTGAGGCCGTCACGCTCGATGATGCTCACAATGGCTTCAAGCACTTCGAGGCGCTTGCTGGCTCTCGCCATGTCGGCTTCCTTAGTGTTGTGTGGGATAGGCTGACGATTGCGAGCCGGGACCGTAGCGCCGCAACAGGATGCCGGTGATCAGGGCACCCACGGCCAGAACACCCGCCGCCACGTACATGACGACCGTATAGGCGTGGTCGAATGCGATTCCTGCCGCTTGACGCACGACAACACCATCGGCCCCCGCCTCGTTGGCAAAGACCAGCGCCGACGCCATGCTGTCGCGGGCCGCTTCCGAGGTTCCGGCGGGGAACACGACGTTGACCGTATAGAGGTAGGCCAAAAGACTTCCGAGAATTGTGACAGCGAACAGACTGCCAAACTCGTAGGACACTTCCTCGACCGACGACGCCATGCCGGCGCGATGCACAGGCACATTGCCCACAATAGCCGTTGATGCCACCGACATTGTTGCACCTACGCCGGCACCGGTCAGCGCCAGACCGGCGATCAGCCAGCCAAGGCCATGAGTGATGCCCCATGTCGCAAGCAGGACCGCCAGCGATCCCGCCGCAAGCCCGCCAGCTATAAGGATACGTAGGCCAATACGATGCAGGAATGCACCACCGAGCAGCGCAGTCGGCAATGATCCGAGCGCCGCCGCCGAAACCAGCATCCCGGCTTCCAGCGGCGTGAAGCCCGCAACGAGCTGGAAGCGTTGCGTCGTAGCAAGCTCAACACCGCCGATGGCGAACAGGGAGAACGCGGCCGCTAGAACGCCCGATGTGAACGCGGCATTGCGGAAGATCGAGAAGTCGAGCAGCGGGAACGGCAGGCGCAGTTGCCGGCGGACGAACAGCGCTCCGGCGAGGATGGCAACCAGCAGCGAAATAGCGGGGACGGCCCACGACTGCCCGGCATGGGCAGATTCCTTGATCGCGATCACAAAAGCCGACAGCGCCACCAATGCCTGAAACGACGACACCACGTCCCAAGGCTTGGTCGCATCGCCGGCCACCTTCGGCGCAACGATCAGCGCCGAAATGAAGGCAGCGACCACTACCGGCACATTGATGAGGAACACCGACCCCCACCAGAAATGGCCGAGCAGAAAACCGCCGATGATCGGTCCGAGCGCAGCGCCGACGACCGACAACGACCCCCAGATCGCAATGGCGATGTTGCGTTCCCGGTCATCCTCGAAGGTGACGCGGATGAGGGCGAGTGTCGCGGGCATCATCGCCGCCGCGCCGACCGCCAGAAAGGCCCGCGCCCCGATCAGGATTTCCGCTGTAGGCGAATAGGCCGCCACAATCGACGCGACACCGAACAGCACGAGGCCGATGAGGAACATGCGCCGGTGACCGATCCTGTCACCCAGCGTCCCGGTGCCGAGCAGCAGGCCGGCCATGACGAGGGGGTATGCGTTGATGATCCACAACCCTTGCGTTGCCGTCGCGCCAAGCTCGCGCGTCAGGGTAGGCAGGGCCGTGTAGAGGACCGAATTGTCCAGAACGATAAGCAGGAGACCGGCGGCGACGGTCTCCAGAAGAACCCAGCGGTTCGAGTGGGCGGCAGGCATGATAGCACCATTCAGTGAGAGTAGCCAAACTTTACAGACAAGTTAGTAAAGTATCAAGCGCCTGCCCGTGAGGAACTTCAGACAATGGCCGACAGCGGGGCTTCGCATTCCGGGGCGCGATCAATTTGTCGCGAAATTCCTAAGTTTTGCGACAGCCCCACCCCGCTCCGTTTTCCCTGGCGACGAGACGTTGCAAAAGTCAGTCGCAAATGTTCTACAATGTGCGACGATATTTGCAACATGATGGGGACGCCATGAGAGACAAACACGACCCCGGCACGCTCGACCTGGAAAGCGGGCGGCTGCTGATCGGCTACGCCAGGGTATCGACCGATGACCAGGACTTGAGGAGGCACTGTTGCAAATAGTCGGTGGTGATAAACTTATCATCCCCTTTTGCTGATGGAGCTGCACATGAACCCAT
>NZ_JBPFDE010000029.1:0-5089 GCF_051025595.1 Pantoea phyllosphaerae
ACAGGGGCAAAGGCAGCGAGCAGGGCAGCGGCGTCACCCACACCGAGACCCAGGTGAACGCGGGCAGCCAGGTGACGCTGTCGCCGATATTCGACAAGGAGAAGGAGCAGAACCGGCTGCAGGAGGCGCAGCTGATTGGTGAGATAGGCAGCCAGGCGGCGGATATTGCCCGGACGGAGGGGCAGATAGCGGGCGAGAAGGCGAAGCGTGACCCGGCTGCGCTTCAGGCAGCAAAAGAGGCGCTGGCCGGGAAAGGCAATCTGAACCCAACCGCCGACCAGATAGCGGAGGAGGCGTACAACACGGCGATGGCGCCGTTCGGCACAGGAAGCGCGCTGCAAAAAGGCATGCAGGCGGCGACGGCGGCGGTGCAGGGTCTGGCGGGCGGAAATATTGGTCAGGCTGTGAGCGGCGCTGCGGCGCCTTACCTGGCGGAGCAGATACATAAGCTGACGGAAGGCAACCCGGAAGCAAAAGCGATGGCCCACGCGGTGCTTGGTGCGGTCACGTCGTATGCGTCCGGCAACTCAGCGCTGGCAGGCGCGGCGGGCGGAGTCAGCGGCGAACTGATGGCGCAGCTGGTGATGAAGCAACTCTATCCGGGGAAAGCTGTTGGTGACCTGACGGAAACCGAGAAGCAGACGATAAGTGCGCTGGGGACATTAGCCGCGGGGCTGGCGGGCGGCGTGACGGGTGACAGCACGGCAGGCGCAGTGGCCGGGGCTCAGGCGGGAAGGAATGCGGTTGAGAATAATTATCTGAGTAATGCGCAGAAGGCTCAGAAAACAACGGAACTGGCAGAATGTCATACCGTGGCCTGTAAAGCGCAGACGCAGGCCAAATGGACGGCGATTGACCTTGGGCAGGATGGTAGCTTTGCTGCGGGTATGATAGCCGGGGTTCCGGCGGGGCTGTATGATGCCGTTGACGGGATTGTGAAAACGGCCAGCAGCCCGGTTGAAACTTACGAAGCACTGAAAACGCTGTTTAACAGCGGCGATGTGTTGGGTAACGTTTCGGATGCGGTGAAGCAGTCTTATATTGATCGTATTAACCGGATGGAAGTGGAGTACCAGAAAGCCGGGGCCAGCGGCTCGTTTAACGCGGGCGTTGAAGGCGGCAAGCTGGTTACGGATATAGCAGGATTGCTGGCTGGCGGTGCCGGGGTGGTGAAAGGTGGTGCGTTACTGACGGAGAAAGTTGTTGCTAAAGCGGCCGGGAAAGCAGAGTCGGCTGCTGCTGGATTTATAGGTAATGAAGCTCATAGCGCAACAAACTACGCTGGATTAAAGTTAGACTTACGGACTACTGAAGCAGCAAATGATGTTGTAGATAGCTTGCGGACTACCGGGAGATTACCATCGAATTACGTAAATAAGGCACAAGCTGCTGCTAATGGCTGGAAACCTGGAAAGGCATTGAATAATACCAATCCCGGTGGGCAATTAGGCGGTGATATCTTCGAAAATTCAAATAACCTCTTACCGTCTTCGCCAGGAAGAGTATGGCGTGAGGCTGATATAGGGTTGAATAATACGATGTCAAGAAGCAATCAACCAGGAACAAGGTTGTTGTATTCGAGTGATGGCTTGTTGTATATCACTACTGATCACTATGAAACAGCAACATCGATAGGTAAATGGAAGTGATTAAACGCGAAATTATTTTAGATGGTTTAAATATACATACCGAATCTGATTTTCATGGTGTTTTGTCAGAGACATTAGATTTTGGTCCCTATTATGGAAAAAACCTTAATGCGCTATGGGATCGATTAAGCAACGACGTTGAGCGGCCAGTAACACTGGTATGGACGAATTCAGATACAACCAGACAGCGCTTAGGGGATACGTTTAATAGAATAGTGGAGGTATTAGAGAGAGTAAGAAAGCAGGATATCGAATTAAACTTCGATGATAAGTTCGATTATATATTAAAATGATACTGCTCCCGGCTTCCGCGCCGGGATCATCTTTTTTACTGCTTAGATCTTAAGCTCCGCCTAAATCACCAGCCGCTCGTGCTCTATGTTGACAATGACCGGCTCTCCGGTGTTGAAGCCGAGAGCTTCCATCAAGAAACCATTGAGGGTCAACTGTGGCAGCGGGTTGGGCATGTCACGATTGGGGCGGTAACATCACAAACATGGCGGTCACCATCAAGGTCGCCAGTGTCGATCTCACTGTCCGCACCCATATTGACAACATCTGCGGCGCAGGTTGCCAACAGCTGCAAGTCGAGCCAGACGGTGCTTCATGCAGGCCGCGACCTCAGCCTTAAGACCGTCCCACCGCGAGCCGCGACGATATCCTGTGTCAGGCCGGACACATAATTGTGTAAATTGCTCTGTTGCTACAGATGCTACATTAAGCGGGAATCCGGCCTCAGCTTTACCTGTTAACCATCAAAATGGTGTTCCGTTGTCTGTTTTAGAAAAATAATATGGTACTAAGTTTAAGTATGTTTCCTCATCAGAAACTATTACGCAGCAGATGACACATGCAGGATCTGGTTCAAGGGAAATTGTTTTTGGTTCATATGGACCTGGACAACCTGGACATGTATTTAACGTTGTAAATCAAAACGGAGTAGTCCGGTTCCTTGATGGGCAAACGGGCAAGTCTGCTGACCTTAGTCAGTTTAAATCGTTTCATTTATTGAGGGCAAATTAATGGTTAATTTTGAACAGGCTGTCGAGAAGGCTTCTAATTATTTAAGAAATAATGATATTCCAGTGGTCATTACACTTCAGGGGCGTTTTTGTGAAGGATGTTTTTTTTGTTTTCAATCTCGAGAATATCTTGAAACCGGGGATTTTTCTACTCAGCTTGCAGGTAATGCGCCCTTTATAATAGACAAGGATACTGGCGAAATTCATGAACTTGGGACTGCGTATCCTATTGAGAAATATTTACAAGATTATGAAGAGAAGAAAAATAACATTCGGTAGTAAACACAAGCCTATAAATAATCGTTCAGCTGGACGGGGCAGTAAGCGGCTCGACCGCGGCGGCGGATAAAAACCGGCTGGAGACGGGCACGCTGGGGTTCAGCGACATCGAGAACCACGCGGACTATAAGGTAGAGCACCAGAGCGCGGGCATCAGCACCGGGGGCAGCATCGCGGGTCAGTTTGCCGGGAACATGGCGAACGGGCTGCTGGTGGGGGCGAACCACAGCGGCAGCGACAGCTCAACGACGAAGGCGGCGGTGAGCGAGGGCGCGATAGTTATCCGCGACCGGGATAACCAGACGCAGGAGGTGAGCGGGCTGAGCCGGGACGTGGCGCATGCGAACCCGACGCTGTCGCCGATATTCGACAAGGAGCGTGAGCAGAACCGGCTGCAGGAGGCGCAGCTGATTGGGGAGATTGGCAGCCAGGCGGCGGACATTGCCCGGACGGAGGGGCAGATAGCGGCGACGAAAGCCGCGAATGAGCGGATGAAGGCGGTCACGCCGGGACAGCTGAAGGCGGCGGAAGCGGAATGGCGGAAGGCGAACCCGGGGAAAGAGCCGACGGCCAGCGACATCAGCGGGCAGGCTTACCAGACCTTTTATAACCAGGCATTCAGTGAGAGCGGGTTCGGCACCGGGGGCAAGGTTCAGCAGGCGATTCAGGCAGCGACGGCGGCGGTGCAGGGTCTGGCGGGGGGCAACCTGGCGCAGGCAATAACCGGCGGGTCTGCACCGTATCTGGCAGAAATTATTCATAACCAGACGCTGAATCCGGATGGTTCGGTCAACGTACAGGCGAACCTGATGGCGCACGCGGTGGTGGGCGCGGTAACGGCTTACGCGGCGGGCAACAGCGCGCTGGCGGGCGCCTCGGGCGCGGCGATGGGCGAGTATATTGCGCAGCAGATGTATCCGGGGGTTAAGCGTGAGGACCTGACGGAGGAGCAGCGCCAGACGATAAGCGCGCTGGGGACGCTGGCGGCCGGACTGGCGGGCGGCGTGACGGGTGACAGCACGGCACGGCAGGTGCGGTGGCGGGTGCGCAGGCGGGGAGGAATGCGGTTGAGAATAATGCACTATCTGGCCTTGACGGGTTCGGCACCGGCTTCTGGAACAATGTTCAGGCTCAGGGTTCACTGGTAAATAATACCAACCTCATAGATGAAAAGGGCAAAGTGCTAAACCCGGCAACAACAGAAGAAATTAAGTATGCCTCTGATAAGCTGGTGACAGGGCAATTACCTGATGGCCAGAACGCGGCAACCGGCTTGTTAACAGCTTGGGGGGGGGGAGCGACCACTGTTGTCGCGCCTGTTCTTTTGCCAGCTACAGCAACAGCAGGAAGTGTCATCGGTGCAAGCGCTATCGGTGGTGCGGCTAATGTGTTTAATCAGCTAAATAGTGGGGAACCGTTCAGTGCTACTGATGCACTTATTGCCACAGGTATCAGCGGAGTAACTCAGGGTAAAGGGTTCTGGTTTACGGAAGCAGTGAGTATTACTGGAGCGTATGTGGGAGCTAGCTTGCAAGGAAAAGATGCCGCAGCGCCGATGATCGGAGCAGGTTTAGGAACTCTCGGCGGCGCAACTATAGGTAAAGGAGTGGAGAAGGTGCAGGCCACCATCCCTCAGTTTACGATACCTAAGATAACAGGGGCGGTCGCTGAATCTGCCGGTTCTGAATACCTTGGAAGTTCTGCACAAAGCTTGGCGGAAAAATTTCAGAAGAAATTGGAGAAAAATAATGCCAAATAAAAAATTGAAGCTTTTAGTATTGTTGGTGGTTTTATGGATTATTGGGCTTTCTATATTTCTTATTGGCTGTAAGTTACTTATCTCATTAGCATCCTATTTTTTAGTGGGTGATTTTGATTTTAATAGAAGTGATTTGATAAAAGGTGCTGAAATATCAATTGGCTGTGGGGTTATTATCGGCGTGGGCCAGAGTCTCATGTCTAAAGAAAAACCAGACTGATTATTGCCCCCTGAGTAAAAAAATATATATCCGGATGGTTGGCTGAAATGATCTTTTTAAGGCCTATCGTAAGACGTTAAGCTTGCTGGACATGCTGGACATGCTGGACATGCTGGACATGCTGGACATGCTGGACATGCTGGACATGCTGGACATGCTG
>NZ_JBPFDE010000030.1:0-4449 GCF_051025595.1 Pantoea phyllosphaerae
AGGGTGGTTTTACCGTGGTCAACGTGACCGATGGTGCCCACGTTTACGTGCAGTTTGTTACGTTGAAATTGCTCTTTAGCCATCGCTTGTCCCTCTAAGACACGGATATATCGTAGATATCATCACATCAACCAGGCTTTGCCTGAATGCAGGATTTACAGAGAGAGAATCAGGGAGGAGATAAAGGAAGTGGTGCTGATACCCAGAGTCGAACTGGGGACCTCACCCTTACCAAGGGTGCGCTCTACCAACTGAGCCATATCAGCACATCTGGAGCGGGCAGCGGGAATCGAACCCGCATCATCAGCTTGGAAGGCTGAGGTAATAGCCATTATACGATGCCCGCATCCTGGAACTCGGCTACCTGTTCTTTCTGTAGCTTGTGAATAATAAGAGATGTTCCCCTACTATTCGAAGTCTGACAGCGTTGCTGACCGACTTTAACTGTGCCGAAGCGCAGTTTGAATTTGGGGTGAGAGAAGTGACTCACCGACAGACAAACAGGCTGTTTATCTGCTCCCAACCGGCAAGGTTGAGATGGTGGTGGGAGAAGGATTCGAACCTTCGAAGTCTGTGACGGCAGATTTACAGTCTGCTCCCTTTGGCCGCTCGGGAATCCCACCTACTTGATGGTGCCGGCTACCGGAATCGAACTGGTGACCTACTGATTACAAGTCAGTTGCTCTACCAACTGAGCTAAGCCGGCATCAAGTGACGCGCATTCTAGGAAGGTCGGGGACAGGATGCAACAAAAAAATCGCTGAAATAACTCTATCGCTTACTATTTGTGCAAATCCTCGCATTTTAGCGCCTTAGTGAGGGAAATTTAGGCAATCTCGGCAAGTTTTATTCCGCTACGCTGCTGTATTTATCGCCTGAACATAACGAGCCAGATGAGACCTACACTAACTTTTGCACGCCTGACGAAGAGGAAAAATGAAAAAAATTTTCGCGGCGGTGCCCTTTTTCCACGGCCAGAAAAAAGATTACGCTTGAGCCAGAGGCTTTTCTGAGCAAGTTTGTCAGATACCTGCTGTGCTGAAGCCGGGCTTATGCGCAGCCGCTTGCGAAAGCGTGCGCGTATTTATCATTTTTCTTCTTTTTATTATCACACTGATGTTAACCTCCAGCCCATTGTTCTCAGTAAAGACCTTGTGACATGCCGCTATGGTGCTCATATCCCGCCAGGTTTTTTTACCTGCATGATATGAATCAGCCTTAATCTGCAGTCAGACGCATACTTATGAATAAAAAGAATTCACCTCTGACCACACCCTATTTAGAGTTCACGCGTAAGCAGTGGGCCGCCCTACGTAATTCTGTGCCAATGACCTTAACAGAAGAGGAGATTACGCAGTTAAAGGGCATCAATGAAGATTTGTCTCTGGAAGAGGTCGCAGAGATTTACCTGCCTTTATCGCGCCTGCTTAACTTCTATATCAGCTCCAATCTGCGTCGTCAGGCAGTGCTCGAACAGTTCCTGGGCACAGACGGCCAGAAGATCCCTTACATTATCAGCATCGCCGGCAGCGTAGCCGTGGGGAAAAGCACCACCGCGCGCGTTCTGCAGGCGCTGCTGAGCCGCTGGCCCGAACATCGCAAAGTCGAGCTCATTACCACCGATGGCTTTTTGCATCCTAATGCGGTGCTAAAAGAGCGCGGCCTGATGAAGAAGAAGGGCTTCCCTCAGTCTTATGATATGCATCGACTGGTTAACTTCGTTTCCGCCCTGAAATCAGGCGCCAGTCAGGTCACGGCGCCGGTTTATTCTCATCTGGTGTATGACGTTATCCCGGATGGCGATAAAGTCGTGCATCAGCCCGATATATTGATTCTCGAAGGCCTGAATGTTCTGCAAAGCGGGATGGATTATCCTCACGATCCACACCACGTCTTTGTGTCGGACTTCGTCGACTTCTCTATCTATGTAGATGCGCCTGAAGACCTGCTACAGCGCTGGTACATCAATCGCTTTTTAAAATTCCGTCAGGGCGCTTTCACCGATCCCGATTCCTATTTCCACCACTATGCGCAGCTCTCCGAAGAGGAGGCCGTGCAGATCGCTACTGGGCTGTGGAAAGAGATCAACTGGCTGAATTTAAAAGAGAACATATTGCCGACCCGCGAAAGAGCCAGTTTGATTATGACCAAAGGCGGCAACCATGCTGTCGACCGGGTCAGGCTAAGGAAATAGCATAAAAAAAGCCTGCATCGCGCAGGCTTTTTATTACTGTGGGCGAAGGGATATTTCGCCGCCTACCCAGGATTTCACCTCACCATCCTGTTCAAGCAGCAGCCCGCCCTGCTTATCTATACCGCGCGCGATGCCGTGGATCTCGCGCTCGCCGATTAATAGCTTAACGGGGCGATTAAAGAAGTTATCCAGCGCTTTCCAGCGCTCGGTGAAAGGTGCTAATCCATCACGTTCAAAGAGCGGTAGCGCCTCGCGCAGGCTGTTTATCAGCTTTGCAGCCAGATCGTTTCGATCAATTGCAATCCCGGCTTCCTGCAGATTGATCCAGCCTTGATTGATCTGCGCCGCTTCCGCGCCGCGCATCGCCAGATTAATACCGGCCCCCATCACAATTTGCGCGGCGTCGCCTGTTTTCCCCGTTAGCTCAACCAGAATGCCCGCCAGTTTACGATCCTGTAGGTAGAGATCGTTAGGCCACTTCACACGTACGTCCTGCGCGCCCAGCTGCTGCAGGGTTTCGGCGATGACAATGCCGATAACCAGACTCAGCCCCATCGCGGCCGCAGGACCCTGCTCGAGACGCCAGTACATCGACATATAGAGATTAGCGCCGAACGGTGAGAACCATTGCCGCCCTCGACGTCCTCGACCCGCCTGCTGGTATTCAGCAATACAGGCGTCGCCTGATTGCAGCTCGTTCATCCGCTCCAGCAGGTACTGGTTGGTCGAGTCGATAACCGGGATGATCGCCAGATTAGGCTGATGCAGCTGCGCCAGTATCGCCTCTTCATTCAACAGCTGCATCGGCGCCGGCAGGCTATAGCCTTTTCCCGTAACCGTGTAGATATCCAGACCCCAGCTTTTAAGCGTCTGGATATGTTTATTGATTGCCGCCCGGCTCATTCCCAGTGATTCGCCAAGCTGTTCGCCAGAATGAAACTCGCCGTCTGAGAGTATTTCGACCAGCTTTAGCGGGATGCTATGGTCTTTCATAGGATTGCCTCTACGGCGTTGCACTCGCCCTGTGCCGCGATAAAGCGCACCTCGGGCTCAAGCCATACACCAAATTTTTGCCCAACGCGAGCGCGTACTGCTTTCGCCAGCGCGACGATATCCTGAGAGGTGGCCTGTTCGGCGTTAATCAGCACCAGCGCCTGCTGCTGATGCACTGCCGCACCGCCGATGCGAAACCCTTTTAGCTGGCACTGATCGATTAACCAGCCTGCGGCTAGTTTTACTTCGCCCTCTTTCTGCGGGTAGAAAGGCATCTCCGGATAGGCAAGTTTCAGCTGCTCTGCCTGCTCTCGGCTTATCAGCGGATTTTTAAAGAAACTACCAACATTACCCGTCACACGCGGATCGGGCAGCTTGCTCTGACGCATATGACATACGGCGTGAAAAACTTCCCAGGCGGTTACCGTAGCAGGATTGAGACGTGTTAAATCGCCATAGGTCAGTACCGGCTGCCAGCTTTTTTTCAGGCTAAGCCCCACGGCGATAATCGCATATCCCTGCTGGTACTGATGCTTGAAGATGCTGTCACGATAACCGAATGCGCACGCTTCGCGCGACAGACGCTGCGTCGCACCCGTCTCGAGGTTCAGTACATCGACATAGTCACAAACATCTTTGAATTCGACGCCATAGGCGCCGATATTTTGTATCGGCGCCGAGCCTGACATACCAGGGATCAACGCCAGGTTTTCGAGTCCAGGGATCCCCTTTTTCAGGGTCGCCTCTACAAGGGCGTGCCAGTTTTCACCGGCACCGACATGCAGCTTCCAGACCTCGTCCTGCTCCTGAATATCGATGCCTTTAATGCGATTAAGCACGACGGTACCGGCAAAATCGTCCAGAAAAAGCACGTTGCTGCCTTCGCCCAGCAGAATAAATGGCTGATGCGCGGCTCTGGCATCTCGCCAGGCATTGAGGATCATTTCTGGCGTCTCAGCGATAATACGATCGCGCGCGCGGATCGCCAGACCAAGAGTGTTGTCAGCTTGCAGAGAAGGATACTGGTGGGACATTATGCGGCCTTTGCGAAATTATCTGCGCGTAGTTTACCGCATCAGTTCAGGCTTGTAGGGAAGTTTTGATGGCGCTGCGCCGGGAAATGAAACTTTTTTCGCCGATCGTCAGACGTAAAAAAGCCCTCTGCGTCAGCAGAGGGCTTTTTTGTTTGGATGCCTGGCAGTTCCCTACTCTCGCATGGGGAGACCCCACACTACCATCGGCGCTACGGCGTTTCACTTCTG
>NZ_JBPFDE010000031.1:0-3742 GCF_051025595.1 Pantoea phyllosphaerae
GCGCTGCCCACCGTGCCGGAGAGCGCCAGCGTCAGGCCGGAGGTTTTCTGCTCCACCTTATGGGTCTGGCTGCTCTGATTCTCCGCTGCGGTGACGCTGACGTCGCGGCTGTCATTACTTTTTTTCGTCACGGTTGCAGACTAGCGAGGCCCATACGTGGCACATCCGCCTGACCGGATTTTGCCTTAAAACGATCGCAGCAGAACGAGGATCTTTTCTAATTTAAAGTGCTATTTAAGCCTGTTCTTGTTCACAGCATCTAGTAAATTTTCAAGTTCCTTCCCGTAATCATTTGGTTCAAAACTTTCAGTAATACCGTTCAACATAAACTCATTAGATATTAAGTTGCAAAGTTCTTCGACCTCATCTGATGTAAGTATTCCATTAATTGCTTTTTCAGCAAGCGAACATTTAGAAGCATCGCCGTCACTACATAAAGTGATAATTAAATTCTTCTGGTGGAAATTTAAAAGCTCATTCATTTTGCCGTTCCTGATGATGATTTAGCCCAACATGTAACAACCTTTCCTTCTTGGTTTACAACGATGACTGCATCTTTCCCTGTGTATCTAAAAGTTGGTCCATATTTTGATGTGACATATTCTATTTTCAAGGGACTTGACCAGGCATCATCCATTGCGCTTCTGCTAACCCCTATGCCGCCATCCCTCCCTGCTATTTGCTCTAAAGCATGTTGTGAATAACTGGTTATTTTAGTGGGAGCTCTAACTCCAGCAGCCTGCTCAGCAGCAAGTTGCATATTCAACCGAATGTTGTTAATTGAACTTTCTGCGCCACTGATTGTTGTGGCAACCGCTGATTCTGCCTTCCCGGCCACTTTAGCAATAACCTTCTCCGTCAGTAACGCACCACCTTTCACCACCCCGGCACCGCCAGCCAGCAATCCTGCTATATCCGTAACCAGCTTGCCGCCTTCAACGCCCGCGTTAAACGAACCGCTGGCTCCGGCTTTCTAGTACTCTGCTTCCATCCGGTCGATTCGGTCTATATACGACTGCTTTACCGTATCCGAGACGTTACCCAACTCATCGCCACTTTTAAACAGCGTCTTCAGTGCAAGCTGAGCATCCAGCTGATAGCTAAGGAATAACTGAATGATAAGGAAAGCCCCGGCTCTTAAGCCGGGTTTATTTATTTCGTTTTCTTAACTATATGTTTCAACCATTCTTCTGATGAGGGCCACTCATTAGGGTAATAATAACCGCAATCAATTTTGTTCAGCAATATGTTTTGTAATTCATCATCTGATAAAGAAAGAGTTATTAGCTCATCTATTTCAAATTTCAACTGCAACCGTTCCTCCACCGTTTCAGTAGCTCTGTAAGCGGCTAAGGTTTCATCTGCATTACCAAATAGCACCTCAAAATCCTGGTTGAAATAGCACCTTAATAAATATGACAGCGAAGGGAATTTCTCATTAACGTTCATGGTGTTGGGTATCCAGTAATGATTTTGTATCCGCCAGGCATTGAAGGATCTCTACCAATGATTATCCTTGCATTAGTAGCAGATACAGCGCCTGTCGAGCCGCGAGTAACACTGATACCAATAGCTGCAGAAGATTGATAATCAAGCTCTAAGTAGCCTTTTTGGCTGCCAGATAAGTACTTCTGGATTTTCGCTTGATTATTATCAATAGCTTTACTTACAACAGATTCTGCCGTAGCTCTATCAGTAAATGTCGATGCTGTTTTTGTATTACCTGTAGACACTCTATCAAATAGCTCCGCTTCAGTTTTTCCTACATGCCGCTCAATTAAATGGCCGCCTGCTTTTTCATGGGCAGCCAATCCGCCACCAGGAACAATCGTACTATGTTGTCCGGCTGCCAGTACTTTATTAGCGCCTGCATTACTGCCTTTGCCAATACCCGCCGCTATTCCCGCTGCACTGGTTCCAACCGCCTGTGCCAGCGAGTTTATCGCAAGTTGCTTCGCTTCAGGTGAATCATCGGACATCAATGCGTTATGAATCGCCGCATTTCTGTCTGCTTCAAGCTGAATAGTTGTTACCTGTAGGATTGAAAGCTCGTTCTGATCTGCCTCGCTTAGTCCTCCATTAACTCGCGCCTTTTCCAGTAGCTCACTGGTGCGGTTAGCGTATTCGGCCTGTAATCTACTGACTTCGTTTGCCTTGTCAACGCAGTCCTTAGCTCCTCGACACTCCACAACTCGCTTCTGTTGTGCGGCAGAAATCTGCTTGTATTTTTCAGTAACGGAGCCCTCACAAGCCTTATCGCCCCGACACTGTATCATTTCCTGAACACGGGACTGATTCTGCTTAACGTTTAATGCATTATTCTCAACCGCATTCCTTCCCGCCTGCGCCCCGGCCACCGCGCCGGCCGTGCTGTCACCCGTCACGCCGCCCGCCAGCCCGGCCGCCAGCGTGCCCAGCGCGCTTATCGTCTGGCGCTGCTCTTCCGTCAGGTCCTTGCGATCCATGCCCGGATACATCTGCTGCGCGATATACTCGCCCATCGCCGCGCCCGAGGCGCCCGCCAGCGCGCTGTTGCCCGCCGCGTAAGCCGTTACCGCGCCCACCACCGCGTGCGCCATCAGGTTCGCCTCGACGTTCACCACCTCTTTGCCGTTCGCATCCTTCGTGGTGGTCATGTCGTGGATGACCTCCGCCAGGTACGGCGCCGCCGCCCCGCTGGCCGCCTGCGCCAGGTTGCCCCCCGCCAGGCCCTGCACCGCCGCCGTCGCCGCCTGAATTGCCTGCTGAACCTTACCGCCGGTGCCGAACCCGCTCTCACTGAATGCCTGGTTATAAAAGGTCTGGTAAGCCTGCCCGCTGATGTCGCTGGCCGTCGGCTCTTTCCCCGGGTTCGCCTTCCGCCATTCCGCTTCCGCCGCCTTCAGCTGTCCCGGCGTGACCGCCTTCATCCGCTCATTCGCGGCTTTCGTCGCCGCTATCTGCCCCTCCGTCCGGGCAATGTCCGCCGCCTGGCTGCCAATCTCCCCAATCAGCTGCGCCTCCTGCAGCCGGTTCTGCTCACGCTCCTTGTCGAATATCGGCGACAGCGTCTGGTTGGCGTGCTCCACGTCCCGGCTCAGCCCGCTCACGTCCTGCGTCTGATTCTCCCGGTCGCGGATAACTATTGCGCCCTCGCTCACCGCCGCCTTCGTCGTTGAACTGTCGCTGCCGCTGTGGTTTGCTCCCACCAGCAGCCCGTTCGCCATGTTCCCGGCAAACTGACCGGCGATGCTGCCGCCGGTGCTGATGCCCGCGCTCTGGTGCTCCACCTTATAGTCCGCGTGGTTCTCAATGTCATTCCAGCCCAGCGTCCCCGTCTCCAGCCGGTTTTTATCCGCCGTCGCGGTCGAGCCGATTACCGCCCCGTCCAGCTGCGTGTGCGCCCCGACGCTCACGTCAAAGCCGCCTTTGCCCGCGAAGATGCCGGTCTGCTCCTCCACGCTCTGCCAGGTGCTGTGCATCCTGTCCCGGCTCGCGTTGACGCTGGCCGAGCCGGTCATCGAGCCAAAGGTAAAGCTGCCGCCCGCGCTGGCGCTCTGCTGCTTCGCGTCGTAGCGGTCGCTGTCCTGCTCGCTCGCCAGCGTCAGGTTGCGGCCCACCTCCGCCTTCACCTTCTCGCCGCTCACCTGCGCGCCCTGAAGCGTGGTGTCGCGCCCGCTCACCATCGTCACCTGGCTGCCCGCGTTCACCTGGGTCTCGGTGTGGGTGACGCCGCTGCCCTGCTCGCTGCCTTTGCCCCTGT
>NZ_JBPFDE010000032.1:0-3005 GCF_051025595.1 Pantoea phyllosphaerae
CCTGACGGAGAGCCAGAAGCAGACGGTGAGCGCGCTGAGCCAGATGGCGGCCGGGCTGGCGGGCGGGATAGCGTCGGGTACGACGCTGGGCGGCGGGACCGGGGCGGGGGCCGGGAAGAATGCGGTTGAGAATAACTTTCTCAGTCAAGGGCACCCGCAGGAATATGCAGATAAGTATAAAGCATGCAATGGAAACGCCAGCTGTGAGCAGAATATCCGCAAGGATATGGCGAAGGAGTCCGCAGAAAATATTCAGAAGCTTAAGACGTGTTGGGATGTAGGTGATACTACCTGTATTGCTGATATGCGTTCTAAGATTGAGCTTAGCGACAATGCTTATACAGAGCTGCGTAAGCAGGACGATATGGCAGGACGCGCTTACGAAAGTTCAGCGCAATGGTATGCTGATATTATTGATCAGTGCTCAGGTAAATGTGGCTGGCTTGAAGCTGCTTTGCTTAAAACCGGGGCTAATGGTTTAACTAATCTGGCTTATGGGTCGCTGGGTGCAGCAAGTGTTCCAAAGACAGGTCAGAACGTAAAACCAGAACAACTAGTTAGCGGCAATAAAAACCTAGAGTACGCAGATGAACCACCTTTTAATCCTTTAGGCACAGGTGGGGCCGCGCAACAGTGGTCGACTAAGGGGCGTATCAACCATGTCAAGTTACCGAATCAAGGTAAAATACGTTACATACCTCCGGAGGACTATTCACCATCGCAACCTTTACCGAGAGGTCCCAACAATGGCTATATTGATAAATTTAAGAACGAATGGGTGAAGGGTCCTTCCCGCACGGCAGGGCAAGAATTTGAATGGGATGTGCAGTTATCGCGAACTGGAAAATCTCAGTTAGGTTGGGCAACGCGAGACGGCTCACATCTTAATATATCTCTGGATGGAAAAATTACACATAAGTGATGATCATGAAGATAAATTTTTACCAGGAAGTAGAGGTGAAGGAAAACGCGAAAAATAGCAAATACGCAAAATGTAAAGGAGTTGTTCTTGGGATCAGTGAGGAAGATGACGTTGTCTATGGTTATACAATAGTGATTCATGGGAAAGAAAATACAGTGTACTTCGAGAAGGATGACGTTTTCCCTACGGGCACTGTCTTTAAGCGAGAAGACTTTTATTGAAGTATATCTCGGCGTGACGCTTATGACCACATGGTGGTTCAGGACCAGAAAGGTTTGATCACAGTCTTCCATGACATGGAGATTAAACCATTGAAATGATCACTGAAAAAACAAAGCTTGTCGTAGAGAAAATGGAGCGCATGGCTACTTTATTAGAACTAGGTGGTTATACAGAATGGTCGGCCAGTATTTTTAAACTGGCTAAAAAATACGCTACTGGTCCTGAAAGTACCAAACACACTTTTCGAAATTTCTATGGTGGAATGGGATCTTTAAATGACCTCGTTCTGCATAGTAAAGGAAAGGTTTTGATGAGTGAAAATGATGAGTTGGATCAGCTCAGAGGCGACCTATTTAAGCTTCTTTCCTAATAAAAAAAAACCGGCCTTGGGGCCGGGGTTTTTTATTAGCGGTTAGCCAGCGCAGCGCTTCTTGAGTTTTGTTATATCCCGAATTGTACCTATCACTTCGCGCTGTCTTAGGCATTAAGTCGGCCTGACGGCCCACACTGAAAGGCTTAATGCCCGTCGGGCGTGGGCTCGCTGCGGTAATTCGTGCTACGCTTCGTTGCTCGTTCCCGTCTCGCCAGCTTCGGCTGCCCGCCTTGATACGTGTATGGTCATGCACAACTAAAATCCGGCCATACAGCAGAGCGCTAATCCGTCGCTTGTGGGCCTCCACAGCCTGCGTACGGCAGGCGGTCCACAGGGTCACAGCTCGCTACCGGCTGGCCAGTGGTAAATCCCGCCTCTTCCAGCCAGTTCCCTTTAAGGTTAAGGCTGGGGCAGCGGCTGTAATACATTGTCCTGTCTTAGCGACCTGACAGAGAGTCAGAAGCAGACGATAAGCGCGCAGAGCCCTATGGCGGCCGCACTGGCGTGCGGAATAGCATCGGATTCGGTGCCAAGAGGCGGGACAGGAGGGGCTAGGAAGAATGCGGTTGAGAATAACTCGCTCAGCCTTGGCCATGATGTGGAAGAGCTTGAGAAAGAGCATGGCGACAGCCTCCCAAAAGTTTATAACATTGCCAGGCCCAGGGTGTTGACGAAGATGGCAAGCCGATTCCTGGAACTGCTGGTCTTGGCATTAGGGCAGTTCCGATTGGAGGTAAATCTAAAGATACTCAGATTTGGACTGAAACCAAAAAAGCGGAGCCTGTAGACAATGCGTATGGACACTGGACGAAGCATGGGAAAGAGTTTCCCGAATATCAAAAATCTAAACAATATGTGGATGCTGCACATGATTTCGTAACAAATCCGCCAATAGGAACGCTCACCACACCACGTAAAAACGGTGATACGATTTACTACAACCCATCGTCCAATACATTTGCAGTCAAAAATAGTGATGGTGCGCCTAAAACAATGTTCAGGCCAGATCCCGCAGATCATTGCTATCAAAAAAATTTGGACTACTTCAATGCGCAAAAATAATAAGTTATATATTTGCAGGGTATGTGGTGCTGAGCAGCTAGATGCCCCTTGGGGTGATGATGGAGAATCACCAACATACGATATATGTGATTGCTGTGGGATCGAATTCGGTTACGAAGATTCAACAGTGCAAGGAGTTAAGAAATATCGGACAAAATGGTTAGGCGATGGAGCTAAGTGGCACAATAAAAAAGCGGAGCCTGAAAGCTGGTCTGTTATAGAACAGTTATCTTCTATACCTGAAAAATATCTTTAGCTTTCGATCCCGATTTCGTTTCTGGATTTTTTTTGAGAATAATGCGCCGGGGAATGATGATGAAATAAAACGTCTTCACGGCAATCCGCCATACGCAGCTTAACGGCGCGGTCATCGCCTCTACTGCGGATGCGGCGAATAACCGCCTGTCTGCCGGCACGCTGGGCTGG
>NZ_JBPFDE010000033.1:0-2994 GCF_051025595.1 Pantoea phyllosphaerae
CGCGTTCGAGTCTCTCAATAATCACATCCGCGACGTCGCAAGACGCCTGTGGGTTGTGAGGTTAAGCGACTAAGCGTACACGGTGGATGCCCTGGCAGTCAGAGGCGATGAAGGACGTGCTAATCTGCGAAAAGCGCCGGCAAGGTGATATGAACCGCTACAGCCGGCGATGTCCGAATGGGGAAACCCAGTGTGTTCCGACACACTATCGCAGCATGAATACATAGTGCTGCGAGGCGAACCGGGGGAACTGAAACATCTAAGTACCCCGAGGAAAAGAAATCAACCGAGATTCCCCCAGTAGCGGCGAGCGAACGGGGAGCAGCCCAGAGCCTGAACCGGCCTGTGTGTTAGTGGAAGCGTCTGGAAAGGCGCAGGGTACAGGGTGATACTCCCGTACACGAAAGCACACGGGTCGCGAGCTCGATGAGTAGGGCGGGACACGTGGTATCCTGTCTGAATATGGGGGGACCATCCTCCAAGGCTAAATACTCCTGACTGACCGATAGTGAACCAGTACCGTGAGGGAAAGGCGAAAAGAACCCCGGCGAGGGGAGTGAAACAGAACCTGAAACCGTGTACGTACAAGCAGTGGGAGCCTCTTTTATGGGGTGACTGCGTACCTTTTGTATAATGGGTCAGCGACTTATATTCTGTAGCAAGGTTAACCGTATAGGGGAGCCGCAGGGAAACCGAGTCTTAACTGGGCGTTAAGTTGCAGGGTATAGACCCGAAACCCGGTGATCTAGCCATGGGCAGGTTGAAGGTTGGGTAACACTAACTGGAGGACCGAACCGACTAATGTTGAAAAATTAGCGGATGACCTGTGGCTGGGGGTGAAAGGCCAATCAAACCGGGAGATAGCTGGTTCTCCCCGAAAGCTATTTAGGTAGCGCCTCGTGAACTCATCTCCGGGGGTAGAGCACTGTTTCGGCTAGGGGGCCATCCCGGCTTACCAACCCGATGCAAACTGCGAATACCGGAGAATGTTATCACGGGAGACACACGGCGGGTGCTAACGTCCGTCGTGAAGAGGGAAACAACCCAGACCGCCAGCTAAGGTCCCAAAGTCATGGTTAAGTGGGAAACGATGTGGGAAGGCCCAGACAGCCAGGATGTTGGCTTAGAAGCAGCCATCATTTAAAGAAAGCGTAATAGCTCACTGGTCGAGTCGGCCTGCGCGGAAGATGTAACGGGGCTAAACCATGCACCGAAGCTGCGGCAGCAGTAGCGATACTGTTGGGTAGGGGAGCGTTCTGTAAGCCGTCGAAGGTGTGCCGTGAGGCATGCTGGAGGTATCAGAAGTGCGAATGCTGACATAAGTAACGATAAAGCGGGTGAAAAGCCCGCTCGCCGGAAGACCAAGGGTTCCTGTCCAACGTTAATCGGGGCAGGGTGAGTCGACCCCTAAGGCGAGGCCGAAAGGCGTAGTCGATGGGAAACAGGTTAATATTCCTGTACTTGGTGTTGCTGCGAAGGGGGGACGGAGAAGGCTATGTTGGCCGGGCGACGGTTGTCCCGGTTTAAGCGTGTAGGCTGGGCATCCAGGCAAATCCGGATGCTCAAGGCTGAGGCGTGACGACGAGGCACTACGGTGCTGAAGCAACAAATGCCCTGCTTCCAGGAAAAGCCTCTAAGCTCCAGGCAACACGAAATCGTACCCCAAACCGACACAGGTGGTCAGGTAGAGAATACCAAGGCGCTTGAGAGAACTCGGGTGAAGGAACTAGGCAAAATGGTGCCGTAACTTCGGGAGAAGGCACGCTGGCGCGTAGGTGAGGGGACTTGCTCCCGGAGCCGAGGCCAGTCGAAGATACCAGCTGGCTGCAACTGTTTATTAAAAACACAGCACTGTGCAAACACGAAAGTGGACGTATACGGTGTGACGCCTGCCCGGTGCCGGAAGGTTAATTGATGGGGTTATCCGCAAGGAGAAGCTCTTGATCGAAGCCCCGGTAAACGGCGGCCGTAACTATAACGGTCCTAAGGTAGCGAAATTCCTTGTCGGGTAAGTTCCGACCTGCACGAATGGCGTAATGATGGCCAGGCTGTCTCCACCCGAGACTCAGTGAAATTGAAATCGCTGTGAAGATGCAGTGTACCCGCGGCAAGACGGAAAGACCCCGTGAACCTTTACTACAGCTTGACACTGAACACTGGTCCTTGATGTGTAGGATAGGTGGGAGGCTTTGAAGCGTGGACGCCAGTCTGCGTGGAGCCGTCCTTGAAATACCACCCTTTAATGGCTGGTGTTCTAACGTAGGCCCGTTACCCGGGCTGCGGACAGTGTCTGGTGGGTAGTTTGACTGGGGCGGTCTCCTCCCAAAGCGTAACGGAGGAGCACGAAGGTTGGCTAATCCTGGTCGGACATCAGGAGGTTAGTGCAATGGCATAAGCCAGCTTGACTGCGAGAGTGACGGCTCGAGCAGGTGCGAAAGCAGGTCATAGTGATCCGGTGGTTCTGAATGGAAGGGCCATCGCTCAACGGATAAAAGGTACTCCGGGGATAACAGGCTGATACCGCCCAAGAGTTCATATCGACGGCGGTGTTTGGCACCTCGATGTCGGCTCATCACATCCTGGGGCTGAAGTAGGTCCCAAGGGTACGGCTGTTCGCCGTTTAAAGTGGTACGCGAGCTGGGTTTAGAACGTCGTGAGACAGTTCGGTCCCTATCTGCCGTGGGCGCTGGAAAACTGAGGGGGGTTGCTCCTAGTACGAGAGGACCGGAGTGAACGCACCGCTGGTGTTCGGGTTGTCATGCCAATGGCACTGCCCGGTAGCTAAGTGCGGAAGAGATAAGTGCTGAAAGCATCTAAGCACGAAACTTGCCCCGAGATGAGTTTTCCCTGACCCCTCGAGGGTCCTGAAGGGACGTTGAAGACGACGACGTTGATAGGCCGGGTGTGTAAGCGCAGCGATGCGTTGAGCTAACCGGTACTAATGACCCGTGAGGCTTAACCTTACAACGCCAGAGGCGTTTTGCGAGACGCGAA
>NZ_JBPFDE010000034.1:0-2607 GCF_051025595.1 Pantoea phyllosphaerae
AAGATGTCATAGCCGCCGTCGCCCGCAAACAGCCCGCTCTGGTCGCCGACGCTGGCGTACTCGCTGTTTATCCTGCTCTTGCTGAGGCTCAGCCCGGCCGAACCGCCCGCGCCCCAGGTGAAGCTGAAGCCGCCGCTGGCGCTCTGCTGTCTGCTCTGATAGTTATCGGTGTCCTGCAGGCTGGTGAGCGTGAGGTTATTGCCTGCGTTAACGCTGATGCTGTCGCCCAGCGCTTGGGCGCCGGAGAGCAGCGTGTCGTTGCCGCTGCTGAGCGTCAGGTTATCCTTCGCGTTAACGCGGCTGTTGACGTGGGTCGTGCTTACTATATGAATGTGTTTCTGTGACGCTAACTTATTACCCCGAAACCCTTTTTCAATCCAAACAAGCTATCACCATGCCATGACCGCGATCTGCAGAGCAGCATCTTAGCAGTCAGCAACGGGGCTACTATTAGTATTTTGTCAGATTCAGTTGTAGAACTCAGGGCTCTGAGCCGGGGCGTAGCTTGTCTGCGGCCCGGTGAAGGGTCTGCCGGGCGCGGTATTTATCGGTACACCGGAGCGAGCCGCTATAACAGCCGCAGCCCCGTGCTTAACCTTGAGGGTAACTGGTTACAGTACGCGGGATTTGGATACGGCCAACCGGTTATTGTCACCGCCGAGGAAGGTCGACGGATTATCTGCCTTGCAGGAACGGAGTGACACGATTTGCTGATGCAGCGAACCTAAATATGGTTTTAAAAGACTATATTTAGAGGTATGTCTACCGCCCAGGTTAGTTTTCCTGCCGCGTAATCTGCATCCGTCATCCGTTTAGAGCTGGTGTTGATATACTATATCACTTTGTATTTAATACCTTCATTCTTTTCGAACGCATCCGGTAAGCATTTCATTATATTGATTTCATCTCCCCAGTTCACTACACAAAATCCTTCCCCACCTTCAAAGTTAAATCTAACACCTATATTTGCATCCTCTACTGAAGAAAAGATCAGGTGCAATCCAGCCAATTTTCTTCCAATGCACTCATAAAAAGGTTCATTAGCCGAAATGTCTAATATTTCTTCGTTTCCATACTCACCCAGATCGCTCTCTAAAAGAGGTGAGCTTGTTAATTCAAGAGAAGCGCCATCTCCTCCACACTTAAAATTTTCGCCACCTTTAACACCATCAAAAATAAATTGCAACCTTTGAGGGTGTTCAAAACATGGAACTTTAAGGATAAATATCAGACCGATGACCTTAGAAAGCTCCTGACCTACTACAACACGTCTCCATTTCACATACTTTATTAAATCAACACTCACTTCGGATCTCCTTTCAATGCATTCTTCAATGCTTGCATCAACTGGAGGCACATTTGGAGCAGCGTCCTCTGGCACAATAGAAACAGCTCCTAACCAAACACCTGCAGCCCCGGCCACCGGTTTCCCGTCCGCATCCAGCAAAGGCTTTAGCCCTTGCAACAGAGGAGTGATTTTGGGGACTCTATTGTCATTTTCCTTGTTAAGATCAACATCATGACCTATAAAATCTCTACTACAGCCACGATTTAGTCATTGACGTAACCAAAACGGTGTTTCATTAGGTTTTAATTCATCGTAGTGTTCTAAAGGCCGGTTTTTATCTTCTATATAATAAGGTGCATCGGTCACAGCAACTTTAACTGGTTGATAAACACCCCAACTGTTATAGAAAAATTTCGCCGATTCAATACATGTTTCTATACCTGACAAATATTTAAAATACTTATCTTCATCTGAGGATAGCATTGATTTGATATCTTTTACCATCGAATACAGCTCTTCTAGCTGTTCAAGCTTTATATATTTACTATAAAGACGAATTGCTATTTCATTGCTTTCTTTACCTTCCAGTCTTTTGTTAATGAAATTAAAAAAATCCATCATTTCAGAGGCAGTTCCTAGCTCTACCATTGAACTCCCTCCCATAAACCCAACATGTCTCATACTTATTACCTCTTAAATTGAATATCTGTAGGCTTAATTGCTCCGTTGGATTTTTGAACAATCCCTTTAATGATTGCATCTTCCTGAATTGGAGTGACACTTTGTCCACGAACATCAATCACAACCTCTTGACGCATTCCCGCAGGTAAATTTTCGGCACGTTGGATAGCTTGCTTAGACACATTATTTATTAGCCCGCTCTGATTCGTTGTAATGTTATAGTTCTTCACTTCAACACTACAGACATTTCCCTGACACCAGTCAGGACGAACTCCACCTTTGGTACCGTAGGGAACTTCTTTACCGTCCTTAAAGCTGACCTGTTCGCGCCATCCTTCACCGAGATCTTTACCGACATCTATTTCAGACTGCCTGTGGCTGGGACGCGAAGCTATTGCTATCTCATCACTGGCCTTATTAATCAGCTTTGATGCTTCAGCCACATCACCTTTAACCAGCGCTTTCTCTGCCGCTTTAAATATGCCCGCAGCAACACGTTCCCCCGGTATAAGGGATGCGGCGGCCATCAGATAATCCAGCGCGCTCTGTGCCTCCGCTGCGCTTTTCAGGGTTCCTACGACCGGCAAAAAGTCAGCGCCCAGTGATGCCGTATCTTTCAGCGCTTCACGCCGCTCCGT
>NZ_JBPFDE010000036.1:0-1541 GCF_051025595.1 Pantoea phyllosphaerae
GGCACTGTTGCAAAGTTAGCGATGAGGCAGCCTTTTGTCTTATTCAAAGGCCTTACATTTCAAAAACTCTGCTTACCAGGCGCATTTCGCCCAGGGGATCACCATAATAAAATGCTGAGGCCTGGCCTTTGCGTAGTGCACGCATCACCTCAATACCTTTGATGGTGGCGTAAGCCGTCTTCATGGATTTAAATCCCAGCGTGGCGTCGATTATCCGTTTCAGTTTGCCATGATCGCATTCAATCACGTTGTTCCGGTACTTAATCTGTCGGTGTTCAACGTCAGACGGGCACCGGCCTTCGCGTTTGAGCAGAGCAAGCGCGCGACCATAGGCGGGCGCTTTATCCGTGTTGATGAATCGCGGGATCTGCCACTTCTTCACGTTGTTGAGGATTTTACCCAGAAACCGGTATGCAGCTTTGCTGTTACGACGGGAGGAGAGATAAAAATCGACAGTGCGGCCCCGGCTGTCGACGGCCCGGTACAGATACGCCCAGCGGCCATTGACCTTCACGTAGGTTTCATCCATGTGCCACGGGCAAAGATCGGAAGGGTTACGCCAGTACCAGCGCAGCCGTTTTTCCATTTCAGGCGCATAACGCTGAACCCAGCGGTAAATCGTGGAGTGATCGACATTCACTCCGCGTTCAGCCAGCATCTCCTGCAGCTCACGGTAACTGATGCCGTATTTGCAGTACCAGCGTACGGCCCACAGAAGGCACTGTTGCAAAGTTAGCGATGAGGCAGCCTTTTGTCTTATTCAAAGGCCTTACATTTCAAAAACTCTGCTTACCAGGCGCATTTCGCCCAGGGGATCACCATAATAAAATGCTGAGGCCTGGCCTTTGCGTAGTGCACGCATCACCTCAATACCTTTGATGGTGGCGTAAGCCGTCTTCATGGATTTAAATCCCAGCGTGGCGTCGATTATCCGTTTCAGTTTGCCATGATCGCATTCAATCACGTTGTTCCGGTACTTAATCTGTCGGTGTTCAACGTCAGACGGGCACCGGCCTTCGCGTTTGAGCAGAGCAAGCGCGCGACCATAGGCGGGCGCTTTATCCGTGTTGATGAATCGCGGGATCTGCCACTTCTTCACGTTGTTGAGGATTTTACCCAGAAACCGGTATGCAGCTTTGCTGTTACGACGGGAGGAGAGATAAAAATCGACAGTGCGGCCCCGGCTGTCGACGGCCCGGTACAGATACGCCCAGCGGCCATTGACCTTCACGTAGGTTTCATCCATGTGCCACGGGCAAAGATCGGAAGGGTTACGCCAGTACCAGCGCAGCCGTTTTTCCATTTCAGGCGCATAACGCTGAACCCAGCGGTAAATCGTGGAGTGATCGACATTCACTCCGCGTTCAGCCAGCATCTCCTGCAGCTCACGGTAACTGATGCCGTATTTGCAGTACCAGCGTACGGCCCACAGAATGATGTCACGCTGAAAATGCCGGCCTTTGAATGGGTTCATGTGCAGCTCCATCAGCAAAAGGGGATGATAAGTTTATCACCACCGACTATTTGCAACAGTGCCTCCT
>NZ_JBPFDE010000037.1:0-1181 GCF_051025595.1 Pantoea phyllosphaerae
AAAGAGCAATTTCAACGTAACAAACTGCACGTAAACGTGGGCACCATCGGTCACGTTGACCACGGTAAAACCACCCTGACTGCAGCAATCACCACCGTTCTGGCTAAAACCTACGGCGGCCAGGCTCGTGCGTTCGACCAGATCGATAACGCGCCGGAAGAGAAGGCACGTGGTATCACCATCAACACCTCTCACGTTGAGTATGAAACCCCGTCTCGCCACTACGCGCACGTTGACTGCCCGGGCCACGCCGACTATGTGAAAAACATGATCACCGGTGCTGCGCAGATGGACGGCGCTATCCTGGTTGTTGCTGCGACTGACGGCCCGATGCCGCAGACCCGTGAGCACATCCTGCTGGGTCGTCAGGTTGGCGTTCCTTACATCATCGTGTTCCTGAACAAGTGCGACATGGTTGATGACGAAGAGCTGCTGGAGCTGGTTGAGATGGAAGTCCGTGACCTGCTGTCACAGTACGACTTCCCGGGCGACGACACCCCGATCGTTCGCGGTTCCGCGCTGAAAGCGCTGGAAGGCGACGCTGAGTGGGAAGCGAAGATCGTTGAGCTGGCTGGCCACCTGGACACCTACATCCCGGATCCGGTTCGCGCAATCGACCTGCCGTTCCTGCTGCCGATCGAAGACGTATTCTCAATCTCTGGCCGTGGTACCGTTGTTACCGGTCGTGTTGAGCGCGGCATCGTGAAAGTGGGCGACGAAGTTGAAATCGTGGGCATCAAAGACACCGCGAAATCAACCTGTACCGGCGTTGAAATGTTCCGCAAACTGCTGGATCAAGGTCAGGCTGGTGAGAACGTGGGCGTTCTGCTGCGTGGTATCAAGCGTGAAGAGATCGAGCGTGGCCAGGTTCTGGCTAAGCCGGGCTCAATCAAGCCGCACACCACCTTCGTATCAGAAGTTTACGTGCTGTCCAAAGAAGAAGGCGGTCGTCACACTCCGTTCTTCAAAGGCTACCGTCCGCAGTTCTATTTCCGTACAACTGACGTGACTGGCAACATCGAACTGCCGGAAGGCGTTGAGATGGTAATGCCGGGCGACAACATCAAAATGACCGTGACTCTGATCCATCCGATCGCGATGGACCAGGGTCTGCGCTTCGCAATCCGCGAAGGCGGCCGTACCGTTGGCGCGGGCGTTGTTGCTGAAGTTATCGCTTAATT
>NZ_JBPFDE010000038.1:0-651 GCF_051025595.1 Pantoea phyllosphaerae
CAGAGCAGCCAGACCCATAAGGTGGAGCAGAAAACCTCCGGCCTGACGCTGGCGCTCTCCGGCACGGTGGGCAGCGCGCTCAATACGGCGGCGCAGACGGTGCAGGAGGCGAAGTCCGCCGACAGCGGACGGCTGGCGGCGCTGCAGGGCACCAAAGCCGCGCTCAGCGGCGTGCAGGCAACGCAGGCCGCGCGCCTGGCGGCGGCGCAGGGCAACAGCCCGGAGAACAACAACGCCATCGGGGTCAGCCTCTCTTACGGCAGCCAGTCTTCCACCTCCACGCAGCGCAGCGAGCAGCGCACCGCCCAGGGCAGCAGCCTGACGGCGGGGGACAACCTGAGCGTGGTGGCGCGCGGCAGCGGCGTGAAAGGCGCCGACGGCGACCTGACGGTGCAGGGCAGCCAGCTGCAGGCCGGCAGGGATGTGCTGCTGTCGGCGAACCGGGACCTGAACCTGCTGTCGGCCGCGAATACCTCCTCGCTGGAGGGGAAAAACGAGAGCCACGGCGGCAGCCTGGGCGTGGGCATCGGCGCGGGCCAGGGCGGCTGGGGCATCAGCGTCTCCGCCAGCGTCAACAGGGGCAAAGGCAGCGAGCAGGGCAGCGGCGTCACCCACACCGAGACCCAGGTGAACGCGGGCAGCCAGGTGACG
>NZ_JBPFDE010000039.1:0-645 GCF_051025595.1 Pantoea phyllosphaerae
ACGCTTAGTCGCTTAACCTCACAACCCACAGGCGTCTTGCGACGTCGCGGATGTGATTATTGAGAGACTCGAACGCGTCGCCTTTATTCCCTGTTACGGGGGAATAGCGCGGCGCGTCGTTTCAATTTTCAGCTTGTTCCGGATTGTTAAAGAGCATAATACTTCGCAGCCCACCGTTTCCGGTACGCTCTGAAGTATTTCAGAAAACAGTATGGTGGAGCTAAGCGGGATCGAACCGCTGACCTCCTGCGTGCAAGGCAGGCGCTCTCCCAGCTGAGCTATAGCCCCATACAGTTACTGCAGAGACCGTCTACTACCACTCAACCGAGTACACATTCTTGCGTGAAGAATGCGATTTTTTCTCAGGCAAGGCGTGGCGATGCGAAGCATAGTTCACTATGCGAGCCGTCGTCACAACGCAGCATGAGGAAAAATCTGGTAGGCCTGAGTGGACTTGAACCACCGACCTCACCCTTATCAGGGGTGCGCTCTAACCACCTGAGCTACAAGCCTGTAGAGGTTTTTTCTGCTCGTTACTTTCTATCAGACAATCTGTGTGAGCACTTCGAAGGCAGTATCTTCAGGTAAGGAGGTGATCCAACCGCAGGTTCCCCTACGGTTACCTTGTTACGACTTCACCCCAGT